>NZ_JBIAVA010000009.1:0-396136 GCF_042893535.1 Streptomyces sp. NPDC001599
AAACGCCCGGTTACATTTCGAACCCGGAAGCTAAGCCTTACAGCGCCGATGGTACTGCAGGGGGGACCCTGTGGGAGAGTAGGACGCCGCCGAACTCCTTTTAGAGCTCTGGCTCTTGGGCATGCAGCCCGAGAGCCAGAGCTTTTTTGCGTTGAGGTAAGGTCAGTGAGCATCATTGGCTCGTTTCCCCCAGGAGGCCCCCGCGTGGAGGTCCAGGAGACCCGCGTGCAGACCGACCGGGTCCTCACCATCCCGAACATCCTCAGCATGGCGCGCCTGGCCGGCGTGCCCCTGTTCCTGTGGCTCATCCTGCGGCCCGAGTTCGGCGGCCCGCAGAGCGACGGTTGGGCGCTGTTGGTGCTGGCCCTGAGCGGGGTCAGCGACTACCTGGACGGAAAGCTCGCGCGGCGCTGGAATCAGATCAGCAGCCTCGGCCGGCTCCTGGACCCGGCGGCTGACCGGCTCTATATCCTCTCCACCCTGGTGGGGCTCACCTGGCGCGAGATTCTCCCGCTCTGGTTGACCCTTGTACTGCTTGCCAGGGAAGCGATGCTGCTGGTGATGGTGGGCATCCTCCGGCGGCACGGCTATCCGCCGCCGCAGGTGAACTTCCTGGGCAAGGCCGCCACCTTCAACCTGATGTACGCCTTCCCCCTGCTTCTGCTGAGCGACGGCAGCGGATGGATCGCGTCACTCGCCGCCGTCTTCGGATGGGCGTTCGCCGGATGGGGTACAACCCTGTATTGGTGGGCAGGTGTTCTCTACGTGGTGCAGGTCCGCCGCCTGGTTCGTGCGGACGTCGCAGCCGATTGAACTCGCTGATTGTGCGGTCCCGGTGGCCGGATGGCCCGCGCTGGAAAAGTGCGGGACCCTGGACGGGTGAAGTCGGCTAAACCGTCGTCTCTCAGAGGAGGACGCTTCCGACATGAAGGCCGTCGTGATGGCTGGAGGCGAAGGCACACGCCTTCGTCCCATGACCTCGAGCATGCCCAAGCCGCTCCTGCCGGTGGTCAACCGGCCGATCATGGAGCATGTTCTTCGGCTGCTCAAAAGGCATGGGCTCAACGAGACCGTCGTGACCGTCCAGTTCCTGGCCTCGCTGGTCAAGAACTACTTCGGTGACGGCGAGGAGCTCGGAATGGAGCTCACCTATGCCAACGAGGAGAAGCCACTCGGTACCGCCGGAAGCGTCAAGAACGCCGAGGAGGCGTTGAAGGACGATGCCTTCCTGGTCATTTCCGGCGATGCCCTGACCGACTTCGACCTCACCGACCTGATCAATTTCCACAAGGAAAAGGGCTCGCTCGTCACCGTGTGTCTGACGCGCGTGCCCAACCCGCTGGAATTCGGTATCACCATCGTCGACGAAGAGGGCAAGGTCGAGCGCTTCCTGGAGAAGCCGACCTGGGGCCAGGTCTTCTCGGACACGGTGAACACCGGGATTTACGTCATGGAGCCCGAGGTCTTCGACTATGTCGACCCCGATGTGCCCGTGGACTGGTCCGGTGACGTCTTCCCGCAGCTGATGAAGGAAGGCAAGCCCATCTACGGCTACGTCGCCGAGGGCTACTGGGAGGACGTCGGTACCCACGAGAGCTATGTGAAGGCCCAGGCCGACGTTCTGGAACGCAAGGTCGACGTCGACATCGACGGCTTCGAGATCTCGCCCGGCGTCTGGGTGGCCGAGGGCGCCGAGGTGCATCCCGACGCCGTGCTGCGCGGACCCCTGTACGTCGGCGACTACGCCAAGGTCGAGGCCGGCGCCGAGATCCGCGAGCACACGGTGATCGGGTCCAACGTCGTCGTCAAGAGCGGCGCCTTCCTGCACAAGGCCGTGGTCGCCGACAACGTGTACGTCGGACCGCACAGCAATCTGCGAGGCTGCGTGGTCGGCAAGAACACCGACATCATGCGCGCCGCGCGGATCGAGGACGGCGCGGTCATCGGCGACGAATGCCTGGTCGGTGAAGAATCGATCATCCAGGGCAATGTGCGGGTCTACCCGTTCAAGACCATCGAGGCCGGTGCCTTCGTCAACACCTCGGTCATCTGGGAGTCCCGCGGGCAGGCGCATCTCTTCGGTGCGCGCGGGGTCTCCGGCATCCTGAACGTGGAGATCACTCCGGAGTTGGCCGTGCGGCTGGCCGGTGCGTACGCGACGACCCTGAAGAAGGGGTCCACCGTCACCACGGCCCGTGACCACTCCCGTGGCGCCCGTGCGCTGAAGCGGGCGGTGATCTCCGCGCTGCAGGCCAGCGCCATCGACGTACGCGACCTGGAGAACGTACCGCTGCCCGTGGCGCGGCAGCAGACCGCGCGGGGCAGTGCCGGCGGGATCATGATCCGGACCACCCTGGGAGTGCCGGACTCCGTCGACATCATGTTCTTCGACGGTCAGGGCGCCGACCTGTCGCAGGGCAGCCAGCGGAAGCTGGACCGGGTGTTCGCGCGCCAGGAGTACCGGCGGGCGTTCCCCGGCGAGATCGGTGACCTGCACTTCCCGTCCAGCGTGTTCGACTCGTACACCGGGTCACTGCTGCGCAACGTCGACATCACCGGTATCGCGGAGTCCGGGCTCAAGGTGGTCGTCGACGCCTCCAACGGCAGCTCGGGGCTGGTGCTGCCGAGCCTGCTCGGGAAACTCGGCGTCGACTCGCTGACCATCAACCCCGGCCTCGACGAGGCCAGGCCCACCGAGTCGGCCGACATGCGGCGGTCCGGTCTGGTGCGCCTCGGGGAGATCGTGGCGTCCTCGCGGGCCGCGTTCGGCGTGCGGTTCGACCCCGTCGGTGAACGGCTGTCGCTCGTCGACGAGAAGGGCCGCATCATCGAGGACGACCGGGCGCTGCTGGTGATGCTGGACCTGATCGCGGCCGAGCGGCGCAGCGGCCGGGTGGCGCTCCCGGTGACGACCACCAGGATCGCCGAGCAGGTCGCCGCGTACCACGGCACGCAGGTCGAGTGGACGACCACCTCACCGGACGACCTGACCCGGGTGGGGGGCGAGGAAGGCGCGATCTTCGGCGGAGACGGCAAGGGCGGCTTCATCGTCCCCGAGTTCAGCAGTGTGTACGACGGCACGGCGGCCTTCGTCCGGCTGATCGGGCTGGTCGCGCGCACGCAGCTCACGCTGAGCCAGATCGACGCGCGGATTCCGCGGGCGCACGTCCTGAAGCGCGATCTGGCCACTCCGTGGGCGGTCAAGGGCCTGGTGATGAGGCGGGTCGTCGAGGCGGCCGGAGACCGGTTCGTGGACACCACGGACGGGGTGCGGGTGGTCGAGACCGACGGGCGCTGGGTGATGGTCCTGCCCGACCCCGCGGAGGCGGTCACCCATCTGTGGGCGGAGGGCCCCGACGACGCCTCCGCGCAGGCGCTGCTGGACGAGTGGGCCGCAGTGGTGGACAGCGCGGGCCGCTGAGAACACACCGCACGCGCGCGTGCCGGACAAGTGTCCCCAAGGGGGCCGGTCCGGCACGCCGGTGGGGCCGTTCGGAGGTAGTGGCGGCGGCGTGCGACGATGTGCGGCATGCCGCAGCCACCCCCCGTTCGGAGCAAACCCACGCGGCCCGCGCGCCTGGACGCGTCCATGTCGCTGCTCACGAACGTCATGGACCACAGCCTCGACGACGGATACGCCGAGGCCGCCGCGCGGAAGAAGGCCGACGGCAGTGGGGGCATGCCCAAGACGCTGCGTGCCAAGCTGGGCCTGGCGGCCGGTCTGGTGCTCGCCGCCCTGGTCGTGACGGTCGGGGCGGCCCAGGCACGGGTCGCCGCTCCCGGCGTCGCCAAGGAGCGTGAAGAGCTGGTCGACCGCATAGAGGGGGAGACCTCGGCGGCCGACGAGCTGGAGAAGAGCGTCGACGAGCTGCGCGACGACGTGGACGCCCGCCGGCGCGAGGCGCTGGAGAAGAGCGGTGACGGCGACCGGTCCGACCTGGTGGGGATCCTGTCGGGCGCGGTGGAAGTGCACGGCCCCGGCGTGAAGCTCGTGGTGAACGACGCCAAGGACGTCGGCGGCACGGGCGCCGACGGGCAGCCGCGCGGCACCTCCGGGTTCTCCGACACCGGACGGGTACGGGACCGGGACATGCAGCGCGTGGTGAACGGGTTGTGGGAGTCGGGCGCCGAGGCGATCTCCATCAACGGACAGCGGCTGACCGCGCTGTCGGCGATCAGGGCCGCCGGTGACGCGATACTGGTCGACAACAGGCCGTTGGTGCCGCCGTACACGGTGCTCGCGGTGGGGGACGGCGAGCGGCTGAGCAGGGGCTTCCAGGACAGCGCGGACGGGCTGTACCTGCATGCCCTGGAGGAGAGCTACGGCATCCGGACCGCCATCTCCGTCGCGGACGACCTCAAGCTGCCGGCCGCACCGAGTGTGATCGTACGTACAGCACAGCCGATAACCGAGAAGGGCACATCGTGATCGCCGTACTGGGCCTCGTCGTGGGAGTCGTGGCCGGATTGCTGGTCCGGCCCGAGGTGCCGGCGGCCGTGGAGCCGTATCTGCCGATCGCCGTCGTGGCGGCGCTGGACGCCGTGTTCGGCGGGCTGAGGGCCATGCTCGACGGCATCTTCGACGACAAGGTCTTCGTGGTGTCGTTCCTGTCGAACGTGGTCGTGGCCGCACTGATCGTGTTCCTGGGCGACAAGTTGGGCGTCGGAGCCCAGCTGTCCACCGGGGTCGTGGTGGTCCTCGGCATCCGTATCTTCTCCAACGCCGCGGCGATCCGACGCCACGTCTTCCGGGCGTGAGGCGGATGAGCGACGACGAGCAGCCCGCGAACAGGCTGCGCAAGGAACTGCCGGACGAGGTGCCGCCGTCGCGGTCCACGTCGGCGGACGACCCCGCGGGCGGCGTCCCGGGTCCCGCGCAGGGGGAGCGCGACGGAGTGACCGGCAGGCAGCGGCTCCTGAAGGGGCTGTGGCCGCCGCGCCTGACGCGGGCCCAACTGATCGTCGCCCTGCTCCTGTTCGGGCTCGGATTCGGCCTCGCGGTGCAGGTGGCGTCCAACAGTGACAGCGACAGCGCGTTGCGGGGCGCCCGCCAGGAGGATCTGGTTCGCATCCTCGATGAACTGGACGACCGTACTCAGCGTCTTGAAGACGAGAAACAGGGCCTCGAGAAGCAGCGCGACGAGCTGGAGAACAGCTCCGACCAGGCGGAGGAGGCCCGCAAGCAGACGCTCGAGAAGGAGCGGCAACTGGGCATCCTCGCGGGCACCGTGGCCGCGCAGGGGCCCGGTATCACGGTGACCATCGAGGACACGAAGGGGACGGTCGAGGCGGACATGCTGCTCGACGCCATCCAGGAGCTGCGCGCGGCGGGTGCGGAGGCGATCCAGGTGAACGGTGTACGGGTGGTGGCCGGCACGTACCTCGCGGACGCCGACAGCTCCGTCAGCGTCGACGGGAACAAGATCAACGCGCCGTATCGTTTCCAGGTCATCGGCAAGCCGCAGGACCTCGAACCGGCTCTCAACATTCCTGGAGGAGTGGTGCAGACTCTGGAGAAGGAACAGGCCACCGTTACTGTTGAGCGGTCGAGCAAGATCGTCGTGGACGCCTTGCGAGCGGCGGAGCGGCCTGACTACGCTCGGTCGTCCTCCCAGTGAACCGGCGGTGCATGGGGGGTGTCCGGCGAGGGCATGAGGTTGCGGGGGGTCGGCGCACCGATTGGGTGGTGCGTGGTGGAAACTGTCTGGTGGAGACGGACGTTGTGAAGGTGTCCGGGTCGGCCAGTGCGTTCAGTAAGGGTTCGTCCTGCCCCACGGGCGGGTCTGTTTCGGTCAAGGGGAATCGCCCGTGAAGTTGTTTGCGAAGTTGTTCGGCAAGAGCGCGCGAGAGGGCAGCGGCGACAACGCGACCGCCCGCCATCGCGCACAGCCCGACGAGGGCCGACGCCCGATGTACCGGGACCAGGTGGGTGGTCCGGGCGCGCCGTCTGTTGACCCTGCTCAGTCCGGCGGCATAGGTTTCGGCCAGCCCTCGGCCCCGGGTGCGGGTGGAGGGTTCACCCCCGACCCGTACGCGTCGAACGCCCCGGCGGGGCAGTCGCGGCAGGAGGATCCGTCCATGTCGGCCCTGGTCTGTACGAGGTGCGGCAACCGCAACGCGGAGAACAGCCGTTTCTGCTCCAACTGCGGTGCTCCCCTGCGGCCCGGCGCGGTCCCGGAGCGTGCCTCCGAGACGACCTCCACGATCTCCATCTCCGGTCTGGAGGCCTACGACGCCGAGGTCACCGGCCAGACGGCGATGCCGGCGCTCTCTCCCGAGGCGCAGGCGGCCGTGGACGCGCTGCCGCTGGGCTCCGCCCTCCTGGTCGTGCGCCGCGGCCCGAACTCGGGCAGCCGCTTCCTGCTGGACGGCGAGCTGACCACCGCCGGGCGTCATCCGCAGAGCGACATCTTCCTGGACGACGTGACGGTCTCGCGCCGGCACGTGGAGTTCCGCCGCAGCCCGGACGGTTCCTTCACGGTCGCCGACGTCGGCAGCCTGAACGGCACGTATGTCAACCGGGAGCGCATCGACCAGGTCGCCCTGTCCAACGGTGACGAGGTGCAGATCGGCAAGTACCGGCTGGTGTTCTACGCGAGCCAGCGGGGTTACTGACCCGCCCCCGGGCCGTCCGCCCGGGGAACCTCCAGGGAAGGTCCATGTCTCAAACACCGAGCGGCGGTGCCGGGCCAGGCGCCGCCGCCACGGACAGTGGGCTGATGAGCATCGGCGCAGTGCTGAACGCGCTGCGTGACGAGTTCCCCGACATCACCATCTCCAAGATCCGTTTCCTGGAGTCGGAGGGTCTCGTCGAGCCGCGGCGGACCCCGGCCGGGTATCGCAAGTTCAGCGCGCACGACGTCGAACGCCTCGGCCAGGTGCTACGCATGCAGCGGGACCACTATCTGCCGCTCAAGGTGATCCGTGAGCACCTGGACGCCGTGGAGCGCGGTGAGGCCGTGGCGCTGCCGCGGGTCGGCCGGCAGCGGGACGGGGAGGCCGCCGCGACCGAGCCCGCCGAGAGCCCGACGGTGGCCCGGATCGGCCGGGACGAGCTGCTCGCCACGGCCGGGATCGGCGAGCAGGAGCTGAAGGAGTGGGAGTCGTACGGACTGCTCGCCCCGCTGCCCGACGGGGCGTACGACGCCGAGGCGGTCACCGTGGCGTCGCTGGTGGTGCAGCTGGGGCGCTTCGGCATCGAACCGCGGCACCTGCGGGTGATGAAGGCCGCCGCCGACCGCGAGGCCGGGCTCGTCGACCAGGTGGTGGCGCCGCTGAAGCGCCACCGCAACCCCCAGACCAGGGCACACGCGGAAGCCCGTACCAAGGAGCTGGCGGGACTCGCGGTGAGACTGCACGCGGCGCTGGTGCAGACCGCTCTGGGCGTGCGGCTGCCCTGAAACGGGCGGGCCGGGGACCCGGATCGCCCACCCGATCCCGGCCCGACTACCCAAACGTCCCGGGCACGGCCTAGGGTTGCTGTGTGAACGAGCTCGATGTCGTAGGTGTCCGGGTCGAGATGCCCTCCAACCAGCCGATCGTGCTGCTGCGCGAGGTGGGCGGCGACCGTTACCTTCCCATCTGGATCGGACCTGGGGAAGCGACGGCGATCGCCTTCGCCCAGCAGGGCATGGCGCCCGCACGGCCGCTGACCCACGACCTGTTCAAGGACGTGCTGGAAGCCGTCGGCCAGGAGCTCACGGAAGTGCGCATCACCGACCTGCGTGACGGGGTCTTCTACGCCGAGCTGGTCTTCGCGAGCGGAGTCGAGGTCAGTGCCAGGCCGTCCGACGCCATAGCGCTGGCCCTGCGCACCGGTACGCCGATCTACGGCAGCGACACGGTCCTCGACGACGCCGGTATCGCCATTCCGGACGAGGAGGAGGACGAGGTGGAGAAGTTCCGCGAGTTCCTCGACCAGATCTCGCCCGAGGACTTCGGGACCAGCAATCAGTGAGACGCGGGCCCGTCGGGGCACATCCGGCTAGCCTTTCCCGGGATTGGACACGGGAAACCACTCGTAGGGTGATTATCACTCGGCGTGCCGAGTGTGGCGATCGTTGACGCACCCTTGGTGACTGCCTACCTTCGAGGAGGCAGGTCAAGGACGGAGGTCGGCGTGAGAATCAGCGGCGACGGTACGGTTGGGGGTGGCCCCGGGCACAGCCTCGGGGCAGGCGGTCCGTACCCTCCCCCGGGCTCCCGGCTTCGCGCAGGCGCGGGCCACGCCCAGCACGGTGTTGCGGCCGATCCCGGTCCGCAGCCACCGGCAGCCGTGCCGACCAGCGGAGGGGCGACGTCCATGGCGTCCGAGCAGATCGGCTACCGCGGGCCGACGGCCTGCGCGGCCGCCGGCATCACCTACCGGCAACTCGACTACTGGGCCCGCACGGGCCTCGTCGAGCCCAGCGTGCGGCCCGCGCACGGATCCGGGACGCAGCGCCTGTACAGCTTCCGCGACGTGGTCGTGCTGAAGATCGTCAAGCGCTTCCTCGACACCGGTGTGTCCCTGCAGAACATCCGCTCCGCCGTCCAGCACCTCAGGGAGCGCGGCTTCCGGGACCTGGAGCGGATGACGCTGATGAGCGACGGCGCCACCGTCTACGAGTGCACGTCTCCCGACGAGGTGCACGCCCTGCTCCAGGGCGGTCAGGGCGTCTTCGGGATCGCCGTCGGCGTGGTGTGGCGGGACGTGGAGAGCGCGCTGTCCCAGCTGCACGGCGAGCGGATCGACACGGGGGAGACCCTGGTGGGGCACAATCCGGCCGACGAGCTGGCCCGGCGGCGCAACAACCGGGCGGTCTGACCCCGCCGCGCCCCGGAGCCGTCCGATGACGGCATTGTCAGTGGCGTAGGGCAGCATCGGAGATGTGAGAACCGCGCCCACGATCCTGCATCTCGACATGGATGCCTTCTTCGCCTCGGTGGAGCAGGCGTCCAAGCCGAGCCTGCGCGGGAAGGCGGTCGTGGTGGGCGGCCTCGGACCACGCGGTGTGGTCGCCACCTGCTCGTACGAGGCGCGGGTGTTCGGGGTGCACTCCGCGATGCCGATGGGCCAGGCCCGCAGGCTCGCGCCGCATGCCGCCTACCTCGTGCCGCGCTTCGAGCTCTACCGGTCGATCAGCGAGCAGGTGATGCGCCTGCTGCGGGAGCTGTCGCCGCTGGTGGAGCCGCTGAGCCTGGACGAGGCCTTCGTGGACCTGGACGCGGGCGGGGCGGCCCGGGACGCGGAGTCGGCGCGAGTGGCCGGGGCGAAGCTGCGCACGGACATCCGCACCGTCACCGGCCTCACCGGGTCCGTGGGCCTCGCCGCCTCCAAGATGCTCGCCAAGATCGCCTCGGAGGCGGCCAAGCCCGACGGACTGGTGCTCATCCCGCCGGGGACCGAGCGGGCCATGCTGGAGCCGATGACGGTGCGGACGCTGCCCGGGGTGGGACCGGCCACGGGCGACCACCTGCGGCGGGCCGGGATCACCACGGTCGGCGAGATCGCCGAGGCGGGCGAGGACGAGCTGGTGCGGCTGCTGGGCAAGGCGCACGGCCACGCCCTGTACGCCATGGCGCTGGCGCGGGACGAGCGTCCGGTGGTGGCCGAGCGGGAGACCAAGTCGGTGTCGGTCGAGGACACCTACGACGTGGACATCCACGACCGGGTGCGGGTCGGCGTCGAGGTGGGGCGGCTGGCGGACCGCTGCGTGCGGCGGCTGCGCGCCTCCGGTCTGTCCGGGCGGACCATCGTGCTCAAGGTGCGCAGATACGACTTCTCCACGCTGACCCGATCCGAGACCCTGCGCGGGCCCACCGACGACCCCGCCGTGGTGCGTGAGGCGGCGGCCAGACTGCTGGACTCGGTGGACACCACGGGTGGCGTGCGGCTGCTCGGTGTGGGGGTCAGCGGGCTCGCCGACTACACGCAGGAGGACCTGTTCGCCCAGGCTGCGGGAGACCGGGCCGAGGAATCGGCCGAGCAGCCCGAGATTGGGCCCGCCGAGGAGCACAGACCCTCGCCCGCCGAGCGGCGGTGGCCGGCGGGGCACGACGTGCGGCACACGGAGCTGGGGCACGGCTGGGTGCAGGGCAGCGGTCTCGGGCGGGTCACCGTGCGGTTCGAGACGCCGTACTCGGAGGTCGGGCGGGTGCGGACCTTCGCGGTGGACGACCCGGAGCTGACGCCCGCGGATCCGCTGCCGCTGGTCGCCGACGCGGAGGGCGGGAGGGGTCAGCCCTCGTCGGGGCCCTTGCCCTTGCCGGCCAGCTTGCCGAAGTCGTGGTCGGGCGGCGGGGGAGCGGCCGCCACGTCCAGGCCGTAGTGGTGGTAGAGCTGGAGTTCCTGTTCCGGCGAGAGGTGGCGGCCGACGCCGAAGTCGGGCGCCTCCTTGATCAGCGCCCGGTCGAAGGGCACGCGCAGGCTGCCGTCGACCAGCTCGCTGGGCTCCAGCGGGACGAAGGCGTCCCTGCTGAAGAGACCGGTTCGTATCGCCGCCCACTCGGGGACGCCGGTGGCATCGTCGAGGTAGACCTCGTCCACGGTGCCGATCCTGGTGCCGTCGCGGTCGAACGCCTTGCGGCCGATCAGGTTCCGCGGATCGATGTCAGTACGCACGGGGCCCTCCACTTGATCGCACCACTGGGCCGGACTGGGGTCGCACACCAGCCGCCTAATCATCCGTAAGTACTACAAAAGGGCACAAGTGCCCGGTCGGCCACTCGAAGTCCGTGCGGCGACCTCGCTGGTACGCTGGCAAACGGCTGCTGACCCCGCGCGGGAGAGTCCTCCGGACACCACCGGAGGCGCCGAAGGAGCAAATCCTCCCCGGAATCTCTCAGGCTCACGTACCGCACGGACGAGGTCACTCTGGAAAGCAGGGCGGGTGTCGACGGCTTCCGCTCTCACCGACGGTGAAAGCCGGGAGAGCCCCAGGGCTCGCCCGGTGAAGCTCTCAGGTTGAGATGACAGAGGGGGAGGCCGTCCGGGTACCCGCGCCGTGGTGCCCCTCGAAGGTCGTCAGACCAGGAGGCCTCCGCAATGACCGCCCATCGCACTCCGCTCTCCGAACTCGAACAGGCCATGCCCTTCGAGCAGCGCCACATCGGCCCCGACCACGAGGCCCGGGCCAAGATGCTCGCGCAGGTCGGCTACGGTTCGCTCGACGAACTGACGGCCGCCGCGGTGCCGGATGTGATCAAGAACGCCGACGCGCTGGACCTGCCGGGCGCGCGCTCCGAGGCCGAGGTGCTGGCCGAGCTCCGCTCGCTGGCCGACCGCAACCAGGTCCTCGACTCCATGATCGGCCTCGGCTACTACGGCACCTTCACCCCGCCGGTGATCCTGCGCAACGTCATGGAGAACCCGTCCTGGTACACGGCGTACACGCCCTACCAGCCGGAGATCTCCCAGGGCCGTCTCGAAGCCCTGCTGAACTTCCAGACGATGGTCGCCGAGCTGACCGGCCTGCCCACCTCCGGCGCCTCGCTGCTCGACGAGGGCACCGCCGCCGCCGAGGCGATGGCGCTGTCCCGGCGCATGGGCAAGAACAAGAAGGGCCTGTTCCTCGTCGACGCGGACGCCCTGCCGCAGACCGTCGCCGTGATACAGACCCGCGCCGAGCCGACCGGCGTCGAGGTCGTCGTCGCCGACCTGAGCGAGGGCATCCCGGCCGAGGTCGCCGAGCGGGAGATCAACGGCGTCCTGATCCAGTACCCGGGCGCCTCCGGAGCCGTCCGCGACATCAAGCCGGTGATCGACCGGGCGCACGAGCTCGGCGCGCTCGTCACCGTCGCCGCCGACCTGCTCGCCCTCACCCTTCTCACCTCGCCCGGCGAGCTGGGCGCGGACATCGCCGTGGGCACCACCCAGCGCTTCGGCGTGCCGATGGGCTTCGGCGGACCGCACGCCGGTTACATGGCGGTGCACGAGAAGTTCGCCCGCAGCCTCCCCGGCCGCCTGGTCGGCGTCTCCGTGGACGCCGACGGCAACAAGGCCTACCGCCTGGCCCTGCAGACCCGCGAGCAGCACATCCGCCGCGAGAAGGCCACCAGCAACATCTGCACCGCGCAGGTGCTGCTCGCCGTCATGGCCGGCATGTACGCCGTCTACCACGGCCCCGAGGGCCTGCGGGCCATCGCGCGGCGCACTCACCGGTACGCCACGATCACCGCCGCCGGCCTCGCCGCGGGCGGCGTCGAGATCGTCCACGGCGCCTACTTCGACACCGTCACCGCGCGGGTGCCCGGCCGGGCCGCCGGGATCGTGCACGCCGCCCGGGAGAACGGCATCAACCTGCGGCTCGTCGACGCCGACCACGTGTCGTTCGCCTGCGACGAGACCACCACGCGCGCCCAGGTCGGCGGCGTGTGGCACGCCTTCGGCGTCGAGGGCGACATCGAGGCGCTGGACGCGGAGGCCGGGGAGACCCTGCCCGACCCGCTGCTGCGCACCGACGACTTCCTCACCCACCCCGTCTTCCACCAGCACCGCTCCGAGACCGCGATGCTGCGCTACCTGCGCCGCCTCGCCGACCGGGACTACGCGCTGGACCGCGGCATGATCCCGCTGGGCTCCTGCACCATGAAGCTCAACGCGACCACCGAGATGGAGCCGGTCACCTGGCCCGAGTTCGGCGCGCTGCACCCCTTCGCCCCCGCCGACCAGGCGCAGGGCTACCTCACCCTCATCCGTGAGCTGGAGGAGCGGCTCGCCGAGGTCACCGGGTACGACAAGGTCTCGCTCCAGCCCAACGCCGGGTCGCAGGGCGAGTTCGCCGGCCTGCTCGCCGTACGCGGCTACCACCGGGCCAACGGCGACGAGCAGCGCACCGTCTGCCTCATCCCGTCCTCCGCGCACGGCACCAACGCCGCCAGCGCCGTGATGGCGGGCATGAAGGTCGTCGTCGTCAAGACCGCCGAGGACGGCGAAGTCGACGTCGAGGACCTCCGCGCCAAGATCGAGAAGCACCGCGACGAGCTGGCCGTGCTGATGATCACCTACCCGTCCACGCACGGCGTGTTCGAGGAGCACGTGGCCGACATCTGCGCGCAGGTGCACGACGCGGGCGGCCAGGTCTACGTGGACGGCGCCAACCTCAACGCCCTCGTCGGCCTCGCCAAGCCCGGCCGCTTCGGCGGCGACGTCTCCCACCTGAACCTGCACAAGACCTTCTGCATCCCGCACGGCGGCGGCGGCCCGGGCGTGGGCCCGGTGGGCGTACGGTCGCACCTGGCGCCGTACCTGCCCAACCACCCGTTGCAGCCCGCGGCCGGTCCGCAGACGGGCGTCGGTCCGATCTCGGCGGCGCCGTGGGGCTCGGCCGGCATCCTGCCGATCTCCTGGTCCTACGTCCGCCTGATGGGCGGCGAGGGCCTCAAGCGCGCCACCCAGGTGGCCGTCCTGTCCGCCAACTACATCGCCAAGCGCCTGGAGCCGCACTTCCCGGTGCTCTACACCGGCCCCGGCGGGCTGGTCGCGCACGAGTGCATCATCGACCTGCGCCCGCTGACCAAGGCCACCGGCGTCAGCGTCGACGACGTCGCCAAGCGGCTGATCGACTACGGCTTCCACGCGCCGACGATGTCCTTCCCGGTGGCCGGCACGCTGATGATCGAGCCGACCGAGTCCGAGGACCTGGCCGAGCTGGACCGGTTCTGCGAGGCGATGATCGCCATCCGCGCGGAGATCGAGAAGGTCGGCTCCGGAGCCTGGCCGGCGGACGACAACCCGCTGAGCGGCGCCCCGCACACCGCGGACGCGCTCGCCGGTGAGTGGGGCCACGCGTACACCCGCGAGGAGGCCGTCTTCCCGGCCGGTGTGTCCGCCGCCGACAAGTACTGGCCGCCGGTGCGCCGCATCGACCAGGCCTACGGCGACCGGAACCTGGTCTGCTCCTGCCCGCCGCTGGACGCGTACGAGGACTGAGTCCCGCCGCGAAAGCGGGAGAGGCCCCGTCCGGGCCGCGGTGTCCGGACGGGGCCTCTCGGCGTCTCAGGCCGTGGCGAGCGACACCTCCGTCGACTTGACCAGCGCGACGACGGGAACACCCACGGACAGTCCCAGGTCGTCGGCGGCCTGCCGGGTGACGGCCGCGGTCAGCTCGGCGCCCTCGACGGCGACCGCGACCGCGGCCATCGCGGCGCCGGCGGTGAGGGCGGTGACCGTGCCCGGCAGCCGGTTGCGGATGGACAGGCCGTCCACGCGCCCGGTGGCCAGAGCCACCTCGGTGGACTTCACCAGGGCCCGCACGGCGGTGCCGGGGGCGAGCGCGAGGTCCTCGGCGGCCTCCCGGGTGATCGCCGCGGTCAGGTCCTGGCCGCCGGAGAGACGGACGGCGACCGTCGCCATGGCCTCGCCCGGGGTGACGGCGGTGACGGTGCCGGGGAGCTGGTTGCGGATGCTCAGGCTCATGGGGGCACCGTAGCCCGGTGGAGGGCGTTGCGCCGCGGGGAAGAGTCGGCGGATGCGGGGTTGGCCGTTGGGTATAACGCGATATAGCGTTAGTCTGCCGCAGTGGATGGGGTGGTCGCGGGACGCCCCGGGGAGATCGGGGTCGAGCTATGTCGGTGCAGCCCTCACAGGACGGCGGGACGCCCGCACTCCGGGCCTCGCACACGGACCGGGACCGGGCCGTGGACCTCCTGAGCGCCGCCGCAGGCGACGGCCGGCTGACCCCGGAGGAACTGGACGAGCGGGTGGGCGCGGCGCTCACCGCGCGCACCCAGCGGGAGCTCGCCGCCCTCACCGCCGACCTGCCGACGGCGTCCGACGGACCCCCGCTCGTCGCGGCCAAGGACGTCGTCCGCATCGAGCAGGAGGGGGCGTCCACCCGGCGGGGCGAGGGCTGGGTGGTTCCACGGCGGGTGGAGATCCGGTCGGCCTGGGGCGAGGTGACCCTCGACCTCGCCCGCGCCGTGATCGCGCACGACACCCTCCACATCGACCTCGACATGCGGGCCGGGGTGCTGAAGGTCGTGACCCGGCCCGGCATCGTGGTGGACACCGACTCCCTGGTGACCAGCTACGCCGAGGTGAAGACGCCGCGGACCGTCGACACGGGGGCGCCCGTGGAGCTGAGGGTGGAGATCGCGGGGGCGATCAGCTGGGGCCAGGTCGTGGTGCGCACGCCGCGCCGCAGGCTCGGGCGCCGGGCGTAAGAAGCCGGCGGAAGTTCTCAGCGGGAGGGGGGCGCCGGTGCGGGCGGGGGTGGCGGCGCGGTGCTGGAGCGGAGGATCAGCTCCGTGCCCAGCTCGATCCGTGGCGGGTCCGGACGTTCGCCGCGCGTACGGCCGAGCACTGTGCGCGCGGCCTCCCTGCCCATGTCGGCGAGCGGCTGGCGCACGGTCGTCAGGGGCGGGGACGACCAGCGGACCTCCGGAAGGTCGTCGAAGCCGACGACGCTCATGTCCTGCGGCACCCGCAGCCCCCGACGGCGCAGTGCCTCGATCGCGCCGAGCGCCATCTGGTCGCTGGCCGCGAAGACGGCCGTAGGCGGCTCGGGCAGGCCCAGCAGGGTGGCACAGGCCGCGAAGCCGGACTCGTGACGGAAGTCCCCGGGGACGACCAGCGACTCGTCCACGGCGAGACCGGCGTCCTCCAGGGCGGCGCGGTAGCCGTCGAGGCGGGCCCGCGAGCACAGCAGCCGCGGCGGACCGGCGATCAGCCCGATCCTGCGGTGTCCCAGCGCCAGCAGATGCTCGGTGGCCGCCCGGCCGCCCGACCGGTTGGCGGCGCCGACGGTGGGCACGTCCAGGGCGGGGGCGCCCGCCGGGTCGACGACCACCAGGGGCACGCCGAGGATCCGCAGCTCCTGGTGGAGCACGGGGTCCAGGGCGGAGGTGACGACCACGACGCCGTCGGAGGCCCGGGCCCGCAGATTGCGCATCCACTGGCGTGCGTCGCCCGAACGTCCGTGGATCGCGGAGACCACGGTGCCGACCCCGGCGGCGTGGGCCACCTCCTCGACCCCGCGAATGATCTCCACGGCCCAGGGGCTGTCCAGGTCGTTGAAGACCAGGTCGATCAGGGCGGCCCGGCGGCCCGGCGCCGTGGCGCGCTTGCGGTAACCGTGCCGGCGCAGCAGTTCCTCCACCCGGGCCCTGGTCCCGGGCGACACGTCCGAACGGCCGTTCACGACCCGGGAGACGGTCGGGACCGAGACGCCCGCGCGGCGGGCGATGTCCGTGATCGTTACCCTGCCCCGGTGGCCGGAGGCCGTTGCGGCCCGGGCCTCGTCTGCTGCCACTTCCCCCACCTCCGCCGACGCCGACCGCCAGACGTCCCGGAGTCTTCCGGAAACCGGGTGCTCGGGGGAAGGCGTTCCGGCCCCGGAAACCGGGCCGTTCACCATGTACGGGCGGGCAGACTACGCGGAGTGACCGGCCTCGGACACGTGTGGGGGCCGGTGCACAGCCGTGGCTGCGAGCCGGCCCCGTGATGCACCGGGCGCAGGGGACGCCCCCGCCCGGCCGGTGGTCAGGCGGCGGTCGTCAGGCCCGCGCCGACGGGACGGTGCGGGGCGATGACCTGACCGTCCGGCAGTAGCTCACCGGTGTCCTCGAAGAGGACGACACCGTTGCACAGCAGGCTCCACCCCTGCTCCGGGTGGTGCGCCACGAGACGGGCGGACTCCCGGTCGGCGGAGACGGCTGAGGGGCACGGTGGCTGGTGCTGACACATGAGTGGGGTCTCTCGGTCTGTGGTGATGGGTGAGTTCGCTGTGTTGTCTGTCCTGCGGCGTGAAGCCTCGTTCATGGCCGCCCCCCGTTGTCGAGTCGTTCGGAACCCAGTGTTGCCCCGCGGGCCTCGATCCGCAGGCATTTCGCAGCACCGCTTCTCACAGGTTGATGACGCATCACCCGCGCGGACGGTTCAGCTGAACTGCACTGTCACTTCGGATGGTTCGGCATGGCCGAATGGGGCTAGTCCGCGCGGGTGGGCGACGGGGCGACGGGGTGGTGAGCGGGGACAGGGCAGGTCAGGCGGGAGAACCCAGCAACCGCGTCGGCGTCAGCCGGTGCGTGAGGACCGGCAGCAGCTCGGCCACCCGGTGCGGCCGGTGCGCCGCGATGCCGGGCGGGGCCGGCGCCAGCGGCACCAGCAGATCGGTGGCCGCGGGGTGCCCCGCGGCGGCGTCGGCCGTGCAGTCGCCGTGCAGCCACAGCGTGAGCATGTACAGCTCGGGCACGGACAGGAGGCGCGGCTGGTACGACTGGGGCACCGACTCGGCCTGCCGCAGCGCGCGTTCCGTCGAGGCGACGTAGGGGCCCTCGAAGAAGTGCGAGAACGCCCAGCCGTCGGGGGTCAGCATCGTCTCCGCCGCCGCCACCGCCCGGTCGCCCAGCCGGATGTGGAACCGCCACCCGGCCAGCCGCGTCGCCGCCGCGCCCTCCGGCGTGACCCGGTCGAGGACGTGCACGGGAAGCGGCAGTTCGGGTGTGGCGGGTCCCTGGGCGCCGAGCAGGGCGGGGGTCCGGGCCTCGCGGACCGCGGTGGGCGAGGAGAGGGCGGTGAGGACGGAGCGCAGGGCGGGCGCGGGGGCCGGGGGGACACGCAGGGGCATGATGGGTCGCCTCTCATTCGAAGGCACGGTGGCGCGAGGGCGGAGCTGGGCGGACGACGCTGTCGGCTCACAGGGCTGGGAGAGGCAGGGGCCGGGTCCGGGAACCGGGAAGTGGGAGAGGCCTGCCGCGCGTCAGCTCGACGGCAGGATCCTGCGACCGTGGGCGCCGGTCCACTGCCTGTCCGCGGAGTTTATACGACATGTGTTCAGACTGTGTTTCGGCTAGCCGATTCCGGTAACCAGTACAAGGTTGCATTCGGCCGTCGACATGCGGTAATCCTCCGCATTTCGGACCGGGTGTACGGCGGTGACCTCGGGGAATGTTCACCGAGCGGTCGGCCAATTGTCGTCGGCGTTTTTCACGAGTTGTCGGCCCGGGAAACTGCTCGACGTGCCATGCCCGGTGAATGTGCCACCGGTCACACCGGCACAGCGTAGCGGCTGCCGGGCCGGTGCGGGGACGTTATCGATCGCTTCGGCTGGGCATCATCCCACCTGACCGGCCACCGGCCAGCGGCGGCCGGATCTTCCACTCATCGCTCCGAGAAGGGACTCTTCCATGGGGGAGAAGGTCGTGGCAGGTCAGTTCGACCTGTCCGATCGCCAGCGCTACCGCGAGAAGCTCCAGCGGTGCCTGACGGGCCTGGAGCGACTTCTGGCGGAGAAGCGGTTCGACCGCCCGAAGAACCTGATGGGGCTGGAGATCGAATTGAATCTCGTCGGTGCCGACGGGATGCCGAAAATGTTGAATGCGCAAGTCCTCGAGCGCATCGCGAGCCGTGACTTCCAGACGGAGCTCGCCATGTTCAACCTGGAAGTCAACATCGCCCCGCACCGCCTCGGCGGCCGGGTATTCGACCGCCTCGCCGAGGAGATCCGTACGTCTTTGGCATATGCGGACCGCAAGGCGGGCGAGGTCGACGCGGGAATCGCGATGATCGGAATTCTGCCGACGCTGGACCGGGACGACCTGGTCTCGTCCAATCTCTCCGCCGTCGACCGCTACGCTCTGCTCAACGAACAGATCGTGGCCGCCCGCGGAGAGGACTTCACCCTCGACATCGAGGGCGTCGAACGACTGACCTGCACCTCCAAGTCCATCGCACCCGAGGCCGCCTGCACCTCGGTGCAGCTCCACCTCCAGGTCACCCCGGACCGCTTCGCCGACGTGTGGAACGCGGCCCAGGCGGTGACCGCCGCCCAGATCGCCCTCGGCGCCAACGCACCCTTCCTCTTCGGGCGCGAACTGTGGCGCGAGTCGCGGCCCCCGCTCTTCCAGCAGTCCACCGACACCCGGCCGCCCGAACTGCAGGCGCAGGGCGTGCGGCCGCGCACCTGGTTCGGGGAGCGGTGGGTGACGTCGGCCTACGACCTCTTCGAGGAGAACCGGCGCTACTTCCCGGCGCTGCTGCCGATCTGCGACGACGAGGACCCGCTGGACGTCCTCGACGCGGGCGGCGTGCCCTCCCTGTCCGAACTCGTCCTGCACAACGGCACCGTCTACCGCTGGAACCGCCCCGTCTACGACATCGCCGACGGCGTCCCGCACCTGCGCGTCGAGAACCGCGTCCTGCCCGCCGGGCCCACCGTCACCGACGTCATCGCCAACGCGGCCTTCTACTACGGGGTCGTGCGCGCGCTCGCCGAGGAGCCCCGGCCGGTGTGGACCCGGCTGCCGTTCGAGGCCGCCGCCGCCAACTTCGAGGCCGCGTGCCGCCACGGCATCGACGCCCGCTTCGAGTGGCCCCGGCGCGGCCGCCTCGGCGGCACCACCGAGGTCGACGCCGCCGTCCTCGTACGCGACGAACTGCTGCCGCTCGCCGAGGCCGGTCTCGACGCGTGGGGGGTGGAGCCCGCCGACCGGGACCTCTACCTCGGCGTGATCGAGGAGCGGTGCCGGCGCCGGGTCAACGGCGCCTCGTGGCAGGCGGCCACGTTCCACCGGGCGCTGGAGGCCGGACTGTCCCGGGAGGCCGCGCTGGCCGCCACAACCCGCCGCTACGTCGAGCTGATGCGCGAGGGTGACCCGGTGCACCTGTGGCCGGTGGGCCTTCCGGAACCGGTGCCGCTCAGCTGACCGCCGCCCGACCCGCCCCCGCCGCGCGCCGCCCCATACTGATCGGGCAAGCTGTGACGTCCCAGCTGGAGGCAGGTGTGCATGGCGGAGGCGGGCCCGGTGGACGATGCGTTCCCTCAGAAGCGACTCGACGAGCAGTCCTTGACCGAGGAGCGGCTCACGCGGCGGATTCTGCGTGACGAGACGCTGCTCGTCCTCGCGCTGTCGCTCGGTGCGAGCGGCGTGTCCGCGCTCATCAGCTTCATCGGCTCGGTCACCCGGCCGGGTGGGCTCAAGGACCAGGCGGCCACCCTCAACGCCTCCGCGGCGCCCGGCCGCCCCTGGCTCGACCTGGCCTGGCAGCTCTTCGGGATCACCACGGCGCTCGTCCCGGTCGCCCTCGTCGCGCACTTCCTGCTGCGCGAGGGGCGCAGTCTGCGCACCCTCGGCTTCGACCGCACCCGTCCCTGGCCGGACCTGGGCCGCGGGGCCGCCGTCGCCGCGGTCATCGGCAGTACCGGCATCGCCTTCTACCTGGCCGCGCGCGGCCTCGGCTTCAATCTCACCGTGGTGCCCGAGGCCCTGCCCGACGTGTGGTGGAAGTACCCCGTCCTGATCCTCTCGGCGGTACAGAACTCCGTCCTGGAGGAGGTCGTCGTCGTCGGCTATCTGCTGCGCCGGCTCGACCAGCTCGGCTGGGGCGCGGGCGCCTCACTGGCGGCCAGTTCGGTGCTGCGCGGGTCGTACCACCTCTACCAGGGGATCGGCGGGTTCGTCGGCAACATGGTGATGGGCGTCGTGTTCGTCTACCTGTACCGCCGCTGGGGCCGCGTGGGCCCGCTGGTGGTGGCGCACTCACTGCTCGACATCGGGGCTTTCGTCGGCTATGGGCTGCTCGCCGGGAAGGTGGACTGGCTGCCGACGGCGTGACCGTCCGGGCCGGCGGCGCCGTGTGGTCAGGCCAGCAGTTCGCCGTCGATCACCGTCACCGCGTGCCCGCTCAGCAGCGTGCGCCCGCCGCGCAGTTGCGTGCGCACCCGGCCGGAGCGGGAGGACGCCTGGAGCCCGGTGAGGTCCGGGCGGCCGAGGCGCTCGGACCAGAAGGGGGCCAGGGCCGTGTGCGCGCTGCCGGTGACCGGGTCCTCGTCGATGCCGACCTTGGGGAAGAAGCAGCGGGAGACGTAGTCGTAACCGCGGGCCGGGTCCTCGGCGCGGGCGGTGGCGATGATGCCGCGCTCCGAGTGGGCGGCCAGTGCCTCGAGGTCCGGCGCCAGCGCGCGGACGGTCTTCTCGTCGGCGACCTCGACCAGCAGGTCCCCGATGTTCGGCCCGGTGTCCAGGACGGTACGGGGCTCGGCGCCCAGGGCCGCGGCGATGCCCGGCGGCACCTCGACCGGGGTGAGCGGCGCGGTCGGGAAGTCCAGGGTGAACGAGCCGTCCTCGCGGGGCGTCGCCGCCAGGACCCCGCTGCGGGTGGCGAACCGCACCGGCCCCTCGTGGGCCCCGGTGGTGTGCAGGACGTGCGCCGTGGCCAGCGTGGCGTGGCCGCACATCGCGACCTCGGTGACGGGAGTGAACCAGCGCAGCGCCCAGTCCGCCTCGCCGCCCGCGGGCAGGCGGTGGGCGAAGGCGGTTTCGGAGTGGTTGACCTCCAGGGCGACCCGCTGGAGCCGGTCGTCGTCCGGGAAGGCGTCGAGGAGCAGGACCCCGGCGGGGTTGCCGGCGAAGGGCCGGTCGGTGAAGGCGTCGACGATTCGGATGCGCATGGCCCGACGCTAGAGCCCGCACCGGACCGTGGACCAAGGCCAATCCCGGAGTGCTGGACCCTTTTCCCCGTGGGTTCGGCCTTCTCGTCTTCTCGTGGGTTCCCGGACTTTTCGCGGGCGTCGGCGCCGCGCGCGTGCGGTCAGCGGCGGATCAGGCCGAGGGAGGCGGCGGTGGCGACGGCGGCGGTGCGCGAGTCGACGTCGAGCTTGGCGTAGACGCGGGCCAGGTGGGATTTCACGGTGCCCTCGGTCAGGTGCAGCCGTTGGCCGACGGCCTGGTTGGACAGGCCGTCGGCGACCAGCGCCAGGACCTCCGTCTCGCGCCGGGTCAGGGTGGTGCCGGGGGTGCGCAGCCGGTTCATGAGCCGGTCGGCGACGGTGGGGGCCAGCGCGGTGCGTCCGGCGGCGGCGGTGCGCACGGCATCGGCCAGGTCCTCGGGCGGTGCGTCCTTGAGGAGGTAGCCGGTGGCTCCGGCCTCGATGGCGGGCAGGGTGTCGGCGTCGGAGTCGTACGTGGTGACGATCAGCACCCGCGGCGCCCCGGGGCGGGCGGCGATGGCGGCGGTGGCCTCGGCACCGTTCATCCCCTTGCCGAACTGCAGGTCCATCAGCACGACGTCGATGTCGCCCCGCGCGGCGCGCGTGACGGCCTCCTCGGCGGTGGCCGCCTCGGCCACCACCACCATGCCGGGTTCGGTCTCCAGTACGGCGCGCAGCCCGGCCCTGACCACGGGGTGGTCGTCGGCGAGGAGCAGGCGGACGGGGCTGTCGGTCACGGGTGGGCCTCGGGCTCGGTGGGCGGGGTGAGGGGCAGTCGGGCGGCCAGGGCGGTGCCGCGGCCGGGCGCGGACTCGACGGACAGGGTGCCGCCCAGGGCGTCCAGGCGGGCGCGCATGGCGGCCAGCCCGAAGCCGCCCGCCTCGGGGTCGGGCTGGGGCAGCTCGTCGGGGTCGAAGCCGCTGCCGTCGTCGACGACGTCCAGGGCGACGTGGTCGCCGAGGTGGCTGAGGGTGATCTCGGCCGTGCCCGCGTCGGCGTGGCGGACCGTGTTGGCCAGCGCGGACTGGGCGACGCGCAGGAGGGCGACCTCGTGGGCCGTCGGCAGCGGGGCCGGGGACCCGGAGAGGTGGAAGCGCGCGGTGATCCGGTGCCGGACGCGGGCCGTGGCGCACAGGCGCTCCAGGGCGTCGGCCAGCGTGGTGTCCTCCAGGGCGGGCGGGGTGAGGGCGGCGACGAAGCGGCGGGCCTCGGCGAGATTGTCCACGGCGGCCTGCCGGGCCGCGACGACGTGGCCGGTGGCGGCAGCGGGCCGCTCGGGCAGCGCGCGTTCGGCGGCGCGCAGCAGCAGCTGGATGCTGGACAGGCCCTGGGCGAGCGTGTCGTGGATCTCGCGGGCCAGCCGCTCGCGTTCCGCGAGCACACCGGCGGTGTGCTGGGCCCGGGCGAGGTCGGCGCGGGTGGCGGTCAGCTCCTCGATCAGCCGTCGGCGGCGCTCGCTCTCGCGGTAGAGGGCCTGATAGCCCCACACCACCGCGACGGCGACGGCGGCGCCCAGCGCGGGACCGATCACCATCGCCGGGCCGAAGGAGCCGGTGTGGGCGGCGAACCCGGCGACGGCCGCCACGGCGGTGGCGGTCACGGCGACCGGTCCGGCGCGGCGCGACAGCAGGTGGAGCTGGAGGAAGTACAGCGGGAAGGCGACCCAGACCGCTTCGGGCGACAGCGCCAGCAGCACCAGCCAGACGGCGCCCACCGCCGCCAGCCACCAGGCGGCGGCCCGGGGGACGAGACGCACCCGGGGCAGGAGCGGCCCGGCCGCGTACACCAGGCCGCAGGCCGCCGCGACGGCGACGATCGTTCCGGTGGGGGACCGGCCGTCCGTCACGGCCCGGGCGGCGACCAGGACGAGCAGCCCGACGACCAGCAGGTGCAGGCACCAGGACAGGGCCCGGGTGGTCGGGGTCGGGGCGGGAGCGGAAACGTTCACAGTGCTCCCAGGCTACGAAAGGCCGGCCCCGGGAGCCTCCATCGAAAGTTACAACCCGCGTGCCGCCTTCCGGCCCGGGAAGTGACCCCCTGCGCCGGACGCGCGTGCGGGGGGCCGGCGGCGACGGTTGGGGCCGTACCGCTGCCACCGTCGGAAAGGACAGGCCGAGGCCGTGTTCGTCGCCTGGAGAGACCTCAAGTTCGCCAAAGGGCGCTTCGCCCTGATGGGGACCGTCATCGTGCTGATCACCCTCTTGGTCGGGCTGCTGTCCGGACTCACGGCCGGACTGGGGCGGCAGAACACCTCCGCCATCACGGACCTGCCCGCCGACCGGATCGCCTTCCGGGCTCCCGGCGGGGGAGGGGACCTGTCGTACGCCGACTCCACGGTCACCGAGCGGCAGTGGCGGCAGTGGTCCGAGGCACCCGGGGTCGAGGACGCCGAACCGCTCGGCATCACCACCACCAAGGCCACCGCGGGGGACCGGAGCGCCGGTGTCTCCGCCTTCGGCGTACGGCCCGGCTCCCGCCTCGCCCCCGCCGGCGGGATCGACGACGGTGCGGCGGTGCTGTCCACCACGGCCGCCGACGACCTCGGGGTGCGGCGCGGCGACTCCTTCGCCCTGGCCGGGCAGCGGCTGAGGGTGGCCGCGGTGCGCGGCGACGCCTTCTTCAGCCACACCCCGGTCGTCTGGACCAGCCTGGACGTGTGGCGGAAGGCCGCGCCTCCCACCGGCGACGAGGGCGTCTCCGGCGGTGGGAGCGACGACGGCGCCTCGGGCGGGGGGAGCGACGGCGGCGCCTCCGGGGGTGGGCGCGATGACGGCGCCTCCGGGGGTGGGCGCGATGACGGCGCCTCCGGGGGTGGGAGCGACGGCGGCGCCACCGCCACCGTCATCGCGCTGAGCACCACCTCGGAGGCCGACGTGGCGGCCCTGGACGAGAAGGCCGGCACCACGACCGTCGCCACCACCGACTCGCTGTCCGCGATCGGCTCCTACACCTCGGAGAACGGCTCCCTGCAGCTGATGCGCGGCTTCCTGTTCGCCATCTCCGCGCTCGTCGTCGGCGCCTTCTTCACCGTGTGGACCATTCAGCGCAGCGGTGACGTCGCCGTCCTCAAGGCGCTCGGTGCCTCCACCGGCGGTCTCCTCAGGGACGCCCTCGGCCAGGCCGTCGTCCTGCTGGTCGGCGGCACCCTGCTCGGCACCGGCGGCGCCGCCGCCCTGGGAGCCCTCGCCGCGGACTCGTCCGTGCCGTTCCTCCTCACTCCCGCGACCGTCCTCCTCCCGGCCGCCGTGATGGTCCTCCTCGGCGCGCTCGGAGCCGCCCTGTCCATCCGCCGGATCACCTCCGTCGACCCGCTGACCGCCCTGGGGAGCGCCCGATGAGCCTGCGCCTGACCGACGTCACCCTCACCTACCCCGACGGCGGGGAGCGCCTGACCGCGCTCGACCGGGTCAGCCTGGAGGTCCCCAGGGGCAGCCTGACCGCCGTGGTCGGTCCCTCCGGCTCCGGCAAGTCCAGTCTGCTGGCCGTCGCCGCCACGCTCATCACGCCCGACGCCGGGACCGTCACCGTCGACGGCACCCCCACCACCGGTCTGAGCCGCGGCGAGCTGACCGCGCTGCGCCGCCACCGGATCGGCATCGTCTTCCAGCAGCCCAATCTGCTGCCTTCGCTCACCGCCGTCGAACAACTTCAGGTCATGGCCCAGATCGACGGCCGCAGGCCGCGCGCCGCCCGGGGCCGGGCGATGGAGCTCCTCGACGCGGTCGGGCTGGCCGGACAGGCGGGCCGCCGTCCCCACCAGCTCTCCGGCGGCCAGCGCCAGCGCGTCGCCCTCGCCCGGGCCCTGATGAACGAACCCACCGTCCTCCTGGTCGACGAACCCACGAGCGCCCTCGACCACGAGCGCGGCGCCGCCGTCATCGCACTGATCACCCGCCTCACCCACCAGCGGGCGAGCGCCACCGTTCTGGTCACCCACGACCGCACCCACCTCACGGCCGCCGACCGGATCGCCGAGGTGCACGACGGCCGCCTCCGCCTGCCGGCACCCGGCAGCAGCTGATGGCCGGCACCGGACCCGGGGACGCGGGGCCTTGTCATGCGACAGGTTCCGATATATCGTTGAGGCATCGCGACAGATCAACGACTGAGTGGAGTGATGGCGATGCACAACCACGGATACGAGCGTGGACACGGCGGACACGGCCCCGGCCACGGAGAGGGCGGCCCCTTCGGACCCTTCGGCCGAGGCGGCTTCGACGGCCGGCGTGCGGCATTCGGCCCCTTCGGCCCGGGCGGTCCCGGCGGCGGCCCCGGCGGTCCCTTCGGGCCCGGCTTCGGTCACGGGGGCCCCTGGGGCGGCCGAGGACGTGGCGGGCCCAGGGGAAGGGCACGGCGAGGCGATGTACGCGCCTCGATCCTGGCCCTCCTGAAGGACCGGCCGATGCACGGCTACGAGATGATCCAGGAGATCGCCGAGCGCAGCGGCGGGGCGTGGAAGCCCAGCCCCGGTTCGGTGTACCCCACCCTCCAGCTGCTGGAGGACGAGGGGCTGATCGCCAGCGAGAGCGAGGGCGGCAAGAAGCTCTTCGCGCTCACCGAGGCGGGCCGCACCGCGGCCGAGGAAGGTCCGGAGGCACCCTGGGAGGAGGCCTCGCGAGGCGTCGACTGGGAGGCTCTCAACGACATCCGGCAGGCCGGTTTCGGACTGATGGAGGCCTTCGGCCAGGTCTGGAAGACCGGCAGCAAGGAGCAGCGGGAGAAGGCGCTCGCCGTCATCGGCGACGCCCGCAAGAAGCTGTACCTGATCCTCGCCGACGAGGACTGACACGGGCGAGCACCGGTGCGGACGAGGACGGAGGTGCCCCGCGGAGCGGATCCGCGGGGCACCTTCGCGTGCGGGAGTGGCCGGCCGGGCGTTCGGGGGGCGTTCAGTCGACGCGCCGTATCACCGCCGCGTCGAAGACGTCCCACGCGCGCGGGAAGGCACTCTCGTCGTGGCAGTGCCACGCTTCCCAGAACAGGTCGGCGAGCAGCGCCTCCGCGGGGGCGTCCACCCGGTACACGTACTGCCTGCCGTCGACGGCGGGCAGCGCCACGAGCCAGCACCTGCTCCTCATGCCCCTGTTCGACCCGCGAGGGCACGTTTCGGTTGCCCCGGAGGGCGCGCGGCAAGGCGGCGCGCGCCCGGTGGGCCGAAACGGCCTGATCTCATCCGCAAGGAGGAGATCCGTCCGGGCGGGTCCACTCCGCGTGGGACGGCGAAATGCTCCCCTTCGGGGATGACCGGGCTCCGTGGGACTGATGAGCTGGGGATGTGCAACCCCGTATCCCCCGGCAGTCGGCCGGCGAGCAAGGCGGCCGGTGGCCGGACGGCACCGACCTCGAGGACCGGTTCGGCGCGGAACTGGCCTCGGCGGTCTCCGGCGCCCGCCGCCGGGCGGTGCGGGACGGGGACCGGCAGATCGACACGGCCCATCTGCTGCATTCGCTGCTCGAGTGCGACGCGGACTCCCGTGAGCTGCTCGGGGACGGGCCGCGGGTCGTGCGCGTCCTCGGCTACCTCGTGCAGCGCAGCATCGGCTACGGCCTGCGCTGGCAGAGCTCCGTCGAGGACTCCGGCGCCGTACCCGTCGTGACCGGAGCCGCCGGGTTCTCCCCGCCCGCCGCGGCGGCCATGGAGGACGCGTGCGCACGGGCGGCCCGGCGCGGGGCGGCCCGGGCCGGTGGCCCGGACCTGCTCGCCGCCCTGGTCGCGGACCCGCGGACGCGCGCCGCCGAGGTGCTGGCCCGCGCCGCCGTCGAGTCGCACACCGTGCTCGCCCGAGTGGAGAGCCACTTCGAGCCGACGCCCTGAGCCGGCCCTCGTCCCGCCCGTCCCTGCCGCGTGCCGCCCTCGTCCCGCCCGTGTCCCGCCCTCGTCCCGCCCGTGTCCCGCCCTCGTCCCGCCCGTGTCCCGCCCTCGTCCCGCCCGTGTCCCGCCCTCGTTCCTCCCGAGCGTGCGCCCCTGCGCCTTCCAGTCGGTGAGACAGGTGTCATCGGGGGTGACGGTCATGTCGACCCCTGTCATCATGTGCCGGTGCATACGACTGACAGCGCCCGCGGCAGCCGCGGCAAGGGCACCGGGCTCGGCCTGGCACTGGTCTCCGCGTTCGCCTTCGGAGGTTCCGGAGTCGCGGCCAAACCGCTGATCGAGGCCGGACTCGATCCGCTCCACGTGGTCTGGCTGCGCGTCGCGGGCGCGGCCCTGGTGATGCTGCCGCTCGCCGTGCGCCACCGCGCCCTGCTGCGCCGCCGCCCCGCACTGGTCGCCGGGTACGGACTGTTCGCCGTGGCCGGTGTGCAGGCCTGCTACTTCGCCGCCATCTCGCGCATCCCCGTCGGCGTCGCGCTGCTGGTCGAGTACCTGGCGCCCGCCCTGGTCCTCGGCTGGGTGCGGTTCGTGCAGCGGCGGCCGGTCACGCGGGCCGCCGCGCTCGGCGTGGTCCTGGCGGTCGGCGGACTCGCCTGCGTGGTCGAGGTCTGGTCGGGCCTGGGCTTCGACGCCCTCGGACTGCTGCTCGCCCTCGGCGCCGCCTGCTGCCAGGTCGGCTACTTCGTCCTGTCCGACCAGGGCAGCGACGCCGGGGACGAGGCGCCCGACCCGCTCGGCGTCATCGCCTACGGCCTGCTCGTCGGGGCCGCCGTGCTCACCGTCGTGGCCCGGCCCTGGTCGATGGACTGGTCCGTCCTCGCCGGCACGGCACCCATGGACGGCACGCCCGTCGCCGCCGCCCTGCTGCTGGCCTGGGTCGTGCTCATCGCCACGGTGCTCGCCTACGTCACCGGAATCGTGGCCGTACGCAGGCTGTCGCCGCAGGTCGCCGGAGTCGTGGCGTGCCTGGAAGCGGTCATCGCGACCGTCCTGGCGTGGGTGCTGCTGGGCGAGCACCTCTCCGCCCCGCAGGTCGTCGGCGGCGTCGTGGTGCTGGCGGGCGCCTTCATCGCCCAGTCCTCGACCCCGGCGAAGGGCTCCGCGGACCCGGTGGCCGGTGGCGGTCCCGAAAGGGAGTTGTCGAGCCGGGGAACGTCGACCTAGGGTGCGAATCATGCATTCCGACGCACTCGTCCTCCCGCCTCCGGCCGCCTGAGGCGGGCCCTGTAGCGAGCCCGGCGCGCTGTCGCCGGGCCGGACGGTGCTGCCCGCAGACGAAAGTCCTCGCGCCCCGGTCGTTCCGGGTCGCCCCGAACTTCCGCGCCTCGTGCGCGTCTGCGGAGAGAACTCGTGTCGAATGCCGTCTCCGGCCTGCCCGTAGGGCGTGGCCTCCTCTATCTGATCGTCGCCGGTGTCGCCTGGGGCACCGCCGGTGCCGCCGCCTCGCTGGTCTACCGTGCCAGCGACCTGGGGCCCGTCGCCCTGTCCTTCTGGCGCTGCGCGGCGGGGCTCGTGCTGCTGCTCGCCGCCCGCCCGCTGCGGCCGCGGGTGCGCCCGGCGGTCCGCGAACCGTTCGCCCGCAAGACGCTGCGGGCCGTCGTCACCGGTATCGGGCTCGCGGTGTTCCAGACCGCCTACTTCGCCGCCGTCCAGTCCACCGGACTCGCCGAGGCCACGGTGGTCACCCTCGGCGCGGGGCCCGTACTGATCGCCCTCGGCGCGCGCCTCGCCCTCGGTGAACAGCTGGGAGCGGGGGGTGCCGCGGCCGTGGCCGGCGCCCTCGCCGGGCTCCTGGTGCTCGTCCTCGGCGGCGGGAGTGCGACCGTCAGTCTGCCGGGTGTGCTCCTCGCGCTGCTGTCCGCCGCCGGGTACTCGGTGATGACGCTGCTCACCCGATGGTGGGGACGGGACGGCGGGGCGGACGCGGCCGGTACGTCCGTGGGGGCGTTCGCCGTCACGAGCCTGTGCCTGCTGCCGCTCGCCCTGGCCGAGGGCCTGGTCCCGCACACCGCCGAACCGGTTCGGCTCCTGTGGCTCCTCGCCTACGTCGCGGCCGTCCCGACCGCGCTCGCCTACGGGCTCTACTTCGCCGGCGCGGCCGTCGTCCGCTCCGCGACCGTCTCCGTGATCATGCTCCTGGAGCCGGTCAGCGCGGCCGCGCTCGCCGTCCTGCTGCTCGGCGAGCACCTCACGGCGGCCACCCTGGCCGGCACGCTGCTGATGCTCGGCTCGGTCGCGGGGCTCGCGGTGGCGGAGACACGGGCGGCGCGGGAGGCGCGGACGCGGCCGGCGCCCGCGTGACGGCGGAGGCCTCCCCGGGGACCCCGCGCCGCCCGTGCGGGCCGGTGTCACCCCGGCCGGCAGGGAGCCGTGCCGACCGGGGTCACCCGGCCGAGAGGTAGTCCGGCAGGGCCGTGCCGGGTGCCAGGGCCGGGTCGGCGACCGGAGCGTCGTACCCCTTGCGCAACGGGACGAGACCGGCCCAGTGCGGGAGGGAGAGGTCCTCCGGTTCGTCGTTCACCCCGCCCGTGCGGAGCTTGGCGGAGACCTCGTTCAGGTCGAGGCGGATCACGGCGGTGGCGGCCAGCTCCTTCTTGTTGGCCGGCCGCGAGTCGCGGGAGCGGCCCGGGACGACGTGCTCGACCAGGGCGTCCAGGGCCGTGCGCCGCTCCTCGGGATCCGTCACCTCGTACGCCGTGCCGTGCACCACCACCGACCGGTAGTTGATCGAGTGGTGGAAGGCCGAGCGGGCCAGCACCAGCGCGTCCACGTGCGTCACGGTCAGGCACACCGGCAGGCCCGGGTCGGCCGCCCCCGTCATCCGCAGCGGGCGCGAACCCGTGGAGCCGTGCACGTAGAGCCGCTCGCCCACCCGGCCGTACAGCGTCGGCAGGACCACCGGGGCACCGTCGCGGACGAAGCCGAGGTGGCAGACGTAGCCCTCGTCGAGTATCGCGTGCACCAGCTCCCTGTCGTACGCGGCCCGCTCGGGGGAGCGGGTGGGGACGGTGCGGTCGGTGGGCGGGTAGGTGCCGGCGGGCTGCGGCGGCGTCCCCGTGGTCCCCTGCATGGCGCTCTCCATTGCACTAGTGCATAATCTTCTTTGTGCTAGGAGAGTATCGGATCACAGGGCGGGGCGCAGCGGAGATTTCCGCGAGCGTCGAGCGCGCGGTGGGCTCGGGAGAGCTGGAACCGGGGCAACCCCTGCCGCCGATGCGGGAGTTGGCGCAGCGGCTCGGGGTGAACCCGAACACCGTGGCCGCCGCCTACCGCACCCTTCGGGAACGCGGAGTCATCGAGACGGCCGGGCGGAGGGGCAGCCGGGTGCGCGCGAAACCGGCGACCACCGGGCGGGAGTTCATCCGCGTCGACGTGCCCGCGGGTGTGCGCGACGTGTCCGACGGCAATCCGGACCCGGCGCTGCTGCCCGCGCTGGGCCCCGTGTTCGCCGTGGCGGCCGAACAGGGCGACCGTGAACCGGTGCTCTACGGGCAAGCCCCCGTGGATCCGGAGCTGGCCGCCGTCGCGCGGGCCGAACTGGACGCCGACGGTGTGCCGGACGGGCCCGTGGCGGTGACGTCCGGCTCCCTGGACGCCATGGAGCGGGTCCTCGCGGCCCATCTCAGGCCCGGTGACGCCGTCGCCGTCGAGGACCCGGGGTGGGGCAGCCTCCTGGACCTGGTGCCCGCGCTCGGCCTGCGCACGGTCCCCGTCGGGGTCGACGACCAGGGGCCGCTGCCCGAGGACGTGCGCCGGGTCCTGGCGGCCGGTGCCCGCGCCCTGGTGGTCACCGACCGCGCCCAGAACCCGACCGGCGCCGCGGTGGGCAGCGCACGCGCGCGTGCGCTGCGGTTCGTCCTGCGCGAGCACCCCGGGACGCTGCTCATCGAGGACGACCACGGCCACGGCATCGTCGACCTCCCGCTGCACCCCCTCGCCGGTACGACCCGTCACTGGGCCTTCGTCCGCTCCGCCGCCAAGGCCTGCGGTCCCGACCTGCGGCTCGCCGTGCTCACCGGCGACCCCGTCACGCTCGACCGGGTGCGCGGGCGGCAGCGGCTGGGCCCCGGCTGGGTCAGCCGCATCACCCAGCGGGCCGTGGCCCGGCTGTGGGCCGACGGCGCGGTCGACGCCCGCGCGGTGGCGGGGGTGTACGGGCGACGCAGGGACGGGCTCCTCGGTGCCCTCGCGGAACACGGGGTCGCCGGGCACGGGCGCAGCGGCATGAACGTGTGGATCCCGGTGCGGGACGAGACGGGTGCCGTCGCCCGGCTCCTGCACGCCGGCTGGGCGGTCGCCCCCGGTGCCCGCTTCCGCCTGGGCGCGCCGCCCGGTATCCGGATCACCGTCTCGACGCTGGGGGAGCACGACCTCGGACCGCTGGCCGAGGCGGTCGCCGCGGCGACGGGTCCGGGGTCGGGTCCGCCGCGGAGCTATGTCTGAGGCGGGGTCGGGAGGGACCCGGGTGCCGGCCGGCGCCCGTGGCCTCGGCGCCGGGTGCCGTGCTTGTTCGCGGTCGGAGCGGTGCGTCGTGGGGGCCCCGGGTCTCCTCACGGAGCGTGCCGGTAGGTGTCCCCGGGTGCGGGTGCGGGTGCGGGTGCGGGTGCGGGTGCGGGTGCGGGTGCGGAGCTGGGCCGGGCCGGGCCCGGCGGCGGGGGTGTCCGGTGCCGTCGCGCCGTACCGCGCCGTACCGCGCCGTACCGCGCCGTCCTCCGCTCGGCCGGACGGCGTGGGGCGCGCGCCTGCGCCCGGGCGTGCTGCCCCAGGACCCTCCCGGGCCGCGGCGAACCGCCCCGGCGAACCCGGAGGCGGGTGACTCCCGGCACGGACGGCGGGCGATCCGGCGAGCTGTCCCACCGGGGCGTGACAGGGCACACGCCCGGCGCCTCGCCCCTCTCAGACCCGCGAGCCCTGCCGTACTCCCGTCGTCCCCCGAGTCTCCGGCGCGGGTGCGGCCCCGCTCCGGTCGGTCCTGGGCCGGGACTGGGTCAGTGCCGCGCCGGCGAGGACGACGGCCGCGCCGACCGGGGTCGACCAGGACAGCGACTCGCCGAGGAGGGCGACGCCCGCGGCCGTCGCGATGACCGGGGTGAAGTAGGTGACCATCTGGGCCGTCGTCGGGCCGACCTCGGCGACCAGGTCGTACTGGATCAGGAAGGCGAGCCCGGTGCCGAGGACGCCCAGGGCGGCGACCGTCAGCAGGGGGAGTACCGGGAAGCTGGTGGGCATCGAGGTGAACAGCGGTGTCACGACCGCCAGTTGCAGCGTGGCCAGGCTCAGCTGGGCGCCGGCCAGTGAGAGGTGGGAGTGGCTGGAGCCCGCCAGGGTGCGGCGGACGTAGATCCAGCCGACCGGATAGCTGAGCGAGGCCAGCAGGGCCAGCGCGGTGCCCGTGACGTCGAGGCCGTGGAAGCCCTGCCAGACGCCGAGCACGGTCAGGACGCCGAGGAAGCCGATGCCGAGGCCGGCCACTCGGCAGCGCGTCGGCCGGTCCTCGGACAGGGCGACCAGCGACAGGGCCATGCCCCACAGCGGCGAGGTCGCGTTGCAGATGCCCGCGAGGGACGACGGGATGGTCAGCTCGGAGAAGGCGAACAGGGAGAACGGCAGCGCGTTGAGGAGGAAACCCGCCACCGTCAGGTGCACCCACGTCCAGGCCCCGCGCGGGAGCCGCTCCCGCTTCACCGCCATCGCCGCGGCCACCACCGCCGTACCGAACGCCAGTCGGCCGAGCGTGACCTGGAACGGGGCGAAGCTCTCGGTGCCCACCTTCATGAAGAGGAAGCTGAAACCCCAGACGAGGGAGAGGAGCCCGAAGCGCAGCCGCCAGTCGAGGACGCGGCGGGCCGGGGAGGGGGCGGAGGGGGACGGGACGCTGCTGCTCATGCAGGCAACGATGAGGCAGCCGTCCTCGTAGCACAATCGATATTTCGCACGGGGTACCTCGTAGTATTGCTTACATGTTGAACCTGGAGCGCCTGCGGACCCTCGACGCCCTCGCCCGGCACGGATCGGTCAGCGGTGCCGCGGCCGGACTGCACATCACCACCTCGGCCGTCTCCCAGCAGATGGCCAAGCTGGAGCGGGAGGCCGGTCAGCGGCTCCTCGCCAAGAACGGGCGGGGCGTACGGCTCACGGACGCCGGGCGGCTGCTCGCCGAGCACGCGGCCCGTATCCTCTCCCAGGTCGAGCTGGCCCAGGCCGACCTGGAGGCGCAGCGCGGACAGGTGGCGGGCGAACTGAGGCTGTCGGCGTTCCCGACGGCCGCCCGCGGACTCTTCCCCGCCGCGCTGGCCGCCCTGCGCACCAAGCACCCGGCACTGCGCATCCGCTCCTCGGAGCTGGAGCCGGAGCGCGGCATCAACGGCGTGGTGCGCGGCGACCTGGACCTGGCCGTCGTGCTCGACTGGTACAACAAGCCGATGCCGCTGCCCGACGGACTCGTCAAGGCGCCGCTCCTGGACGACCCCGCCGATGTCGCCCTGCCCGTCGGCCACCGGCTGGCCGGCCGGGAGGAGGTGGACCTCGCGGAGTTCGCCGAGGACGAGTGGATCACGTGGGGCGAGGGCGAGTTCTGCCACGAGTGGCTGATGTTCACGCTGCGTTCGAAGGGCATCGAGCCGATCGTCGGCCATCGCGCCGCCGAGACGCACACCCAGCTCGGGCTGGTCGCCGCCGGGCTCGGCGTGTGCATCGCACCCCTGCTCGGCCGCCATCCGATGCCCGCCGCGGTCGTCACCGTGCCGCTGAAGCAGCGGGTGCGCCGCCATGTGTACGTCGTCTGGCGCGCGGACGCCGACCGCCGCCCGTCGATCCGGGCGGCGGTGGACGCGCTGCGGGCGACGGCGCGGGAGGTGGGCGAGGAGGGCTGAACGGCGGGCGGGGCGACGACCGCGCGGGGACGCCGGGCTACACCGGTGCCAGCTTGCGGAAGTCCCAGGAGACGACCTTCTCCGGCGTCAGCCGCAGCCAGGCGTGCCTGCCGTCGTGCGGCATCTCCTGGAGGCCGAAGTTCTTGCGGGCGAACAGCGTCTCCGGGAAGTCGAGTTCGGCGCACAGCTCACCGGTGCGCGGCGCCTCGCCCACGAACGCCACCCGGCCGGACAGCTCCACGCCCCGCAACTCGTCGTACTCCTCGCCGGTGTCGACGACGATCGCCACCCGCGGATCGCGCCGCAGGTCCGTCCAGCGCCGGCTGCGCACGACCGAGTACAGCCACATCGAGGCACCGTCCCAGACGAACCACAGCGTGCTCACGTGCGGGGCGCCGTCCGCCGAGACGGTGGCGACCCGGCAGGTGCGCTGGGCGGTGAGGAACGCCTCCAGCTCGCCGGGCGTCATCATGATCCGGCGCCCCCGGCGCTGCGTCACGGTCATCCGGCCAGCCGGATCGAGTCCCCGCTGACCGTGATCTGCACGGCGGGCAGCGGCTTGGGCGCGGGACCGCCCTGCACACTGCCGTCGGTGATCGAGAAGCTGCTGTTGTGGCAGGGGCAGTTGATGAGCCCGTCGGCCACGCTCTTCACGGCGCAACCCTGGTGGGTGCAGGTGGCGGAGAAGGCCTTGAAGTCGCCCGCCGCGGGCTGGGTCACCACCACCTTCTGGTCGGGGAAGACCTTCCCGCCGCCCTCGGGGATGTCGGCCGTCGCCGCGAGGGCGGCCCCGGCCCCCGCGTTCTCGCCGCCGCCCGAACCGCTGCCGCCCGCCTCCTGGGAGGGGCTGCCGGAGGGAGCCGTGCCGCTGTCGCCGGACGCGTCGTCGTCCGAGCCTGAGCAGGCGGCCAGCACGGCGGTGAGCCCGGCCGCCCCGGCCGCCGCCACGACGGTACGACGGGCCGGTCCCGCTGTGGGATGAAACGATGCGCTGGTCATGCTGGGGTCCCTTCCGGGGTGGATGCGTGATGATCTGCCGAGAGGTACGGCCCCGCGGCGCTTGTTGTTCAGAGCCGGCAGCCGTCCGTCGCCGACCGATGCCGGGCAACTCGGCTGGAACTCCCCGAGTCGTACCGGGCGCCGCAATTACTTGCGTGTCCGTGCCGGTGAGACCCGGATAGGCGCGCGCCGGGCCGGTGCCTAGGTTCCCTTTCGCGAGACACCGTCGCACCGATTCCACGCCCCGGGAGGTGTGGACGACGCGAAAGGTGGCTTGCACTGCCTTGTCATGCGCACGACACCCCACGGAGATGCCCATGAAACCCATGAAGTTCGACGTCCGTGCCATACGGGGGCTGCTCGCCGCCGGTGCCACGTCCGCCCTGCTCGTAGGCGCCGCGGCCGCCAACGGCGCGGCGGCCCCCGTACCGCCCGACGACCGGGGCCACATCGTCGGGGCCGACCGCGCCGGAGCCGTCGAGGGCTCCTACATCGTCACCCTCGAGGACAACGTCGCCAGAGCCGACATACCCGCCTCGGCCAAGGCGCTGGCCCAACGCCACGGAGGCAGCCTGCAATACACGTACACCACCGCTCTGCGCGGCTTCGCGGTGAAGATGACCGAGCAGCGGGCCGAGGAACTCGCCGCCGACCCGTCGGTCGCCCGCGTCGAGGCCGACGCCGTGGCCTACGCGGTCGGCACCCAGCCCAACCCGCCCTCGTGGGGCCTGGACCGCATCGACCAGCGCGACCTGCCGGTCGACCGCTCCTACGCCTACCCCGGAGGTGCTCCGGACGTCACCGCCTACGTCGTCGACACCGGAGTCCGCCTCAGCCACCACGACTTCGGCGGCCGCGCGGTCAGCGGCTACGACTTCATCGACGACGACTCCAACGCCTCCGACTGCCAGGGCCACGGCACCCACGTGGCCGGCACCGTCGGCGGCGCCTCCCACGGCGTCGCGAAGGACGTCCGGCTGGTCAGCGTGCGGGTGCTCAACTGCCAGGGCACCTCGGGCAACACCTGGGCGCCGGTCCTCGCGGGCATCGACTGGGTCACCCGGAACGCCGACGGCCCCTCGGTGGCCAACATGAGCATCGGCGGCGGCCGGACCCAGTCCGTCAACGACGCCGTCGCCGCCTCCATCGCCTCGGGCGTCACCTGGGTGGTCGCGGCCGGCAACAACAACGCCGACGCCTGCTCGTACTCGCCCTCCTCCACCCCGGCCGCCGTCACCGTCGGCGCCACCGACAGCCGCGACGCCCGCGCCAGCGGCTGGTCCAACGGGCAGGGCTCCAACTACGGCTCCTGCCTGGACATCTTCGCCCCCGGCGACGACATCGTCTCCGCCTCCAACGCGGGCGACTCCGCCTCCCGCACCGAGAGCGGCACCTCGATGGCCTCCCCGCACGTCGCCGGTGCCGCCGCCCTGCTGCTGTCGGCCCACCCGGACTGGTCCCCCGCCCAGGTACGCGACCGACTCGTCGCCGACGCCACCTCCGGCAAGGTCACCGACCCCCGCAACGGGTCCCCCGACCGCCTGCTGTTCACCGGTACCGGTGACGACACCCAGCCGCCCTCCGACGGCCAGCGGTTCGAGAACACCGACGACTACCCGATCCGGGACGGGGCCACCGTCGAGTCCCCCCTCACGGTCACCGGCGTCGACGGCAACGCGCCCGCCGACCTCTCCGTCACCGTCGACATCCGCCACACCTACCGCGGCGACCTCAGGGTCGAGCTGGTCGCCCCCGACGGCGACGTCTTCCTGCTGAAGGACTACGCGGCCTACGACGGCACCGACGACGTCCGGGGCACGTTCGCGGTCGACGCCTCCGGCCGGCCCGCCAACGGCACCTGGAAGCTCCGGGTGAGCGACAACTGGGTCAACGACACCGGCCAGGTCGACGCCTGGTCGCTCCAGTTCTGAGCCGCCCCCCTTTCCCACCCCCCCCACACGAAAGGACACGACATGTCCGTGCTCAAGCGGGGAGCCGGAGCGCTCCTGGCCTCCCTCCTGCTGGCGGCCCTGCCCTTCACCGCCGAGGCGGCCGAGACGGCGGCCCCCGTCCCCGGCCCGCCCGCCGCGTCGGCCGAGGCCACCGCCGCGACCGAGGGCGTCCCGCTCACCGGCGACCGGGCCGGGTCCTCGGCGACGGCGCGGCCGGCGGACCAGTCCCCGCCGAAGCAGTCCGCGGGCGTCCCACAGGCGAGCTGGTACTACCACATCACCGCCTCGTGCCGGGGCTACGAGAACGCGATCGTCGCCGGCGCCGACTACTGGGGAGGCGGCGTCCGCACCGCGTCCAGCGGCACCCCCGTCTCCTGCACCAACGGCTATGTGGCGGGCTGCGGCATATCCAACGCCGTCGGCTGCAACTGGAACTACGGCGGCCGCATCGCCCTGTCCACCATGGTGCGCGACTTCGCCCTGCTCTCCGCGCACGAGTTCGGACACAACTGGTACGACCACAGTGCCGTGGGCTGCGCGAGCTGGAACAGTCCCTATGACGTCATGAAGACGCAGATGTGCTGACGACCGCGTCGAGGACCCCCGTCCGGGACCGGGCGGGGGTCACGGCCGTGGCGGGTTCACAGCCAGCCCGCGCGCTGGGCCTGAAGGGCCAACTGGAAGCGGTTCGCGGCACCGAGGCGGGCCATGAGGATCTGGAGACGCCGGAACAGCGTGCGCCGGCTGATGCCCAGCTCGCGGGCGGCGACCTCGTCGGTCGCACCGGCGGCCAGCAGCCGCAGCAGGCGCCGGTCGGCCGGCGCGAGCCCGGCCGGGCGGGCCGCGACACCGTGCAGCGGGACGGCGTCGCGCCAGGTCTGCTCGAACAGCGCCGCCAGCGCGGAGAGCAGACCGCAGGGCTGGACCACCAGCATGGTGTTGTGCACGTCCGCGTCCTTGATCGACAACGACACCAGCGCGAACGCCTCGTCGATGATCAGCAGCTTGACCGGCACCGACGGCAGCACCCTGGCCTGCTCACCCGCCTCGATACAGGGTTCGACGACGTTCTCGAGCTGTCCGGGCCGCTCCAGCGCCTCGCGCGCGTAGACGACCCGCTGGGTCACCCCGCGGGCCAGCGTCGCGAGCGCGTCGTCCGTCGCGCCCGCCAGGTGGACGTAGGGCGGGGACTCGAACTGCCGGATCTGTTCCCGGGCACTGGTCCACGCGTGACGCATCCGCGGACCGACGTCCTCCCCGGTGACGACCTCGACGAGGCCGTCGTTGCAGTCGGCGAGGCGCCGACGACGGAACGACTCGAACGCACCCCCGACGGCGATGCGCGACTCCTCCAGCTCGGCCGCCCGGTGCCGCGCGAGCACCTCCAGGCCCGCCGCTGGCGGCACCGGCGCCACGACGTCGGCGCCCCCGGCCGCGGCACTGGCCAGCCCGGTGTCCGCCAGCGTGGCGTACGCGGCGGTGAGCCGGGCCCCGCTCAGGCCGGTCGCCGCGCCGATCGCCTCCAGCGGGGCGGGGGACAGCTCCAGCAGGGCCAGGTAGACCCGGCAGGCCGTGGGGTCGAGCCCCAGTACGCGGAGGGACTCGCCGAGCTTCTCGTTCGCCATGAGGCGATTATCGGCCCGACCGGTCCCTCGTGGCCGATCAGTGCCACTGGCACTTTTGAGCCCCGCAGCCCGCCACCAGGCGGTACCGTCCGGGCGGAAGAACCAGCGAAGGAAGGTGCACGACGTGGCGAACCGTCGGAAGAACAGCCTGTACCCCACGCTCTCGGCGGAGCTGTCCGCCCTGATGCGCACGGGCTGGGCGGACACGGAGCGGCACGACCTCCCGCCCGCCGAACAGGCCCCGTACGCGGCCCTGCGCCGTACCGCGCTCTCCGCTCGGTTCCCCGGCGAACGGCTGGTGGTCCCCTCGGGCAACCTCAAGGTCCGCTCGAACGACGACACCTACCCCTTCCGGCCGTACTCCGGCTACGTGCACATGACCGGGGACCAGGCCCGGGACGGAGCCCTGGTGCTCGAACCCCGCGCGGAGGGCGGCCACGACGCCTACTGCTACCAACTGCCCCGGGACAGCCGTGACGACGACGAGTTCTGGACCGGCGCCCACGCCGAACTGTGGACCGGCCGGCGCCGCTCGCTGGCCGAGTCGGAGCGGGTGCTCGGCCTGCCGTGCCGCGACGTGCGCACCGCGGCCGCCGACCTGGCCGCCGCCAGCGAGGTGCGCACCCGGATCGTGCGCGGGGTCGACCCCGCCCTGGAGGCGGCCGTCACCACCGACGAGGAGCGCGACGCCGAGCTGGAGGACGCGCTGAGCGACCTGCGCCTGGTCAAGGACGCCTGGGAACTCGGGGAGCTGCGCAAGGCGGTGGACTCCACGGTGCGCGGCTTCACCGACGTCGTGGGCGAGTTGTCCCGGGCCGTCGCCTCGTCGGAGCGGTGGCTGGAGGGCACCTTCTTCCGCCGGGCACGCCTGGAGGGCAACGCGGTGGGCTACGGCACCATCTGCGCCGCCGGCGAGCACGCCACGATCATGCACTGGACGGACAACGACGGCCCCGTCCGCCCCGGGGACCTGCTGCTCCTGGACGCCGGTGTGGAGACGCGCTCCCTCTACACCGCCGACGTCACCCGCACCCTGCCGATCAGCGGCACCTTCACGCCGCTCCAGCGCGAGGTCTACGACGCGGTGTACGAGGCCCAGGAGGCCGGGATCGCCACGGTCAAACCGGGCGCCGCGTACCGCGACTTCCACGAGGCCGCCCAGCGCCACCTGGCGGCGCGGCTGGTGGAGTGGGGCTTCATCGAGGGCCCCGCCGAGCGGGCCTACGAGCTGGGTCTGCAGCGCCGCTTCACCATGGCCGGCACCGGTCACATGCTGGGCCTGGACGTCCACGACTGCGCGCGGGCCCGCACGGAGGAGTACGTCGAGGGCGTGCTGGAGCCGGGCATGTGCCTGACCGTCGAACCGGGCCTGTACTTCCAGGCGGACGACCTGACCGTGCCCGAGGAGTGGCGCGGCATCGGCGTACGGATCGAGGACGACCTGGTCGTCACCGAGGACGGTCACGAGAACCTGTCCGCGGGCCTGCCCCGCAGCGCCGACGAGGTCGAGGCCTGGATGGCCCGCTTCGCGGGCTGAGCCCGCGGACGGACTCCCAGACCTCGAGGACCTCGACGACCTCGAGGGTCTCAAGGAGGACCGGCGTTGTTCTCCGCGCGCAGGAGGTCGCGGCGGGAGAGGGCGCCGGTCTTCCGTATGGCACGGGCGACGTGCTGTTCCACCGTCCGCGGCGAGAGGTGCAGCACCACCGCGATCTCGCGGTTCATCAGGCCGCGGGCCGCGAGCTCCGCGACCTCCCGCTCCCTGGGGGAGAGCCGGTCGTCGAACGCGGGACGGCCCGGGCGGCGGGCCTGCGGGGGCTGGTGGGAGCGCAGCAGGGTACGGGCCCGGGCGGCGTCGTAGACCGCGCCGAGTTCCGTGTACTCCTCGACACAGCGCCGCAACGACGCGACGGCCTCGGCCCGCCCGCCGGCCGCACCTGCGGCACTGTCCGAACGGTCCCCGGCCGCCCCGCCGGCCGCACCGCAGGACTCCGCGCCGTCGACCGGGTGGCCGCCGGTGAGTGAGCAGCGTGCCGCACCCTCCGTCGTCAGGGCCCAGGCGTAGGGACGGGGCAGCTCCCGGTAGGCCGCCGCGGCCCTCCGGTACGACCCGGCCGCCTCCCGGTGGCGGCCCTCGCACTCCTCCAGCGCGGCCCGGCTCCACACGACGGCGGCCCGGGCGGACGGCGCTTCCTGCCCCTGAAGTCCCTGGACGAACTCCGCGGTCATCCGGCGGGCGGCGGCCACGTCCCCCGCCCGGGCCACCGCCTCCACCGCCCAGGGGGCCAGCTCCGCGGCCCACGCCCAGATGCCCTTCTCCGCCACGGCCGTCCAGGCCGCCCCGGCCTGGTCCGCCGCGCCCGACGGGTCGCCGCGGACCAGGGCGAGACGGATCAGCGCCCCCGCCGTGGCCGCGGCCAGCGGCATCCGCGTGCACTCCGGCGCCGGTGCCCCGAGCGCGGTCAGCCAGTGCACGGCCTCGGTCCAGTCCCCCTGGGCGAAGGCCAGCATGCCCCGCACCAGATGGGCGTCCGCCGCCACCACGGGCATGTCGGCGGTGTCGGCGACGAACCGCTCGCACCGCTCACCCAGCCCTGCCCACCGCCCGGACCACCAGTCCAGCAGCAGGCGGGTGCCCTGCGCCGTCTGCTCGGTGTACGAGGCACCGATACGGGCCGAGAGGTCGAGTCCCTCCGACAGCAGTTCCTCGCCCCACCGGTACGACCCCCGCCACAGCGCGGCGTCCGCGGCGTTGCACAGGCCCCGCGCCGCGTGCTCCCGGCAGCCGGCCGGCGGACCGTCGACGGGCAGGGCCGCCACCAGCTCACGGGCCCGCGGGTCACCGCAGGCCACGGCCAACGAGGCGTGGTTGGCGGCGACGGCGGCCCGCGCGACCTCGTTGTCACCGGCGTGGGCGAGCCCGGCGGCCCGGCGCAGCCACTCCCGGTGCCCCGCCAGCGTCCCCGTCGGCCACTCCGGCATGGCCAGCGCCACCATCGCCCGGGAGCTGAGCGCCGGACGCACCTCGCCCAGCTCCTCGACCGCCGACTCCAGCTCGCGCATCCCGGCGGCGAGGTCCCCGACCTGGTTCGCCAGCATCAGGCCCAGGTCCAGCCGCAGTTGCCCGCGGACGTCCACCGGCAGACCGGGATCGCGGACGGCCTGGGTGAGCACCTCCACCGTCCGGTCGGAGCGCAGCCCGACGACGGCGCTGCGGGCCAGCAGCGGGGCCAGCCGGGACCGGAACCGCGCCGGGACCTCAGGCACCGCCAGCGTCCGTTCCAGGAGCCCGATCGCCTCCTCGTGGTGTCCCTCCGCCACCGCGGCCAGCGCGGCCTTCTCCACCGCCTTCAGCCAGCCCTTGCGCCGGCCGGCGGACCCGCGGTGCCGGGCCACCTCCGCCCACGGCACCGGCCTGCGGCGGGCGAGCACCCGCGCCGCCCGCCCGTGCAACTCCTCACGCACCGGCCCGGGCACCCGCTCGCGCACGGCGGTCGCGGCGAGCGGCACGGAGAAGCCGTAGCGTCCCTGCGACACCTCCGACAGCGCCGCGCCGGCCAGGGCCGCGAGCAGCGCCTCACGGCCGTGCCCCGGGTCCGTCCCCGCCACGGACAGCAGTTCGTCCCGGCCGGCCGGTTCACCCAGCACCGCGGCCGCCCACACGACGGGCCGGTCCGCGGGGGCCAGCGCGTCCGTACGGCTCAGCACCAGTTCGGCCAGCCGCACCGGAACGCCGGCCGCGTCCACGTCGGCGGCCGTGCACCGGGAACCCGGGTCCGCGCGCAGCGCGCCGAGCAGGTCGGCCACCACCTGCGGCACCCCGCCGGAGCACGCGTGCAGCCGGGCGACCGCCTCGGGCGTCGCCCGTTCGCCCAGGACCTCCGAGGCGGCCCGGCGCACCCGGTCCACGCTCCAGGCGCGCAGCCGGTGCCGGAAGACCGCGAGAGCGGGAGGATAGGAGACGGCCGGGGCGCCCAGCGGCAGACCGCAGGCGCCCAACTCCTCGGGACGGTAGGCGACCACGGCCGCCAGCCCCTCCCACGGCCGCTCCAGGACCTCGCGCAGCCACTCCTTCTCCTCCGGTGCCGCCCGGTGCACGTCGTCCACCAGCAGAAGGGCGGGGCCCCCGCCCGTCTCCGGCCGCTCCTGCGCCGCACCGCACCGCCACCGGACCCGACGGGCACCGGCCGCCTCCGGCAGGCCGCTCAGTCGGTGCAGCGCACGACTCTTGCCCAGGCCCGCGGGGCCCTCCACGAGGACGAGGACCGAGCCGCTACCTCCGAGTGCCAGACGCAGGGGAGCCAGCCAGGGGGACCGTTGCACACCGGCCATGTCGTCGACCACCGCTTTCCGTCGGACCGCTAGGGGGTGTCGTTTGGATCTTGCCGGGGTCGCGGGCCCTGGCACGCACATCTGCGGCGTTGTCGTCGGTTGCCAGGGCTCCACCCTGTCGCCCTCCTCCGCCTTGCAGCTGCACGCTCCCCCACGCTCGGCTTCGCTCGCGCGGGAGGGGCCCCCATCGCCCCCGCTCGGGTCGGCCACAAGGCACCGTAGGCCGCGGCCGGCCTGATCCAAACGACACCCCCTAGCCGCGGACGCGCCGCCCCGCCGCCGGGCGGGCGTCCCGGGCGAACGGGGCGTTCTCCTGCCCCATCCTCAGCACGCGGCTTCCCGTCCGGGCAAGGGCGGCCCCCGCGGGCTCCACGACCCAGCGCGTGCTGCCCAGGCGTTCCCCGTCCGACGGGCGGCCCGGGAACGCCCCGGCGGGCAGCGTGACGACGGCCCAGCTGCGGGGGCCCGCCGGAGTGTGCTCGGTGCCGTGCGCCGTGCAGTGGGCGCCGACGAGCGCGAGGGCCCAGCCGTCCTCGTCATGGGCGTCGGGAGGATCGGCCCGCACGCGGGCCGAGGGCGGGGTGCCGTCGAGTACTTCGAGCACGTCGACGATGAGCTGGTCGCCCTCCATGTCGACGCCCACCGCGAGCCGCCCGGCCGGACCCTGGGCCGCCCGCCGTACCGCGCGGACGAGCAGCTCGCCGCAGACCACGGTGAGTGACCAGGCGGAGTCCTCGTCCAGGCCTAGGCCCCAGCCGAGCAGCGTCGTACGGACACGGCGGCGGCCCTCGCGGACGGCCGAGGGCACGGCGGGAAGGCGGAAGGACGCCGTCCGCGACGCCGTGGGACACGGATGGAAGACCGAGTTGGCCAAGGCAGGCTCCTGGTGCGAGAGCGGCGGGGAGGGGGCACGCGCCAAGGCGCGGCCGGCCGATGACGGCAACCTAGGGACCGCGGCCACCGCGCGTACATACGGACCCGGGCGCTACGGATACGTAAGAAAAGCCCTCCGCGGGGCGTGGGCCCGGGCCGGTCTCGCCGACGGTCACCCGCGGTCACTATGCTCACTCCAGGTCCGGGGGAAGCCTCCCCGCGGGGACGGGCAGGGCTGAAGAGACGGGTGGCCGGCACAAGTGTTGAGAGAGGTCCTCGCGACCCGCTACATCACGCCGTTGCGTGAGGGCGGCTCGCTGCCGGGACTCGTCGAGGCCGACGACCTCGGCACGTACGTCCTGAAGTTCACCGGCGCGGGGCAGGGCCGCAAGACGCTCGTCGCCGAGGTGGTCTGCGGCGAACTCGCCCGCCGGCTGGGCTTCCGGGTGCCCCGGCTGGTGACCGTCGACGTCGACCCGGTGCTCGGGCTCGGCGAGCCGGACCAGCAGGTGCAGGAACTGCTCAAGTCGAGCGGGGGCACCAACCTCGGCATGGAGTTCCTCTCCGGGGCGCTCGGGTTCGACCCGCTCGCCTTCGAGGTGAGCGCCGAGGAGGCCGGACGGATCGTCTGGTTCGACGCGCTGGTCAACAACGTCGACCGCTCCTGGCGCAACCCCAACCTGCTGCGCCTGCGCGGCGAGACCTGGCTCATCGACCACGGCGCCACCATGATCTGGCACCACAACTGGCCCGGCGCCGAGGCCTCCGCCGCCCGCCCCTACGACGCCGCCGACCACGCCCTCGCCCGCTTCGCGCCGGACGTCCGCTCGGCCGCGGCCGCGCTCGCACCGCTGGTCACCGAGGAACTCCTCGCCGAGGTCACCGCCGAGATCCCGGACGTCTGGCTGCGGGACGAACCCGGCTTCGCCACACCCGACGACCTGCGCCGCGCCTACGCCGGGCCGCTGCTCGCGCGGGCCGCCACCATCCACGAACGCGTCAAGGGGGTGCGGTGAGCGACCGCCACGTCTTCGAGTACGCGCTGCTGCGCGTAGTGCCGCGCGTCGAGCGCGGGGAGTGCGTCAACGCCGGCGTACTCGTCTACTGCCGTGCCAAGTCCTACGTCGGTGCCCGCACCCACCTCGACGAGGACCGGCTGCTGGCCCTGGACCCGCGGGTGGACCTGCCCGGGGTGCGCGCGGCGCTGCGTGCCGTGGAGGGCGTGTGCGCCGGAGGGGACGCGGCGGGACAGGCGGCCGAGGACGATCCCGGCCGCCGGTTCCGCTGGCTGATCGCGCCCCGTTCGACCGTCGTCCAGCCGGGCCCCGTCCACACCGGCCTCACGGCCGACCCGGCGGCCGAGACGGAACGGCTGCTCGAGTTGCTGGTGCGGTAGGGGCGGGGCCCGCCCGGACGATCGGCACGCGCCGCCCGGGCCGTGCGTCAGACGCGTCGGCGGCGCCTGATCACGTAGCCCGTCGCGAGCGCGGCGCCGGTGACGAAGCTCAGGCCGATGCCGATGTCCCAGTCGCTGGGACCGGTGCCCGAGGCGCCGCCCAGGCCGCCCTGTGTGCCGAGCGTCGGCGTCACGGCGGGGGAGGCCACGGGCGCCGGTGTGGTGACGACCGGGGCCGGGGCCGTGGTGGCCGGACGCGGCATGGAGGTGGCGGAGATCGTCGGGAGCTGCTCACGGCCCGGACGGGCCGCGCCGCCCGCGCCGTCGTCCGCCTCCCGGACCTCACGGATCCCGCCCTGGTCGAAGGGACCCTGGCCGGCGGAGTGGGACTGACCGGGCCGGTCCTGGTCCGGCTGGCCCTCGTCGAGGCGGCCCTCGTCGGGCCGGTTCTGGCCCGGTCCGCCTCCGTCGGGGCCGTTCTCGTCCGGCCGGACCTGACCCGGCCCGCTTCCGTCGGGCAGACCTCCGTCGGGCAGACCTCCGTCGAGGCGCCCGTCGTCGGCTCCGCCCGGGTCGAGCCGGCCGTCGTCGGTCCGGCCCTCGTCCAGCGGGGCCTCGGCGGACGGGTCTTCGTACCCTGCGTCCGGGCACAGCGGGTCCGGGCTGCCCGGATCCTCCTCCAGCCCGATCGGTACCGCTTCCTGGTAGGTGAAGCTCCGGCAGTCCGGCTCCAGGCTCGCGGTGAGGTCCTGGGCGGGTGCGGGGTCGGCCAGCGGCACGATCGCGGCGATCGCGACTGCTATGCCTGCTGCACCGGTTCGACGGCGCATGGACGCCTCCTTTCCGGCCACGGGTGGCTCGCGCTTCGACGCTAGGGGCCGGGCGGCCGGGCGGCCCGCAGCGCTGGGCCGATCGGGCGACCGAGGGGGAAGGGCGCAGGGCGGGGACCAGGTAATGGATCACACCGGCCCGGTGTCCCGTTGACACCGGGTGCCAGGGCTTCTAGCGTCACGTCTGCGGAAGGTACTAAGCGGTCGCTCACCCAGGGCGCACGCTCCGCACGGGCCGCATCCCCAGGACGAGGAGAAGCAGCGAATGTCCACCACTGAGCAGCGGGTCGCCGTAGTCACCGGAGCCGCGCGCGGCATCGGTGCCGCCACCGCCGTACGACTGGCCGCCGAGGGCCGCGCCGTCGCCGTCATCGACCTCGACGAGGCCGCCTGCAAGGACACCGTCGAGAAGATCACCGCGGCCGGTGGCAGGGCGATCGCGGTCGGCTGCGACGTCTCCGACGAGGCGCAGGTCGAGGCGGCCGTCGCGCGGATCGCCGAGGAGCTGGGCGCGCCGACGATCCTCGTCAACAACGCGGGCGTGCTGCGCGACAACCTCCTGTTCAAGATGAGCGTCTCCGACTGGGACACCGTCATGAACGTGCACCTGCGCGGCGCCTTCCTGATGACGAAGGCCTGCCAGAAGCACATGGTGGACGCCAAGTTCGGCCGCGTCGTCAACCTGTCCTCCTCCTCCGCCCTCGGCAACCGCGGCCAGGTCAACTACTCCGCCGCCAAGGCCGGTCTCCAGGGCTTCACCAAGACCCTCGCCAAGGAACTGGGCAAGTTCGGCGTCACCGCGAACGCCGTCGCCCCCGGCTTCATCGCCACCGAGATGACGAAGGCCACCGCCGACCGCGTCGGCATGGGCTTCGACGACTTCAAGGCCGCCGCCGCCACCCAGATCCCGGTCGCGCGCGTGGGCGAGCCCGACGACATCGCCAACGCCATCGCCTTCTTCACCGGCGAGGCCGCCGGTTTCGTCTCCGGCCAGGTCCTGTACGTGGCCGGCGGACCGCTCGACTAGGGAAAACGGAACACGGAGACCAGGAACGGTTGGGAACACTGACATGACTGAACTGCCCGAGCCCTCCGGCAAGGTCGCCCTCGTCACCGGCGCGAGCCGCGGCATCGGCTACGGCGTCGCCGAGGCGCTCGTCGCGCGCGGCGACCGGGTCTGCATCACCGGCCGCAACGAGGACGCGCTGAAGGAAGCCGTCGACCGGCTCGGCTCCGACCGGGTCATCGGCGTCGCCGGCAAGGCGCACGACGAGGCCCACCAGGCCGTCGCCGTCGAGCGCGTGATGGAGGCCTTCGGCCGCGTCGACTTCCTGGTCAACAACGCCGGTACCAACCCGGTGTTCGGCCCGATCGCCGACCTCGACCTGAACGTGGCGCGCAAGGTCTTCGAGACCAACGTGATCTCCGCGCTCGGCTTCGCCCAGCGCACCTGGCACGCCTGGCAGAAGGACAACGGCGGCGCGATCGTCAACATCGCCTCCGTCGCGGGCCTTTCGCCCTCGCCCTTCATCGCCGCGTACGGCGTGAGCAAGGCCGCGCTGATCAACCTCACCGCGCAGCTGGCGCACGAGTTCGCGCCCAGGGTGCGGGTCAACGCGATCGCCCCGGCGGTCGTGAAGACCAAGTTCGCCGCCGCCCTGTACGAGGGGCGCGAGGAGGAGGCCGCCTCGGGCTACCCGCTGGGCCGGCTCGGCGTGCCCTCCGACATCGGGGGCGCCGCCGAGTTCCTCACCTCGGAGCAGTCCGCCTGGGTCACGGGTCAGACGCTCGTCGTCGACGGCGGCATCTTCCTGAACGCCGGCGTGGCCTGATATCGCCCACGAGGACCCCGCAAGATCGATCCCGGACACGGGCGCCGTTGACGAGAACGGCGCCCGTGTCCGCGTATCGGAACCCGGTGCACGATGACAACGTAGTCATCGCCAAATGATCAAAACCCCTGTTCAGAAGGGGGTTCAGGGGGCGTGGCGCTGCGGTATGGTCTGCCGACCTTGGTACGGCGGATCGAGGAGCGTGCGCGTGTTCAACCGGAAGCGGGGCCTGCGGCGGGTCGCGGCCATCGTGTCCATATCGTCACTGGTCACCGGATGCGGCATCCTGTCCTCGGACGGTCCGCAGGACGAGGAGCCGATCGTCGTCGGGACGACCAGCGCCCCCAGCACCCTCGATCCGGCCGCTTCCTGGGACGGCTCCTGGGAGCTGTTCCGGAACATCTACCAGACGCTGCTCAGTTACCCGAGCGGCGCCACCGCGCCGCAGCCCGACGCCGCCGAGCAGTGCGCGTTCGCCGACACCACGAACCGGGTGTACCGCTGCGAGCTGCGCGAGGGCCTGACCTTCTCCAACGGCGACCCCCTCGACGCCCAGGCCGTCAAGTACTCGATCGACCGGATCAAGGACATCGACGTCAACGGTGGACCGGCCGGCCTGCTCGGCAGCCTCGAACGGGTCCAGGCGCCGAGCGAACGCGAGGTCGTCTTCCACCTCAACAAGCCCGACGCCACCTTCCCGTTCGTGCTCGCCACGCCCGCCATGTCGATCGTCGCCCCCGGCGACTACCCCGCGGACGCCCTGCGGGAAGGCAGCGGCGTCGTGGGCTCGGGCCCGTACACGCTCAAGTCGTACGAGGACGGCGAACGGGCCGAACTCGTGCGCAACGACCACTACAAGGGCTTCGCCGAACGACAGAACAAGGCCGTGACCGTCCGCTACTTCAAGGACTCCGCCGGCATGGTGAAGGCGCTGCGCGACGGAGACATCCAGGTCACCTACCGAGGCCTCGCGGCCGACGACGTCATCACCCTCCAGGGCAAGGAGGGCAAGGAGGAGGGCCTCCAGCTGGTCGAGGGCACCGGTACGGAGATCAGCTACCTCGTCTTCAACCCCGAGGACCCGTGGGCGGGGCGCAGGGAAGTGCGCCAGGCCGTCGCCCAGGTGATCGACCGGACGGTGATCGCCCACAAGATCTACCAGGACACCGTCGACCCGCTGTACTCGATGGTCCCCAAGGGACTCACCGGCCACACCACGGGCTTCTTCGACGACTACGGCGACCCGAGCGTGTCCAAGGCCCGCGAGATCCTCCGGGACGCCGACATCACCGAGCCGGTCCCGCTCACCCTCTGGTACACCACGGACCGCTACGGCTCCGAGACGGCCAAGGAGTTCGAGGAGATCAAGCGGCAGCTCGACGCCTCCGGCCTGTTCAAGGTCACCCTCAAGAGCCGCCCCTGGAAGACCTACGTCGCCGGATACCAGAAGGGCGAGTACCCGGTGTTCGGACGTGGCTGGTCCCCGGACTTCCCGGACGCGGAGAACTTCATCGCGCCCTTCGTCGGGGAGCAGAACGCGCTCGGCACGCCGTACCTCACCCCGAAGATCACCGGCGACCTGCTGCCGCGCTCCCGCCGGGAGAGCGACCGCGCCAACGTGGAGCGGGAGTTCGAGCAGGCGCAGCAGATCATGGTGAACGACGCGCGGCTGCTGCCGCTGTGGCAGGGCAAGCAGTACGTGGCCGCCAGCACGGACATCTCGGGCGCGGAGCAGGCCCTGGACCCGTCCACGATCATGATGATGTGGCAGCTCCAGCGGAAGACGAGCTGGTAGCCGCGCCCGTTGTCAGTGGTCGGCGGTAGGTTCTTGGGCAGTGGAAGCCACCGCACAGCGTAAGGAAGTTGACGTGACCGACATCGCCATGCTGCCCGAGTCCTGGCGCGAGGTGCTGGGCGGCGAGCTGCAGCAGCCCTACTTCAAGGAGCTGATGGAGTTCGTCGAGGAGGAGCGGGCGAACGGCCCCGTCTACCCGCCGCGCGAGGAGGTCTTCGCCGCGCTGGAGGCCACGCCGTTCGACCGGGTGAAGGTGCTGGTCCTCGGCCAGGACCCGTACCACGGCGAGGGCCAGGGCCACGGGCTGTGCTTCTCGGTCCGGCCGGGGGTGAAGGTCCCGCCGTCCCTGCGGAACATCTACAAGGAGATGCACGCGGAGCTGGACACCCCGATCCCGGACAACGGCTATCTGATGCCGTGGGCGGAGCAGGGCGTCCTGCTGCTCAACGCGGTGCTCACGGTCCGGGCCGGCGAGGCGAACTCGCACAAGTCCCGCGGCTGGGAGCTGTTCACGGACGCGGTGATCCGCGCGGTGGCCGCCCGGACCGACCCCGCGGTCTTCGTGCTGTGGGGCAACTACGCACAGAAGAAGCTGCCACTGATCGACGAGGCGCGGCACGTCGTGGTCAAGGGGGCGCACCCCTCGCCGCTGTCCGCGAAGAAGTTCTTCGGCTCCCGCCCCTTCACGCAGATCAACGAGGCGGTCGCCGGGCAGGGCCACGAGCCGATCGACTGGACCATTCCGAACCTGGGCTGAGCCGGGCCCCGACGCTCGGGCCGGTCCGCCACCGGCCGGCCCGCGCACACCCCGGTGCCGCCTGACCGGGAAAGCGGGCGCGTGCGGTTAGCGTCGTCGGGACAGCCGACGAGGGGCACGGAGGACGCGGTGGCGAAGGGACAGGAGCAGGCGGCGCCGGATGCCGTGCCGACGCGGATCGGCCAGGTCGCCATGCTGCATCACGCGGGCGACCGCGAGGAGGCCCGGCACCGCTTCCTCGCCCTGTGGGCGGAGATCGGCGAGCACGGCCACGCCCTGCACCGCTGCACGCTGGCCCACTACCTGGCCGACACCCAGGACGACCCGCAGGAGAAACTGGCCTGGGACCTGCGGGCGTTGTCGGCCGCCGAGGAACTGACGGGGGACCTGCCCGCCGACCGGCAGGAGGGCACGCCCGCCGCCCGCGCCCTCTACCCCTCGCTCCACCTGAGCCTGGCCGCCGACTACGACCGGCTCGGTCACCGCGAGGCGGCCCGGCTGCACCTGAGGCACGCCCGCGCCGCCGCCGAGACCCTTGCCCCCGATCGCTACGGAGAGGGCGTACGCGCCTCGATCGACCGGCTGGAGCTGCGCCTGGACGGCACCGGCCGGAGTGCCGACGGACCCGGCCGTCCCGATGGTCCCGAGGGACGGGGCCGACCGCCGCGGCAGCGGCCCTAAACACGGCCCGGCCCTGTCCGTGGTCGTGGCATGGCCAGGTTCAGCGGCCGTACGCCTGCTCGCAGATGCGGGCCTCGGGGCTGCCCGGCCGCCAGCCGCCGTACTGCTTGCCGAGGGAGCACACGTCCGCCTTCCCGCCGGTGCCTTCGCCGGACCCGCCGGGCAGTTCGGGCACCCGGGGCCGGTGCGGCGCGGGCGAACGGGTGTGCTCAGGAGCCGCCGGAGCGGCGGGCCGCTGTTCGGTGGCACCGGCGGCCGGGAGCCGGTGCCGCGCGGCCGGGGGCGCCGGGGCCTTCGTGCGGCGGGGTTCTCCGGTGGCGCGCTTTGGGGAGGGGGAGGGACCGATCATCTCCAGCGCCTCCCGGGCCGGGGCCTGCACCACCCGCGGCTCGGCCGCGCCGTCCGGGCGTGGCGCGGACGAGCGGGCGCCGACCGCCGACGGGTCGGCCGCCGCCGGGCCCCGGACCGTCGTACAGCCGGTCAGGGCCGACACGGCCACGGTCACGAGAAGCGTTGCGGTGGTCGTCGTTCGATGCACCCGCGCCACTCTGCTGGTTCGGGCGTCACGACCGCCGCCGGACAAGCGGAGGTTGCCCCGCACGGGTGATCTCCGGCCCCGTACGGAGTCGCGTGGGCGACCCGGGGTGACGTCAGTCGCCCGTGGCGCCGTCCAGGCGTTCGCGGATCAGGTCCGCGTGCCCGTTGTGCCGCGCGTACTCCTCGATCATGTGGGTGTGGATCCAGCGCAGGGTGTAGCGCTCGCCGGTGCGCAGATGCTTGCCCCGGGTCGGCTCGTCCAGGGGGACACCGGCCGCGTTGCGGCGGGCCGCCTCGATCTCGGCCTGCCAGGTGGCGTGGGCCTCGGCGAAGGTGTCCGCCTCGGTGAGCCGGAACTCGCCGTCCGGATCCTCGTCGGAGTAGTAGATCGGGCCCGCGTCCTCCGCCGCCAGCACCCTGCGGTACCAGCTGCGCTCCACCTCCGCCATGTGCCGGACGAGTCCCGTCAGGGACAAGGCCGACGGTGCGACGGCGGCCGTCCGCAACTGCTCGTCGGTGAGTCCCTCGCACTTCCAGGCGAGGGTCCGCCGGTGGTATTCGAGCCAGCCCTCCAGCATGGTGCGTTCGTCGGCGTCGACGGCGGGTTCGTGGCGTTCGGTCGTCATGTCGGCATCCTCGCTCAGAACGGCGGGTCCCACCAGGAGTTTTCAGCGGTCCGGCACGCCGCCCAGCATGCCCGCGAGGAGCTCCCGCAGCCCCGACCGCACCTCCTGGAGGCCCGGCACCTCGGCGTGGAAGGTCCCGGCCACGCAACTGAACATCAGGCCGTCCGCCCAGGCGACCAGCGTCAGGACGTGCCGGGCCGGGTCGGCCGAGCCCATCGCGGTGACGAGTGCGCCCAGTTGCTCCCGGAAACGGGCGCCCGCGGCGTCGAAGTGCGCCCGCAGCTCCGGGCGCCGGGTGGCCTCCAGCGCCAGTTCGTACCGGGCCAGCGTCAGCGCGCGGTTACGGGTCAGCGCCCGGTGCGTCGCCAGCGCCAGGGCGTCCACCAGGGCGTCCAGGCCGGCGCGCGGGTCGGGCATCTCGTGCAGCGCCAGCACCCGGGCCTCACGGTCGGCCAGCCGCCGCACCGCCAGCTCCAGCAGCGCCTGCCGGGTCCGCGCGACGTTGGAGGTGGAGCCCTGGGGGAGCCCCGCCGTCTCGTCGACCGCCCGGTGCGTGAGCCCGCGCATCCCGCGGTCGGCGAGCAGGGCCAGAGCCGCGTCGGCGACCAGGTCGGCGCGGGAAGCGCCCGCCGAGGGGCCGGGGTGTGCGGTGTGTGCGGGCATGGAGATCAACCTACCCGCCTCACTACGGCTGTAGTACAGTCGGCGACAGGTGTTACTACATCTGTAGTGATCCGCGCGTCCAAAGAGTGCCGAGGAGAGCCATGACACGCACGAGGAGCGCCGTCGTGATCGGCGGCGGCATCGGCGGCCTGACCGCGGCGGCCGCCCTGCACCAGAGCGGCCTGCGGGTCACCGTCCTGGAACGGGCCCCCTCGCTCCGCCCGATCGGCGCGGCCATCTCGCTGTCGCCCAACGCCCTGCGCGCCCTGGACGTGATCGGCCTCGGAGACGAGATCCGCGACCTCGCCGCCTGGCAGGGCGACGGAGGACTGCGCACCCCCGGCGGGCGCTGGCTCTCCCGCTCCAGTGCCGAGGCGGCCGCGGCGCGCTTCGGCGGTCCGCTGGTGCTGCTCCACCGGTCCACGCTCATCGAGAGCCTCGCCGCGCTGCTGCCGCCGGACGCGATCCGCACGGCCGCCGACGCGAGGGTCGCCGACCCCGGTGACCGCGACCGTCCGGCCACGGTCCGCACCCCACGGGGCGAACTGGAGGCCGACCTGGTCGTCGCGGCCGACGGCATCCACTCCGTCGTACGCCGCGCGCTCTTCCCGGACCACCCGGGCCCGGTCTACTCCGGCTTCACCACCTGGCGGATGGTGATCCCCCTCCCCGGCGTGGCATTCGCCTCCCACGAGACCTGGGGCCGGGGCCGCATCTGGGGCACGCACCCGCTCAAGGACGGCCGGATCTACGCCTACGCCGCCGCCGTCACCCCGGCCGCGGGACACGCGGCCGACGAGAAGGCCGAACTGCTGCACCGCTACGGCGACTGGCACGACCCGATCCCCGCCGTCCTCGCCGCCGCCCGCCCCGACGACGTCCTGCGCCACGACGTTCACCACATCGCCCAGCCACTGCCCGCCCACCACCGCGGCCGGGTCGCGCTGCTCGGGGACGCCGCGCACGCCATGCCGCCCAACCTCGGCCAGGGCGGCAACCAGGCCATCGAGGACGCGGTCGTGCTCGCCCACCACAGCCGGGACCTCGCCGGCTACTCGGCCGCCAGGTTGCCCCGCACCACCGCGATCGCCCGGCAGGCCGTCAGGGTGGCCCGCCTCAACCTGATGAGCAACCGCGCCGGGATCGCCGTACGCGACGCCGCGATCGCCGCCCTGTCCAAGGCCGGACCGGCCCTCTTCCTGCGCGGCTTCGACGGCATCGCCGACTGGCGGCCCCCGCAGCCCCCGTATGCTTCCGGGCGGACCCAGGTCGGCGAGCGTTACGAGCGTTAGAGGAGCACATCCCGTGAAGGTCGGCTGCATCGGACTCGGCGACATCGCGCAGAAGGCCTACCTGCCGGTGCTCGCCGCCCTCCCCGGGATCGAACTGCACCTGCAGACCCGCACCCCCGCCACCCTCACCCGGGTCGCGGACAAGCTGCGGATCCCGTCGGCGCAGCGCCACGCCGACCTCGACGCGCTCCTCGCCCAGGGACCGGACGCCGCCTTCGTGCACGCGCCGACGGCCGCCCACCCCGAGATCGTCACCCGGCTGCTGGAAGCCGGTGTACCCACCTACGTCGACAAGCCCCTCGCCTACGAACTGGCCGACTCCGAACGCCTGGTGACCCTGGCCGAGGAGCGCGGCACCAGCCTCGCCGTCGGCTTCAACCGGCGTCACGCGCCCGGGTACGCGCAGTGCGCCGAGCACCCGCGCGAGCTGATCCTCATGCAGAAGAACCGCACCGGACTGCCCGAGGACCCGCGCACGATGATCCTCGACGACTTCATCCACGTCGTCGACACACTGAGGTTCCTGGTGCCCGGACCGGTCGACGACGTCACCGTGCGCGCCCGTGCCGAGGACGGCCTGCTCCACCACGTCGTGCTCCAGCTCGCCGGGGACGGCTTCACCGCGCTCGGCGTGATGAACCGGCTCAGCGGCTCGGCGGAGGAGATCCTGGAGGTGTCCGGCCAGGACACCAAGCGCCAGGTGGTCAACCTCGCCGAGGTGATCGACCACAAGGGCCAGCCGACCGTGCGGCGCCGAGGTGACTGGGTTCCCGTGGCCCGCCAGCGCGGTATCGAGCAGGCGGTGCTCGCCTTCCTCGACGCGGTGCGCTCCGGCGCGGTGCTCAGCGCCCGGGACGCGCTGGAGACCCATGAGCTGTGCGAGCGGGTGGTGCGGGCCGTGCTCGACCGCTCCGCCTGAACCGCACCGTCCGTACGCCCTGCGCGGCGCCCCAGGCCGCGAGGGTCCCCAGCGCCGCGTACACCGTCCAGTCGCCGTAGCGGACGTACGGCGTGGTGCCGTGGGTGACGGGGACCTCGAACACCCGTGACGCGCTCGCGTCGGTGCCGAGCCAGGAGCCGATCCGCGCGCCGCTCGCGTCGTAGACGGCGGAGACGCCGGTCAGCGTCGCGTGCACCATGGGCCGGCCGGTCTCGGCGGCGCGCAGCGCGGCGAGCGAGGCGTGCTGCTCGGGGGCCCAGGTGTGCTGGAAGGTCGAGGTCGAGGACTGGGCGACCAGTACCTCGGCACCGTCGGCGACGAGGCTGCGGCTCATGTCGGGAAACGCGCTCTCGAAGCAGACCATCGGCCCGATCCGCAGGCCGTCGCCGACGTCCATCACCACCTGCTCGGTGCCCTGCCTGCGGTCCTCGCCCGCCGCCTTGCCGACGGAGGTGGCCCAGCCGAGCAGCGAACGGAACGGCACGTACTCGCCGAAGGGGACGAGCCGCATCTTGTCGTACCGGTCGCCGGTCGGACCCTCGGGGCCGACGAGCACCGAACTCTTGTAGATGCCGGGTTTGTCGGAGCGTCGCGCGTCCACGTTGACCAGGATGTCCGCCCCGGTCTGACGGGACAGCGCGGCCAGCCGCCGGGCGAGGTCCGGCCGGTCGTCCAGGTCGAAGCCGACGCTGCTCTCGCCCCAGACGATCAGATCGAGGTCCCGGTCCGCGAGCCGCCGGGTCAGCCGCTCCTCGCGGTCGAACCGCCGGCCGGCGCTGTCCGCCCCGGCGACGACGCCGGGCTGCACCACGGCGATCCCGGCCCGCTCGTCGGTGTCGGGGCGCGGCGACCAGACCCAGGCGGCCGAGGTGGCCGCGGCCGTGGCGACGAGCCCGGCCAGGGCAGGCACCCTCGCCCGGCGCACGGCGACGAGCACGGCGAGGGCGACGTTGACGGCCACCACCAGGAAGCTGAGCAGCCACACGCCGCCCACCGAGGCGAGCCGCAGCGCCGGGGCCACCTGCCACTGGCTGGCGCCGAGCATCCCCCAGGGGCCGCCCAGTCCCTGCCAGGAGCGGACCAGTTCGGCCAGCAGCCAGCCCGACGGCAGTACGACGAGCGCCGCCGCGACCCGGCCGGGGGAGGGCGTCCCGCCCAGGGTCCGGTGCACCAGCCAGCCCCACGGGACCCACAGCGTGCCGAGCAGTGCGGCGATGACGAACGTGAACACGTGCAGGTTCGGCAGCAGCCAGTGGTGCATGGCCAGCACGAACCCGAACCCGCCGCACCACCCGTCGTACGCCGCCCGCTTCCCGCCCGGCGCGGTACGGGCCAGGAGGATCCAGGGGACCAGTGCGAACCAGGCCCACCACCACAGGGCCGGGCCAGGGAAGGCGAGCACGGGCAGGGCGCCGGCGAGCACGGCGAGGCCCGAGCGCCGCCACGGGGAGGCGAGCCAGTGGCCGAGCGTCTTCATGGACTCCTCCCTACAGCTGATCCCTACCCGGTGATCCGTACAGTGTGCGCTCGCGACGAGGGCGAATTCAGTTGATCACACCGAAGCCTGTCCGGCGCGTGAGACCTCACCTAGGATGATCGATGATCGATCAAAACGTGGAGGTACCTCATGACACGGCCCATCACGGTGGTCACCGGCGGCAGCCGGGGGATCGGAGCGGCGACCTGTCTGCGCCTCGCGGCGGACGGCCACGACGTCGTCGTGGGCTACGCGCGCGACTCGACGTCCGCCGAGACGGTCGTGGCAGGGGTGCGCGACGCGGGCTGCCGCGGAGTCGCGGTGCGCGCGGACACGTCCGTCGAGGCCGACGTCGAGCGCCTCTTCGACGTGGCGGAGGAGCACTTGGGCCCGGTGACGGGGCTGGTGAACAACGCGGCCGTGACCGGCCCGCTGGGGCGGCTCGCCGACAGCGACACCGCGGACCTGCGACGGGTCCTCGACGTCAACCTGCTGGGCGTGCTGCTGTGCGCCCGGCGGGCGGCGCGGCTGATGACGCCGCGGGGCAGCGGTGCCATCGTGAACGTGTCGTCGGGCGCCGCGACCCTCGGCAGCCCGGGGGAGTACGTCCACTACGCGGCGAGCAAGGCGGGGGTCGACGCGCTGACCCTGGGCCTGGCCAAGGAACTCGGCCCGGACGGAATCCGGGTCAACGCCGTCGCGCCCGGGGTGATCGACACCGGGATGCACGCGGCGGCGGGGGACGCCGGCCGGGCGGCCCGGATGGGGGCGGCGGTGCCGATGGGGCGTGCGGGCCGGGCGGAGGAGATCGCCGCGGCCGTCTCCTGGCTGCTGTCGCCCGACGCGTCGTACACGACGGGGACGGTGCTGCGGGTGGCGGGCGGACGCTGACCGGGGTCCGGGGGCGTCCGGGGACGGGGGCCGGGCCGCGCACCGGCGCGGCCCCGCGGTTCAGGCGGCCTCGATGACCTTCGCGCGGATCGCGTTGGCCCACTCGACCACCAGCAACTCGTACTCCACACGCTCCTGCGCCGACAGGGTCCCGCCCGCGCGCCGCCACAGCGCGCGGATCTGATCGTTCAGCTCCGCGGCGGACCGCACGGAACCAGGCGTCACGTAATCGGGGGACATGCGGACCAGCCTAGGGGCAAGCACTGACGCTGCGCTACCGGACGGCTACACAAGCGGTTCCGGTCAGCCGGAGGACTCGGCGGCGTGCGGGCTGAGGGCACCCGTCGCCACCAGGGCGATGATGACGATGCCGAGCGCGATGCGGTACCAGACGAACGGCATGAAGCTCTTGGTGGAGATGAACTTCATGAACCAGGCGATGACCACGTACCCGGTGGCGAAGGCGATGACCGTGGCGAAGAGCGTCGGCCCCCAGGAGACGTGGTCGCTCTCCATCGCGTCCTTCAGCTCGAACACGCCGGAGGCGAGCACCGCCGGGATCGCGAGCAGGAACGAGTACCGGGCGGCCGCCTCGCGCCGGTAACCCATGAAGAGGCCGCCGCTGATGGTCGCGCCGGAGCGGGAGACGCCGGGGATGAGGGCGGCCGCCTGGCACAGGCCGTAGATCAGGCCGTCCCGCACGCCCAGGTTCTCCAGCTCCTTGCGCTGCTGGGGCGCGCGGTGCCGGCCGCCCTTCTCGTCCCGGGCGGCCATCCGGTCGGCGATGCCGATGATCACGCCGACGACGATCAGCATCGTCGCGGTGATCCGCAGGTCGCGGAAGGGGCCCTCGATCTGGTCCTTCAGCGTCAGGCCGAGGACGCCGATCGGGATCGAGCCGACGATCACCAGCCAGCCCATGCGCGCGTCGGGATCGTGGCGCATCGACTTGTCGGTGAGGGAGCGCGTCCACGCCGAGATGATCCGCCCGATGTCCTTGCGGAAGTAGATGAGCACCGCGGCCTCGGTGCCGATCTGCGTGATCGCCGTGAACGCCGCGCCCGGGTCGTGCCAGCCGGAGAACGCCGCGGTCAGCCGCAGGTGCGCGCTGGAGGACACGGGGAGGAACTCGGTCAGTCCCTGGACGAGTCCGAGGACGAGGGATTCAAACCAAGACATGGAGTTGCGTCAGTCCAAGTGGCGATCGGAGAACGGCGAGAAACGGTCGGCGGACACGCCGAACCGTCGCGTGCGGTGATCGGGACCTGGCGTGCCGTGGGGCAGCGTAGCGCCCCAAAATGAACCCCGGACGACGGGGGTGAGCGGGTCTACGCCGCCGCGGGGCCCGTCACCGTCCAGCCGGGGGCCTGCGGGTGGGCGGTCAGGTCCTCGTGGCGGACGGCGTCGCCGCAGGCGGGGCAGGTGACCTGGGGGACCAGCTCGTGGCCGCAGACGTGCTCGATCACCATGGGCCGGTCGCCGTCCGCGTGCAGATGCCGGTCCCCCCACGCCATGAGGGTCATCAGCACCGGCTCCAGCTCGAGGCCCGCCCGGGTCGGCCGGTACTCGAAGCGCTGCGGACGCTCGTTGTACGGACGCCGGTCCAGGATCCCCGCGTCGACGAGCCGCCGGAGCCGGGTGGCGAGGATGTCGCGCGGGGCGCCGGTGTTGCGCACCAACTGGTCGAAGCGGCCGTTGCCGAGGCAGACCTCGCGCAGGACGAGCAGCGAGTACTTCTCGCCGACGAGCGCCAGGGTGTCGGCGATGGAGCAGGGGCGCGGGTTCTTGGGAGCGGCGGCCATGACGGCCAGTCTAGGCGAGGACCAGGAGAGGGTTTGAATTTCCAACCCGCAGGGCTATGGTGAGTCCAGATTTCCTACTCACTGGTAGTTCCCGCACCGGCAGTTCGCCGACCACCGACCACCGGAGGCCCGCACCATGCGTGACGCAGTCGTCGTGGAAGCCGTACGCACCCCCATGGGCAAGGGAAAGCCGAACGGCGCCCTCGCCCACGTCCACCCCGTGGAACTCCTCGCGCACACCCTGCGCACCCTCGTCGAGCGGTCCGGGGTCGACCCGGCGCTGATCGACGACGTCATCGGCGGCACGGTGGACCAGGTCGGCGAACAGGCCATGAACACCACCCGCTACGCCCTGCTCTCGGCGGGCTTCCCCGAATCCGTCCCCGCCACCACCGTGGACCGGCAGTGCGGTTCCTCCCAGCAGGCCGTCCACTTCGCCGCGCAGGGTGTCATGGCCGGGGCGTACGACCTCGTCGTCGCCTGCGGCGTCGAGTCCATGAGCCGGGTGCCGATGTGGTCGAACGTGCCGCCCGGCGCCGACCCCTTCGGGCCCGGCGTCGCCGCCCGCTACCCGGAGGGACTCGTCCCGCAGGGCATCAGCGCCGAACTGATCGCCGCCAAGTGGTCACTGAGCCGGGAGCGCATGGACGCCTTCGCCGTCTCCTCGCACCAGAAGGCGGCCGGCGCCCACGCCGCCGGCCGCTTCGACGCCGAGATCGCGCCCCTGGACGGGGTGTCGCGCGACGAATGCGTCCGCCCGGACAGCAGCGTCGAGGTCCTCGCCGGCCTGCGGCCCGCCTATCACGACCCGGCGTTCGCCGAACGGTTCCCGCAGATCGAGTGGAACGTCACCGCGGGCAACGCCAGCCCGGTCAACGACGGTGCCTCGGCCGTGCTGATCACCTCGAGCGACACCGCCGCCCGCCTCGGTCTGCGGCCCCTCGCCCGGCTGCACAGCTTCGCCGTGACCGGCTCCGACCCGCTGCTCATGCTCACCGGAGTCGTCCCGGCCACCGAGAAGGTGCTGCGCCGGGCGTCGCTCTCCCTCGGCGACATCGACCTCTTCGAGGTCAACGAGGCCTTCGCGAGCGTCGTGCTGGCCTGGCAGCAGGAGACCGGCGCCGACCTGGACAAGGTCAACGTGCACGGCGGCGCCATCGCGCTCGGTCATCCCCTCGGCGCGAGCGGCACCCGCCTGACCACCACCCTCGTCCACGCCCTGCACGAACGCGGCGCCCGCTACGGCCTGCAGACCATGTGCGAGGCGGGCGGTCTCGCCAACGCCATGGTCCTGGAAGCGGTGTAACACCTCGTCAGAGCCCGTCCGGCGCCCGCTCAGTGCCCGCGCAGCCGGTGCCGCTTGCGCCAGGCCACCACCGCGCCCGCGAGCCCCGGCAGGGCGATGCAGGCCAGCGCGATCAGGAAGGCGGGCGAGGTCGGTGTCGAGGCGCGGGCGCCCGCGACGACGTAGGCGGCGGTGTTGGGGATCGAACCGAGCCCCGTCGCCAGCAGGAAGGGCAGCAGACCCATGCGGGACACGGCCGCGCAGTAGTTGGACGCCGCGAAGGGCACCCCCGGGAACAGCCGCATCGCCAGCATCGTCCGGAAACCGTGCCGGCTCAGCTGCCCGTCCGCGGCCTTCAGCCACTTGCCCCGCAGCAGCGGGCGCAGCGCCTCCTGGCCGAGGACCCGGCCGAGACAGAAGGCGACCCCGGCTCCGAGCACCGTCCCCGCCAGCGCGGAGGCCAGCCCCAGCTGCGAGCCGAAGAGCGCGCCGGCCGCCAGGTTGAGCAGCGGGCGCGGTACGAAGGCGACCGTGCACAGCCCGTACGCCACCGCGTACGCGACGGCCGCCGCGGCGCCCCCGAGCTGAGGTGGCCAGCCGTTCGTCAGCAACTGCTGCGGCTGGAACAGCACCACCGTCGTCGCGGCCGAGGCCAGCAGGGCGACGAGTAGAGAGAGCCGGGACCACGGAGACAGCAGCACTCTCGTCACACGCGCGGCGAAGCCGGTCGGCGCGACCGGTCCTGCGGCGGCGACGGCGAGTTCGGCGGCGGCGGTCCGGGGAGAGACCGTGGCGGTGCCCCCAGAGCGGGTGGTGGCATCGAGCATCCGGTGACACTAACCGACAAATGTGTGTGATCGCCGTATGGTGCGTCTCATGAGCGTCACAGCCCGGCCGATTCCGGACGCGCCGCCGAGCGCCCTCGCCGACACGGTACTGGAGCGGCTCACCGCCGAGTACCCCGCAGCGGCCGACCCCGAGCGGGCCGTCGGACTCCGGGCGTACATGAGGGACGTGGCGCCGTTCCTGGGCCTGACCTCGCCCGTTCGCCGCTCCCTGTCCCGCACGGTGCTGTCGGGCGTGCCCCGGCCGGACGAGTCGGACTGCACCGCGGTCGCGCTGCGCTGCTGGCGGCTGCCCGAGCGGGAGTACCACTACTTCGCCGTCGACTACCTGCGCCGGTATGTGACGCACTGCTCGTCCGGTTTCCTGCCGGTGGTCCGGCACCTGCTCACCACGGTCCCCTGGTGGGACACCGTCGACCTGCTCGCCGCGCACGTCGTCGGGGGCCTGGTCACCGCCGACCGCGGTCTCACGCGGGACATGGACGCCTGGATCGAGGACGAGGACCTGTGGCTGGTCCGCGCGGCGCTCCTGCACCAGCTGCGCCACAAGGAACACACCGACACCGACCGCCTCTTCGGCTACTGCGTGCGCCAGTCGGGCCACGGCGACTTCTTCGTCCGCAAGGCCGTCGGCTGGTGCCTGCGCGAGTACGCCAAGACCGATCCGGACGCCGTGCGTGCCTTCGTGGCCGAGCACCGCGCGCGCCTCGCCCCGCTGTCCGCGCGGGAGGCGCTGCGGACCATCGGCCCGTAGCACCGGACCGGTACCGTTCTCGAACTGCCGTTCCCTCAAAAACCATTCGACGTGCGACGAAGCGTCGGCAATGATCTGCCTCATGTTCCGGTACGCCTTCCACCTCGCAGCATCCGCGGTCGCGGATGCCCCGAAGGCTGCCGTCGCCCACCTCACCGCCGCAGTCGACGGCGCCCGAAGCTGACCCTCCCCGGATCGTCCGGCGGACCCCGCAGGGGGAGGGTCGGCCGGCCCCAGGGGTCCCCACCACCGCCACGAGGCTTCGAGGTACCGCCATGTCCAAGACGGCGTACGTCCGCACCAAACCGCATCTGAACATCGGCACGATGGGCCATGTCGACCACGGCAAGACCACCCTGACCGCCGCCATCACCAAGGTCCTCGCCGAGCGCGGGGCCGGCAGCACCACCCAGTACGTCTCGTTCGACCGCATCGACCGCGCCCCGGAGGAGGCGGCGCGCGGCATCACCATCAACATCGCGCACGTCGAGTACGAGACCGACACCCGGCACTACGCCCACGTCGACATGCCGGGCCACGCCGACTACGTCAAGAACATGGTCACCGGCGCCGCCCAGCTCGACGGGGCGATCCTCGTCGTCTCCGCGCTGGACGGGATCATGCCGCAGACCGCCGAACACGTGCTGCTCGCCCGGCAGGTGGGCGTCGACCACATCGTGGTCGCCCTCAACAAGGCCGACGCGGGCGACGAGGAGTTGACCGACCTCGTCGAGCTGGAGGTGCGCGAACTGCTCACCGCGCACGGATACGGCGGCGACGCCGTGCCCGTCGTACGGGTCTCCGGGCTGAAGGCCCTGGAGGGCGACCCGAGGTGGACGGCGTCCGTCGAGGCGCTGCTCGACGCCGTGGACACCTACGTGCCCATGCCCGAGCGGTACCTGGACGCGCCGTTCCTGCTGCCGGTGGAGAACGTGCTCACCATCACCGGCCGCGGCACCGTCGTCACCGGCGCCGTCGAGCGCGGCACCGTGCGCGTCGGGGACCGGGTCGAGGTGCTCGGGGCGTCCGTCGAGACGGTCGTCACCGGCCTGGAGACCTTCGGCAAGCCGATGCAGGAGGCGCAGGCAGGGGACAACGTGGCGCTGCTGCTGCGCGGGGTCGCCCGCGACACGGTGCGCCGCGGGCACGTGGTCGCCGCACCCGGCAGCGTCGTGCCGGCGCGGCGCTTCCGGGCCCAGGTGTACGTGCTGTCCACGCGTGAGGGCGGGCGCTCGACCCCGCTCACCACCGGATACCGGCCGCAGTTCTACATCCGCACCGCGGACGTGGTCGGCGACGTGGACCTCGGCGAGGTGGCCGTCGCCCGGCCCGGGGAGACCGTCACCATGACGGTCGAGCTGGGGCGGGACGTGCCGCTGGAGACGGGGCTCGGCTTCGCGATCCGCGAGGGCGGCCGCACCGTGGGGGCGGGGACCGTGACCGCGGTGGAGTGAGCGCGGTGGAGTGAGCGCGGTGGAGTGAGGGCCCCGCCGGGCACCGGCACAATGGGCGGGTGAACGAAGCCATACCCGTCAGCCGGGTCACCGACCACGGCACCGCCAAGCTCATGCCCGACGTCGACCGGGAACGGGCCTGGCTGCTGACCGTGGACGGGGCGCCGCAGTCGTACGTCGACCTGGACGAGCCGGCGCACCTGGAGTTCGAGTACACGCGCCGGCTCGGCCACGTCCTGGACACGGTCGCCGAGCCGGGGCGGGCGCTGGACGTCCTGCACCTGGGCGGTGGCGCGTTCACCCTGCCCCGGTACGTGGCCGCGACCCGGCCCGGCTCGCGGCAGGACGTGGTGGAGGCCGACCGGGGGCTGCTCGACCTGGTCGCCGAGCACCTGCCGCTGCCGCCGGACGCGGGTATCACCGCCCACGGTGCCGATGCCCGCGACTGGCTGGCGGGTGCCCCCGCGGACTCGGCCGACGTAGTGGTCGCCGACGTCTTCGGGGGTTCACGCGTGCCCGCGCACCTGACGTCCCTCGGCTATGTGCGCGAGGCGGCCCGGGTCCTGCGCGCCGACGGCGTCTACGTGGCCAACCTGGCCGACGGGGCGCCGTTCGGCTTCCTGCGCGGCCAACTGGCCGGGTTCGCCGCGTTCTTCGAGGAGCTGGCACTGATCGCCGAACCGGGTGTGCTGCGCGGGCGCCGCTTCGGCAACGCGGTGCTCGTCGCCGCGCACCGGCCGCTGGACACCGCCGCGCTGGCCCGGCGCACCGCCGCCGACGCCTTCCCGGCCAGGGTCGAGCACGGGCCCGGCCTGCGGGACTTCGTCGGCGACGCCCGTCCGGTGCGGGACGAGGATGCCGTACCGTCGCCCGAGCCGCCGGCCGGGGCGTTCGGCATCGGCTGAGCGGCGCCACCGGCCCGGTGTGCCTAGGACTCGGTCGGCGGTTCCTCAGTGAGGCGCACGGTGGCGAGGATCTTCTGGACCGTCGCCTCCGGGATCTCGTCCTTGACGCCCTTGGGGCCGTAGAGGTTCCAGGTGACGAAATCGCCCGCGCCGTTCTGGAACGCGAAGGTGATCGCCTTGCCCTCGGTGTCGCACTTGCCCTTCTTGGGGGCGCCCTCCGAGTGCGCCGTGATGACACTCCCCTTGATGCCCGAAGCGGTGGTGTACGGCTTCGGCTTGCCGTACTTCACGCTCTTCTTGTCCGGCTCGGTGTAACCGCCGTAGATCCACCACGGCACCCGAGTCTCGGCCGCCTGGTCGGTGGTCTTGGCGCCGCTCTCGCCGCGGGTGCCCGTGGTGGCGAGGGCGGTGGTCTCCTTGCGGCCGTCCTTGTTCTCGTCGGTCGTGCACCACTCGGACTTCAGGTAGGCCGGAGCGGTGACCGTGGTGCGGTCGGTCTTCCCGTCCTCCTCCCACTCGAAGCCGACGCTGGTGTCGGTGCTGTCGATCTCCCAGTCCGCGGGCACGTCGAACATGGTGCCGAAGCGCGGGTTGGCGACGACCTTCCAGCCGTCGACGGTGGCCTTCGCGCCCTCGCCCCCGCGCGGGTTCTCGTCGGAGCCCGACGCGCTCGGGTCGGCGGTGGGGGACTCGGACTTCTCCACGGTCGGGCTCGCGGACGTCTTCTTGTCCTTGCCGTCGTCCGCCTGGTCGTCCTTGTCGCCGCCGAGCACCAGGAAGCCGGTGACGCCCGCGGCCACGACCACGGCGAGGGACGCGATGATCGCGACCAGCTTCGTCCGGTTGCCGCCACCGCCGCCCCCACTGCCGCCCGTCACCGGCTGCGGAACGGTGGCCGGCTGCGGCGTGCTCCACTGCTGCTGGCCGTACGCGCCGGGCTGCTGCTGGTAGCCGGGCTGCTGATACGGATTCGGCTGCTGGTACCCCGGCTGCTGGTAGGGATTGTTCTGATTCTGCGGGTTCTGCTCGCCCCCGGGCGGCTGCTGTCCTGGCCACATGAGCAGTCACCCTAATGCCGCCAGGGAAACGATTCGGTCACCGACCCTTGTCAGGGACGTACCGAAACCCGGAAGCCTAGGCGTCCGACGGGGTGTACTCCCTGACGGTGGCCAGAATTCTTCGGACGGTGGCGTCGGGCACCTCGTCGGCGACGCCCGCGGCGCCGAAGAACGACCACGACACGAAGTCGCCGTCGGCGGACTTGAAGGCGAAGGTGGTCGCCTTGCCGTTCACGTCGCACTTGCCCTTCTTCGCCACCCCGGCCGACCGGGAGGTGGCCAGGCTGCCCTCGATGCCGGAGCCGGTGGTGAAGGGCGTCACCGGGCCCGTCGAGACCTTGTCCCGGTCCGGCTGGGTGAAGGCCCCGTAGACCCAGGCCGCGGCGTCGGTCCGGGCGATCTCCTCGGTGCTCCGGGCGCCGTTGTTGCCGCGGGTGCCCGCACTGGCCAGGGGCGTGTACTCGACCGAGCCGTCCCGGTCGCCGTCCGACCCGCACCACTTCTCCTTCAGGACGGCGGGGGCCTTCATGGCGACCAGGGGCTTCTCGTCGGGGTCGTCGTCCTCGGCGACGTAGGTCACCCAGTCGCGCGACTGCGGCACCCAGGAAGCCGGCACCTCGAAGGCGATGCCGAGGCCGGGGTTGGCCACTACGGTCCAGCCCTCGACGGTGGGCTTCGGGGCGTCGTCACCGCCGCGCGGGTCGTCGGCGGCGGACGGGGCGGAGGCGGCGGAGGAAGCGGAGGCGGAGGAGGCGGCGGGACCGGGCCGGGCCCCGTCGTCCTCGCCACCGCCCAGCAGGACGACCCCGGTCACGGCGGCGGCGACCACCACGACCGCGGCGGCCACGACCGCCACCACCTTCGTACGGCCGCCGCCGGGTCCCCGGCCGGCCGGTCCGCCGGACGGGACCGTGGGCGCGTTCCAGGGAGCGGGTTGCTGCTGCCCCGCGTACGGCGGCTGCTGCTGGTAGCCGGGCTGCCGGTACGGGTTGGGCTGGTGCGGGTCCGGTCCGCCGGTGGATGACTGCTCTCCTGGCCACATGGGCGCATAGCTTACGGCGATCTTCACGGGTGCCTGGCCCTGGAAGCTACTCACGGGTAACCTGCCTCCATGAGCGCAGATCAGATGTCGATCGGCGAGTTGCTCGCCGCCACGGTGCCGATGGTCCGGACCCTGAACCTCGAGTACCTGGAGACCACCCCGGAGAAGGCCGTCCTGGCCCTCCCGGACCAGAGCGAGTACCGCAACCACGTCGGCGGACCGCACGCCGGCGCCATGTTCACGCTGGGCGAGTCGGCCAGCGGCGCGATCGTGCTGGCCGCCTTCGGCGACCAGCTCTCCCGGGCGGTGCCGCTGCCGGTCACCGCGGAGATCGCCTTCAAGAAGATCGCCCTCGGCCCGGTCACAGCCACCGCGACCCTCGGCCGCCCCGCCGCGGAGGTCGTCGCCGAACTGGACGCGGGCAGCCGCCCCGAGTTCCCCGTGAGCGTCGCCATCCAGCGCGAGGACGGAGCCGTCACCGGTGAGATGACCGTCATATGGACCCTGCGCCCCAACGGCTGACCTCCGCCGACCCGGTACGCTTCCCGGTGCGCCTCGATCGAGGCGCACCGGGAACAGGGACCAGGTTCGCGAAGCGGAGGGTGGGGCGTTGCACGTCCAGGAATGGCTCGACACGGTGCCCGCGGCGGCCGTCTACGCCGTCGTCGGACTCGTCATCGGTCTGGAGAGCCTGGGCATTCCGTTGCCCGGCGAGATCATCCTGGTGTCGGCGGCCCTGCTGTCGTCGCAGCACGGCGGGATCGACCCGCTGGTCCTCGGCGCCTGCGCCAGCGCGGGCGCGGTGATCGGCGACTCCATCGGATACGCCATCGGCCGCAAGGGCGGCCGGCCCCTGCTGGCCTGGCTGGGCAGGAAGTTCCCCAAGCACTTCAGCGAGGGGCACGTCGCCACCGCCGAGCGGTCCTTCCAGAAGTGGGGCATGTGGGCCGTGTTCTTCGGCCGCTTCGTCGCCCTGCTGCGGATCTTCGCGGGCCCGCTGGCCGGTGTACTGCGGATGCCGTACTGGAAGTTCCTGATCGCCAACGTCCTCGGCGGCATCGTCTGGGCGGGCGGCACCACCGCCGTCATCTACTACGTCGGCGTCGTCGCGGAGGACTGGCTCAAGCGCTTCTCGTGGCTGGGCCTGGTGGTGGCGGTCCTGATCGGAGTCGCATCGATGCTCATCGTCAAGCGCAGGGCGGGCAGGGCTCAGCCGGAGCCCGAGCCCGTCACCGCCGGGGAGTGAGGCGCCCCAAAGGGGCGCGGGGCTGTGCCGATGTGCGGCTCCGCCGCGTGGGCGCGACCAGCCACAACCGGGCCCGCGGCCGACATACGGTCCGCAGCCCCCTGTTCACCCGCGGAGCTGAGCGTGCTCTCCAGCCAGCGCCGCGTACATCGTGCCGTTCAGCGTGACCCCCTGACGCTCCTCCTCCGTCAGCTCCCGCTTCACCTTCGCCGGCACCCCCGCGACCAGCGACCCCGGCGGCACCCGCATCCCCTGCGGGACCAGCGCCTGGGCCGCGACCAGCGAACCGGCGCCGATCACCGCGCCGTTGAGCACCGTGGCACCCATGCCGATCAGGCAGTCGTCCTCGACGGTGGCACCGTGCACCACGGCGTTGTGCCCGATGGAGACGCGCTCGCCGACGGTGACGGGGAAGCCCGGGTCGGCGTGGAGCGTGCAGTTGTCCTGGACGTTGCTGTTCGCGCCGACGGAGATCCGCTCGACGTCGCCGCGCAGCACCGCGCCGTACCAGACACTCGCCCCGGCGTGCAGCGTCACGTCCCCGACGACCGAGGCGGTCGGCGCCACGAAGGCCTCCGCGTCCACCTTCGGGTCCTTGCCGCCGATGCCCGTGATCAGCGCCTTCTGCGTCATCTTCGCCTCCTGCTCGGGTGTTGTACGGCACCGTACGCCACCCCGGTGGGGTGAAGATCACAGCCCTGCCGCGGCATGGCCGTACCGCACGCGGACTACCGTGAGCGGGTGCCGAAGCGCAAGAACACGTTCTCGTCCTGGCGGAGCCGCCTCGCGCAGAAGGCCGTCCACGCGGGCTGGGCCTGGGTGCAGCGCACCGGTTCCGTCACCGCCGCGCACCCCGGGCGGTTCCGGTTCGGCGCGCTGGGCACCGGCACCCGGCTCGCCTTCCCGCTCGGCACGGTCTTCGGCGAGCCCTGGATCCACGTCGGCGCGCACTGCATCATCGGCGAGCAGGTCACGCTGACCGCCGGACTCATGCCCGACCTCGACCTCGGACCGGAACCGATCCTGCGCATCGGCGACGGGGTCGTCCTCGGCCGCGGCAGCCACGTCATCGCGGACACCACCGTCGTCATCGGCAGCGACTGCTACTTCGGCCCGTACGTCTACGTCACCTCCACCAACCACTCCTACGACGACCCGCAGCAGCCCATCGGCAAGCAGTGGCCGCGGATGGACCCGGTGGAGATCGGCCCCGGCTGCTGGATCGGCACCGGCGCGGTGATCCTGCCCGGCGCGCGGATCGGGCGGAACGTGGTCGTGGCCGCCGGTGCCGTGGTCCGGGGCACGGTCCCCGACCACGCCGTGGTGGCGGGCGCCCCCGCCCGCGTCGTACGGCGCTGGACACCCGCCGAGGGCTGGCAGCCGCCGCTGCGGACTCCGGCTCCGGTGCCCATTCCCGACGGGATCACGCCGGGGCAGCTGCGGGAGCTGTCGAAGCTGGACGACGCGGCGGTGGCCCGTCTCGCCGAACTGGACGACCCGGAGCGGGCGGCGGGCAGGCTCGCGGAACCGGCCGCTGAGGGCTGACCGGGCGCGAGCGCCGAGCGGGCGCCGGCCTCAGCCCGTCGCCAGCAGCAGCGTGCCCACCAGCGCGAGGCCCGCGCCGGCCGCCTGTACCGCACGCAGCCGTTCGCTCAGCAACCCGCGCGCGGCCAGCGCCGTCACCACCGGGTAGAGGGAGGCCAGCACGGCGGCCACCGTGACCGGGCCGTGCCGGGCGGCGATCGAGTAGGTGCCGTTGGCCGCGACGTCGGCGAGTCCGACGAAGGCCAGGGCGGGCAGCGCGGTGAGGGGGAGGCCCCGCTCGGGCAGCGCGGGGGCGCCGCGCCGGACGGACACCCACAGGGCCAGTCCGCCCGCGGCGACGTTGGTGACGCGCTGGACGAACAGGGCGAGGAAGAGACCGGTGAGCGTGGTCGACGCCTCGGCGATGAGGGCCATCACCGCGCCGAAGCCGATCGCGGCGACGAGGGTGAGGACGACGGCCCGCCGCTGCACGGGCGCGCCCCGCAACTGCGGACCCCCGGCGAGCACGACCCCGGCCACGGCGACCAGGATGCCGGCGAGCTGCGGCAGTCCGGGCCGCTCGCCCAGGACGAGGCCCACGGTCACCGGGACGGCCACGCCGAGCGAACCGAGCGGCGAGACGACGCCCATCGGGCCCATGGCCAGTGCCTTGTAGAAGGCGAGCATCGCCACCGGCCCGACCAGCCCCGCCGCCACCGCGAACCACAGGTGCGGCGACGCCTCGCTCCAGGCGCCGGTCGCGGCCACGATCACACCGAGGACCGCGACCGCGATCGACTGCGAGACGACGACCACCGTGAGCGCCGGGGGTGCGCCGGGTCAGCACTCCGCCGCCGAAGTCCGCAAGGCCCCACAGGAGGCTGGTGGCCAGGGCGAACAGCGCTGTCATGATCCGGTCGCCTCGCAGTACAGTTCGGTGGACCTTCGGGTGCAGCAGACCATAGTTCAATCCGCTGCACCATGTCATCCAAAATAATGTACGCACCTGTACGCACCTGTACGAGTCCCTGGACGGAACGTGGCGGACCTCGACCTCCTGACCCAGTCCCTGGCGCGCAACGTCAAGCGCTGGCGCGGCGAACGCGGCTTCACCCTGGAGGCGCTCGCGGCGCGCGCCGGGGTCAGCCGCGGCATGCTCATCCAGATCGAGCAGGCCCGCACCAACCCCAGCCTCGGTACCGTCGTGAAGATCGGCGACGCCCTCGGCGTCAGCATCACCACCCTGCTCGACCGGGAACAGGGGCCCGCGGTCCGCGTCGTTCCCGCCGACGAGGCCGTCCGCCTCTGGCACACCGGCGCCGGCAGCTTCAGCCGGCTGCTCGCCGGGGTGGAGGCGCCCGGCCCGCTGGAGATGTGGGAATGGCGGCTGATGCCGGGCGAGAGCAGCCGCTCCGACCCGCACCCCACCGGCGCCGTCGAGCTGGTGCACGTCACCTCCGGTGAACTCGCCCTCACCGTCGACGGGGTGACCCACCGCGTGCCCACGGGCGCGAGCGCCTCCTTCGAGTCCGACACCCCGCACACGTACGGCAACGAGGGTGACGCGCCGATGGAGATGATCATGGCGGTGTCGGTGCCGCCCGTCCGCTGAGACGGCCGTTCTCCGGGGCTCCGGCAGTTGTTAGCGTGCCGCCATGCACGCACCCATCGGGAACTTCGACAGCGCCACGCCCGCCCCGGACAGCCTCGACACGCTGACCCGCCCGGTCGCCGACGCCGTACGCCACTGGAGCGGCACCGTACCCGCCGACCAGATCCTCTACGTCGACACCGAACCGGACTGGGCCGACACCGCCACCTTCGTCGAGCACTACGGCCGTGAGCTGCTCGAACAGTCGGCCAACTGCGTGGTGGTCACCGGCAAGCGCGGCGGCGGCACGACGCTCGCCGCCTGCGTGGTCCTCTCCACCACCCGGGTCGACGTCAACGGCGTCGTACGCCGTCGTCTCGGGGCGCGCAAGGCCTCCTTCGCGCCGATGGACACGGCAACCGGGGAGACCGGCATGGAGTACGGCGGCATCACCCCCGTCGGACTGCCCGCCGAGTGGCCCGTGCTCGTGGACTCGGCCGTCGTCGACCTGCCGTACGTCCTCGTCGGCAGCGGACGCAGGCGCGGCAAGCTGCTCGTGCCGGGCAAGGCCTTCGCGGAGCTGCCCGGCGCCGAGGTACTGGAAGGGCTGGGCGTCGCCTGACCCGTCACGCGGAGGCGTGGTGGGCGAGCGCCAGATGCGGATCCGCCTCGCCCGGGGACGGCGCCGGGTCGGCGTGGACCAGGGCTGCGGACAGCCGCGGCACCGCGTGCAGCAGGGCGTGTTCGGCCGCCACGGCGATGCGGTGGGCCTCGCGGACCGTCACCTCGCCGTCCACCACCAGGGCCACCTCGGCACGCAGCCGGTGCCCGATCCAGCGCAGCCTCAGCTCGCCCACCCCGCGCACGCCGGGAACCTCGCCCAGTACGCGCTCGGCCCGGTCCACCAGCGCCGGGTCGACGGCGTCCATCAGCCGCCGGAACACCTCGCGTGCCGCGTCCCGCAGGACGAGCACGATCGCGGCCGTGATCGCCAGCCCCACCGCCGGGTCGGCGAGCCGCCACCCCAGTGCCGCGCCCCCGGCGCCCAGCAAGACGGCCAGCGACGTGTAGCCGTCCGTGCGGGCGTGCAGACCGTCGGCCACCAGGGCGGCCGAGCCGATCTCCCGGCCCACGCGGATCCGGTGGCGGGCCACCCACTCGTTGCCGGCGAAACCGACCAGGGCGGCCACGGCCACCGCCGGGACGTGCGCGACCGGGCGCGGATCGAGCAGCCGGTCGACCGCCGTCCACGCCGCGAAGACGGCGGACGCGGCGATCGTCAGCACGATCACGATGCCCGCCAGGTCCTCCGCCCGGCCGTAGCCGTAGGTGAAGCGCCGGGTCGCCGCGCGCCGCCCGAGGACGAAGGCGATGGCCAGCGGCACGGCGGTCAGCGCGTCCGCGGTGTTGTGCACCGTGTCCCCGAGCAGCGCCACCGATCCGGAGACCACGACCACGGCCGCCTGTGCCAGCGCCGTGGCGCCGAGCACCGCCAGCGACACCCACAGCGCGCGCAGCCCGCGGGCCGAGGCCTCCAGGGCCGGGTCCAGCTTGTCGACGCCCTCGTGGGAGTGGGGTGTGAGCCGGTGGGCGAGGAGGTGGGCGAACCGGCGCCACCGGACGGCCGGAGAGCGGTCGTCGCGGTGGTGATCGTCGTGGTGGTGATCGTGGTGGTGTCCGTTCGGGTCGCTCATGGGTTCCCCTTCCGGTGCCCGGTGCCCGGTGCCCGGTGCCCGGTGCCTTCCGGTGTGTCGGTGCGACGGGTGGACGCGCGCCGTCCTTCCCGCCATTATGTGCGTATGAGCGCACGAATGCACCTGTCACCTGCGGACGATGCGCATCCGCGTACACCGGGCGAGGAGCAGTTCGCCCTCGCCGCCGAGATCCTCGCGCTGCTCGGCGACCGCACCCGCCTGACCCTGCTGCACGCCCTGACCGGCGGCGAGGCCGACGTCACCACCCTCACCGAGGCCTGCGGGGCGGCCCGACCGGCGGTCAGCCAGCACCTGGCCCGCCTGCGTCTCGCGGGGCTGGTCGGGACCCGCAAGGAGGGTCGCCGGGTCGTGTACTCACTGCGCGACGGACATCTGCGCCGCCTGGTCGACGAGGCGCTGAACGTGGCCGACCACCGGCTCGGAGACCGGCCACTGCACGACTGAGCGATCTGCCGTCCCGACTGTCCAGGCGCTCAGCCGGTGGTCCGCACGCCGAGGTACCGCTCGGCGAACTCCGCCGCCGCGGCCGGTGAGGAGAACAGGCGCCGCAGCCGGGCCTGCGCGGCACCCGCGCGGTACGGATCCCCCGACGCCGTGCCGTGGTACATCTCCCCGAGCCACTGGGAGAACTCCTGGTAGTCCCACACCCGGGCGAGACACGCGTCCGAGTAGCCGGCCAGTCCGGAGCCGTCGCCCTTCGTCAGGGACGCGACCAGCCCGTCGCCGAGCAGGAAGGCGTCGTGCAGGGCGAGGTTCAGCCCCTTGGCGGCGATGGGCGCGGTCAGGTGGGCCGCGTCCCCGGCCAGGAAGAGCCGCCCGAAGGTCATCGGCTCGACCACGTAACCGTGCATGTCGAGCACGCGCTTCTCGATCAGCCGCCCCTCTTGGAGCGGCGGTGCGCCCGCCGCGCCGAGCCGTACCCGCAGCTCGGCCCAGATCCGCTCGTGCGGCCAGTTCTCCGGGTCGTCGCCCGGCGGACACTGGAGGTAGAAGCGGGTCACCTCGGGGCTGCGCGCCATGTGCCCGGCAAAGCCCCTCGGATGCATGCCGAACACCACGCAGTCCGAGGACGGTGGTGCCTCGGCGAGCAGTGCCAGCCAGCCGACGCCGTAGTCGTGACGGGCCAGGCGTGCCCGTCCGGCGGGCAACGACGCGCGCGTCGCGCCGCGGGCACCGTCGCACCCCGCCACGAAGTCCGCCTCCACGACCCGGCGTTCACCGGAGTCGGGGCACACGTACGACACCGCCGGCCGGTCGGAACCGGCGCCGTGCAGGCGCACGTCCCGGACGCCGAACCGGATCTCCCCGCCGCGCACGTCCGCGTACTCCCGGACCAGGTCAGTCACCAGGAACTGCTGCGGGTAGACGAAGTGGTGGCGTCCCGTCAGTTCGGTGTACCGGAAGCGGTACCGCTCCCCGGCGAACCGGAACTCGCACTCGGTGTGGGCCTGTGCCCGCTCCAGCAGGGTCCGGGCCAGTCCGCGCCGTTCCAGCCCGCGCACGGCCCACTCCTCGATGACCCCCGCCCGCGGCCGCTGTTCGACGACTTCGCGGGTCCCGGTCTCCAGCACCAGACAGTCGACACCCGCGGCGCGCAGGATGTTGCCGACCGTCAGCCCGGCCGGACCCGCGCCCACCACGACGACTGAAAAGCCTTGTGGTGCACCGGAGTTGGAGTGGGGGGAGGGTGCGTTCACCCGGACATTATGTCGGCGGTGCGCGGGACACGGGAACGGTCGCGACGGCCCTCGCCGCGGGAAAACACCTGGCGGTTCCCGACCGGCGCGGCTACGCTCCCCGCGATGACTACTCCTCCTGTCGGCAGATTGGGGGACCCGTCCGCGCAAGGTGAGTGCTGATGGCCACTCACTTCGTGAACGGAGACTCCGACTCCCGCCTCTCCCTCTGGCAGCGCGTGCGCGAGTTCGCCGTGCCGCCCTCCATGATCGAGACCGCGACCGCGCGCCGCCGTGCCGGGGACTGGGCGGGCGCGTGCGCCGCCGCGGCCGTCGACGTCGACCTCGACCTGCGCTCCGTGGCCCGCACCCACGGCCGCTCTCTCGCCTCCCGGCTCCGGACCGACCTGCGGCACCTCGCTCCCGACCTGCTGCGCTGGCACATGCCGAGAATCGCCCCGGACGGGCTGCTGCGCCCGGGCCTCACGCTCACCCTGGCCCGGTACGCCACCGAGGGTCGCGACGGTGTACGTCCGGTGCGTCTCGTCGCCCGTACCCCACCCGCCTGGGCGGACGGCGGTCAGCGCATCAGCCTGGCCCTGTGGGACGGTTCGGGCCCGGTCGCCGGTCCCGCACGGCACCCGCATCCCCGGCCGAGCAGGCGTTTCCGGCTCGACCTGCACCGTCACCTGTGGGACGCGCGCAGAACCGATGAGCTGCGTGTGCGCTCGGGCGCCGACCTGCCGCCGCCCTCCGACGCCCCGCCCGAAACCGACGGCCCGCGGTGGGCGGTGCCGCCGGGGCGACACTGTGCCGTGGGCCGGTGGGAGGCCGAGGCACGGATCCTGCTCCGGGCCGAGGACACCGGCTGCTCGACGGTCGTCGTGCGGGTCGGGTCCGGGCAGCGGCTCGCCCTGGAACTGGACGCGGGCGAAACGCCCTCGGCCACGCCGCCGCGGATCGTCGCGGTGCCCACCGGCGGTGCCGCGTCCGCGCTGCCGGTGCTTCCCGACGCGGCCACCTGGGTACTGCCCGACCTGGAGCTGGTCCGCGCGGGTGCGATCGAGGCCGGCCGGCTGCATCCGCTGGTCGCCTCCGCACTGGTGGCGGGCCAGGTGCCGGACGCCCGGCTCCGGACCCCGGACCCGGTGGTGGGGCCGCGGATGGTGGACTGCCGGGGAGCCAGGCACCGGATCGGCCTCGTCGACGGGGCGCTGGCGGCGCTGGACCACGATCCGGCCGAGATCCGGCGGGAGGAACTGCTCGCCGCGCTGACCGGCACGCCGCTGCCCTGCTTCCAGGTCATCGACGAGGCACACCGGCGTCCGGAGTGCCTCCCCGACATCCGTGAACGCCTCAACCACGGCGACACCGCCGGTGCCCTCGCAGCCGTCGAGGGGCTGCTGGGGCCCGCCGCCCGCCTGCGCGACGGCGACCTGCGGGACGACCTGGAGGCCGCCGCGCTGCGGCGGATCGCCCACGGGCTGTTCCGCGCGGGCCTCGACGAGCCCGCTCCGGGACGCGTCGCCCCGGCCCCCCACCGGCCCCGCGAGGGCCGCTCCCGCCCGCGCCACGCGACGTTCGACTGACTCCGGGGGCCGCGGACGTCCCGCCCGCGCCGACCTCCTTGCGCCACCTCTCCGAGCCGACCTCTTTGCGCCGACCTGTTTGCGCCACCTCTCCGCGCCGAACCCCTCCCACGACCGACTGCTCCCGCTACCAACCCTCAGGTGATGACACATGACGACCTGCGCTCCCACCGTTCCTTCCCAGCTCGACGTCGCCGGTGAGCTCCTGACGCTGCTGCGCGACAGCACCACCGAACCCAGGCCCGACATCCAACTGGAGGCACTCACCCTGGCCGTGGCCGCCGACCTCCCCGTGCTGCTGTGGGGGGAGCCGGGGATCGGCAAGACCGCGGCCCTCACACAGCTCGCCGCCGCCCTTGACCTCCCGCTGACCACCGTGATCGCCAGCGTGCACGAACCGTCCGACTTCTCCGGGCTGCCCGTCGTCGGCGACGACCCCGCGGAGCAGGGTGTTCCGATGGCCCCGCCGGACTGGGCCGTGCGCCTCGTGCGGGCCGGCCGCGGACTGCTGTTCCTCGACGAGCTGTCCACCGCCCCGCCCGCCGTGCAGGCGGCGCTGCTCCGGCTCGTCCTGGAACGGCAGATCGGCGCGCTCCGGCTGCCGCCCGGCGTCAGGATCGTGGCCGCCGCCAACCCGCGGTCCTCGGCCGCCGACGGCTGGGAGCTGAGCCCGCCCCTGGCCAACCGGTTCGTCCATCTCCAGTGGACCCACGACCAGGACGTCGTCGTACGGGGCCTCGGGGGGACCTGGCCCCGTGCGGCCCTGCCGAGCCTCGACCCGGCCGGGCTGGGCGAGGCGGTGCGTTACGCGCGCCGCGCGGTGTGCGGGTTCCTCACCGCCCGCCCCGGACTCGTGCACCGGCTGCCCAGCGGCGAGACACGCCGGGGCGGCGCCTGGCCGTCGCCCCGGAGCTGGGAGATGACCCTGTGCCTGATCGCCTTCGCGACCGCGGCCGGCTCGTCCAGGGAAGTGCTCTCCCTGCTGGTGCGGGGGACCGTGGGGGACGGCCCCGGCCTGGAACTGATGGCGAGCCTGGACCGGATGGACCTCCCGGACCCGGAGACCCTGCTCGCCGACCCGGCCGGTGCCGTACTGCCCGAACGGGGAGACCTGCGCCAGGCCGTGCTGGACGCAGTGGTGGCCGCCGTGCGCAAACGGCCGGAGAAGTCCCGGTGGGACTCGGCGTGGGCGCTGCTGGCCCGGGCGATGGAGACCGGTGCCCCGGACGTCGTGGTCGTCCCGGCGACGACCCTCGCCACGCTGCGGCAGCAGGACTGGGACATCCCTGCCTCGATCGAGCGGCTCGCCGGAGCCATGTCCCTCTCACGGCGCGCGGACCGCGCGGCCGACCGCGCCGCGGCACGGCTCGCGGGTGCCGCGAGGACGGGCCGATGAAGCCGATGAAACCGGCGAAACCGCTGAACTCGATGAAACCGGCGAAACCGGCGAAACTGCTGAAGCCGATGAACCCGATGCCCACCACGGTGACGGCCGGGCCGGACCGGGTGCGGATCGACCTCGACAAGCTCTTCGCCGCCCGGCTGCAAGCCGCCCGGGCCCGGCCCTATCTGGCGACGGCGCTGTTCGCCCTGCACGTCGTCCCGTCGCGCGGGGTGCCGACGATGGCCGTCGACCGGTACTGGCGGTGCTACGTCTCGGCGGTCTTCGTGGACCGCACGCCCGTGGAGGAACTGGCCGGGGTCTGGGTGCACGAGGTCTCGCACCTGCTGCGCGACCACCACGGGCGCAGCGACCGGGTGGCGCGCGAGCGCGGGCTGACCGGGGCGGCGGAACGGCTGCGGATGAACATCGCCGCGGACTGCGAGATCAACGACGACGTGTTCGGCGACGGACTGGTCCGTCCTCAGGGCGCGGTCGATCCGGCGTTCCTGCAACTGCCCGAGGGGCTGCTCATGGAGGACTACCTGAGCCGGTTCCGGCTCGGGCGGCTCACCGAGAGCCTGGCCTGGCTGGACTGCGGCAGCGGAGCCGACGGCCTCGACCGGGAGTGGGACCTCGGCCCGGACGGTGCGGACGGCCTCAGCGAGCAGGAACGGGACGCGGTGCGCTTCCGGGTGGCCCGCGGCATCAACGCCGCCCCGGGGAGCGCCCCGAAGGGCTGGCGGCGATGGGCGGAGAAGGTGTTCCACCCGCCGCAGCCCTGGCGCGAGTTGCTGGGGGCGGCGGTCCGTTCGGCGACCTCCTCGGGCGGTGCCGGCGAGGACTACACGTACGGCCGGCCGTCGCGCCGCTCGGCGGGAACACCCGGAGTGGTGCTGCCCAGCCTGCGGCGCAGACCGCCCCGGGTCGCCGTGGTCATCGACACCTCCGGCTCGGTCAGCGACGCCGAACTGGGCAGCGCCCTCCTGGAGGTCGCCGCGATCGCCCGAGCCGTCGGCGGTCGGCGCGATCTGGTCAGTGTGGTGCCCTGCGACGCGGCGGCCCGCATCGCGCACTCGCTGTGCCGGGACGAGGGGATCGAGCTGGTGGGCGGCGGCGGCACGGACCTGCGCACCGGCTTCGCGAAGGCGCTCGGTGCGCGCCCCGCGCCGGACGCCGTCGTGGTGCTGACCGACGGGCAGACGCCCTGGCCGGACACGCGGCCGGCGTGCCGGACGGTGGTGGGCCTGTTCCCGCGGGAGCGGACGGGCGGCTCCTGGAACGAGGACGATCCCGAGTACGTCCCCGACACACCGCCCGACTGGGCGCGCGTGGTGGTCATCGAGTCCGGTCCGGGCGCCGGCCGGTGAGCCCCGGCGCGATCAGCCCAGCCGCGGGATCTCGATCGCCGGGCACCGGTCCATCACCATGTCCAGGCCCGCGGCCCGGGTCCGCCCGTACGCCGCCTCGTCGACCACACCGAGCTGGAACCAGACCGCCCGGGCGCCCTTGGCGACGGCCTCGTCGGCGACCGCGCCGGCCAGGTCGCCGTTGACGAAGACGTCGACGACGTCCACGTCGAACGGGATCTCCGCGAGCGAGGCGTACCCCTGCTCCCCGTGCACCGACTCCGCCTTGGGGTGCACGGGGACGACGCGCTTGCCGAAGCGCTGCAGCACCTCGGCGACGCCGTACGCCGCGCGCTGCCGGTTGTTCGACAGGCCCACCACGGCCCAGGTGTCGCCCAGCTCGGTGAGGATCTTGCGGACGGTTGCCTCGTCGCCGTACACCGGCGGCCTCCTCGTGCTCACGGGCGGCCCGCGGGTCGGGCCACCCGTTGCCGACAACGGAACGCGACGTGCGGGGATTCCCCGGGGGCGGGAGGGGCGCGCCCCTGTGCGTCACCGCGCCACCGCGCCTACGCTCGCCTCGTGCTGCGCATCATCGACGCCCGGACCGGAGAACCCGCCCCCGCCGCCCCCGCCCGACGGGCGCCGACCCGTGTCGAGGCGCACGCGCCGGGGCGTGACGCCACCGCCCTGCGCGTGCTGCTGGTCGCGGACCTCCTGGTGCGCGCCCTGGAACTCGACGGCACCCCCGCGTGGGCGGTGCTGACCGGCGCGGCGGAGCGGGACGGGCCGCGCAAGGACGCCGCCGCCCTCGGCATCCGGCCCTTCGAGGACGGCACAGCCGGGCCCGTGCCGGGCACCGGGCAGGGCGTCCGCGTCGTGAGCGACGGGGAGGATGCCGAGGGCGAGGGCGAGGGCGGAGGCGAGGGCGAAGGCGAGGGCGAGGGCGGAGACGCACAGGGCGTGGCCACGGTCGCCGTCGCCCCCGTGCACCCGGCCGTCCCCGACCTCGCCGACCCCGACGCCGTGCGCCTCGCCCTGCTGGAACGGCACCACCACGCGCGCGTGGACCTCGACGCGACCGCGCTGGACGAGGCCCGCGCCACCCTCGCCGGGCTGCGCGGGGCGGTCGCCGACTGGGCCCGGCGCCCCTCGCGGCCGGTCCCGGCAGAGCTGCGCGACCGGCTGCGGGCGGCCTGGGAGGACGACCTGGACGCCCCCGGCGTGCTGCGCGTCCTGCGTCAGGTGCGGACCGACCCGGACCTTCCGGACGGAGCCCGCTTCGAGACCTGCGCGTACGCCGACCGGTTCCTCGGCCTCCACCTCACCCGGGACGTCGGGTCCGCGCCGTGACCGGGGGCGCCGCCGGGACCGGGCCGACGGCCCCGGGGAGCGCGGCACGGCGAGCACATAGGCTGGCCGGATGCAGGACGAGTACCGCACGGTCGCCCGCGCGGGTGTGCACGAAACCGAGATCAACCGCTCGCGCTTCCTGTGCGCCCTCGCCCCGGCCGCCACCGAACAGGACGCCCAGGCCTTCGTCGCGGGCGTGCGCAAGGAGCACGCGGACGCCACCCACAACTGCTGGGCGTACGTCATCGGCGCCGACGCCGGGATCCAGAAGGCGAGCGACGACGGCGAGCCGGGCGGCACCGCGGGCGTCCCGATGCTCCAGATGCTGCTGCGCCGCGACATGCGGTACGTAGTCGCCGTCGTCACCCGCTACTACGGCGGCGTCAAGCTCGGCGCGGGCGGCCTCATCCGCGCCTACGGCGGCGCGGTCGGCGAAGCCCTGGACGACCTCGGCACCCTCACCCGGCGCCGGTTCCGCCTGGCCACCGTGACCGTCGACCACCAGCGGGCCGGCAAGCTCCAGAACGACCTGCGCACCGCGGGCCGCGCGGTGCGCGACGTGCGGTACGCCGAGGCCGTCACCATCGAGGTCGGCCTGCCGGAGGCCGACGTGGACACCTTCCGCGCCTGGCTCGCGGACGCCACCGCCGGATCGGCCGGGTTCGAACTGGGCGGAGAGGCGTACGGCGACGCGTGACGGGGCGGACAGCGGTGGACGACGGCGCCGTGCCGGGCCTCACGCGGCACGGACGTGCGCCGGCCGTTCGCTCGTGAGCCTCTCGACGGCCTCCCACAGCTCCTGCTCGCGCCGGCGGTCGTAGGACTCCGCCGAGGACGGAACGGCGCGGCCCCGGTCGACATAGGAGCCGCTGGGCGCCTGCGTGGCGCCGAGGACGAGATCGGCAAGGTGGCGCCCGGCGGCCGCGCGGCTGGTGGCGAACGGTGTGAGGGTCATCGCCGGCATGACCCGCCGCATCGCGAACCGGGCGACCGGGCCCGCGTTGCGGGTGAGGCCGGTGCCGGGGACGAATCCCGGGTTGTAGCCCACGGCGTCGATTCCGGCCGGCAGCCGGCGCGCGTACTCGTGCACGAGGTGGATCGCGGCCAGCTTGCTGGTCGAGTACGCGGTGCGCCCGGCGCGCGTGGTACCGGGTCTGGGAAACGCACCGGTGCGGGCGAGCCGGTCCGGGGCGGCCCAGACGGGTCCCGGCACCATGCCCATGTTGTGCCGGAAATCGCCGAAGTGCGTGTCACTGACCGTGATCACGACGCGGGCGGGGGAGACGAAGCGGTTCTCGAGTCCCCGGACGAGCAGGTGGTTGGCCAGCACGTTGATCGCGAAGGTGGCCTCGAAGCCGTCGGGCCCCTCGGTCAGCGCGTTCGTGTACTGCGTGCCCGCGTTTCCCACGAAGCCGCGCAGGGGCGGCAGTTCACCGCGCGTGAGCCGGCCGTTGATCGCGGCGGCGGCCGAGCGCACGCTGTCCAGCGAACCGAGGTCCGCCTCGACCGCGGTGACGGCCCGCCCCCGCGCTCCCAGTTCGGCGGCGAGCGCGTCGGCGCCGCCGCGGGCGACGACGACCAGATGCGTGTCCGGGGAGCGTCGCAGGATGTCCCGGGCCGCGACGCGGCCGATACCGCGGCTCGCGCCGGTCATGACGACGGTGTGCTTCATGGGGCCTCCTTGGCCGGTCAGCCGGTGTGCGCCCTGCTGGACGGACGCACCACCAAGGTCTCCGGCCCCGCCGAAGGCAACCAGGGCCCGCCCCGACCCTGGGACCGGCAGTACCCAGGCTCACCGCCCCTCCACGGGCGACAATGAAGCCATGACGCCCTCCCGCACCTCCTTCGGCGCGCTCCTGCACACCTGGCGCGACCGTCTGTCCCCCGCGGACGCCGGGGTCGCTGTGACGGCCGGCCGCCGCGCCCCCGGCCTGCGCCGCGAGGAACTCGCCCAGCTGTCCGGAATATCCGTCGACTACGTGCTGCGTCTGGAACAGTCACGCGCCAGGAACCCCTCGGAGCAGGTCGTCGCCGCCCTCGCCCGTACCCTCCAGCTCACCCGTGCGGAACGCGACGTCTTCTACCGCAGCGCGGGGCTCCTGCCCCCGCAGGACGGCCAGGTCAACACCCATGTACCCGCGAGTGTCCAACGGCTCGCCGCGCGCCTGGGCGACGTCCCGATCGGCGTGTTCGCCGCCGACTGGACCCTCCTGTGGTGGAACACCACATGGTGCGCGCTGCACGGCGACCCCGCCCAGCTCCCGGCCGCCGAACGCAGTCTCGTCCGCGCGCTGTTCGGCGACGGCCCCGCCCACGCGTCGATGCTTCCCATCCGGTCCGAGCGCGGGCAGGACGCGTTCGAGACGTCGATCGTCGCCGACCTCAAGGACGCCACGAGCCGCTATCCCGCGGACACCCGCCTCCAGCACCTCGTACGCGACCTGCGAGCCGAGTCGCCGAAGTTCGCCCGGTACTGGTCCGCACAGACGGCAGCCGCCCAGCACACGACCGACCGCAAGACCCTGCGCCATCCGCAGGTCGGCGACATCGTGCTCGACTGCGACGTCCTCGTCGTCCCGGGCGCCGACCTGCGCATGGTCACCTATACGGCAGCGGCCGGGAGCAGCGACGCCGGAAAGCTCGACCTGATACGCGTCACCGGCACCGCCGCCGCCCCCACCCCGGCCCCTTCCATGGTGGTCGGCGAGCGGGCGGCCGAGATTCTCGCGGCCGAGCAGGGCTGATGAGGGGCTGGTCCCAGGGGAAGGGCGGACAGGCTGGGGTGTCCGCCCTTCCCCTGGGACCGGCGGACAGGCTGGGGTGTCCGTCTGGCACAAGGGCCAGTGGTGAAGCAGGTGCCGGCAGGCGCTAGCGTGGTGGGGGCCCGGGGCTCCCGTGCCGGCTTGTGCTGGTTTCAGGTGTTGTCAAGAGAAAGACGCTGGTCAGGGTCATTTCATGAGATTGCTGCACACTTCCGACTGGCACCTCGGCCGGGCGTTCCACCGGGTGAACATGCTCGGCGCCCAGGCGGAGTTCGTCGGCCACCTCGTCGAGACCGTGCGCGAGCACTCCGTCGACGCCGTGGTCGTGTCGGGAGACGTGTACGACCGGGCGGTGCCGCCACTCGCCGCCGTCGAGCTGTTCGACGACGCCCTGCACCGCCTCGCCGGGCTCGGCGTGCCGACCGTGATGATCTCCGGCAACCACGACTCGGCCCGACGTCTCGGGGTCGGCGCCGGGCTCATCGACCGCGCCGGTATCCACCTGCGCACCGATCCGGCGGCCTGCGGCACCCCGGTGGTGCTGGGCGACGCCCACGGGGACGTGGCCTTCTACGGGCTGCCGTATCTCGAACCGGCGCTGGTCAAGACCGAGTTCGGCGTCGAGAAGGCGGGGCACGAGGCCGTGCTCGCCGCCGCCATGGACCGGGTGCGCGCCGACCTCGCCACGCGCGCGCCGGGCACCCGGTCCGTCGTCCTCGCGCACGCCTTCGTCACCGGCGGCGAGCAGAGCGACAGCGAGCGGGACATCACCGTCGGCGGGGTCGCCGCCGTGCCCTCCGGTGTCTTCGACGGCGTGGACTACGTCGCGCTGGGGCATCTGCACGGCTGCCAGACCCTCACCGAGCGCGTCCGCTACTCCGGCTCCCCACTGCCGTACTCCTTCTCGGAGCACCGGCACCGCAAGAGCATGTGGCTCGTCGATCTGGGCGCCGACGGGTCGGTCACGGCCGAGCGGGTCGACTGCCCGGTGCCGCGCGCGCTGGCCCGGCTGCGCGGCACGCTGGCGGACCTGCTCGCCGACCCGGAGCTGACCCCGTACGAGGACGCGTGGGTCGAGGCGACCCTCACCGACCCCGTCCGGCCCGACGAGCCCATGGCCCGGCTCACCGAGCGCTTCCCGCACACCCTCAGCCTCGTCTTCGACCCCGAGCGCGCCCCCGACCAGCCCGGGGTGTCCTACGCCCGGCGCCTCGCCGACCGCAGCGACCAGCAGATCGCGGAGGACTTCGTGACCCACGTGCGCGGCGCCGGGCCCGACGACCACGAGCGGGCCGTGCTGCGGGACGCCTTCGACGCGGTGCGCGCGGACGAGACCGTGCGGGAGGTGGCCCGGTGAGGCTGCACCGGCTGGACGTCACCGCCTTCGGGCCCTTCGGGGCCTCGCAGAGCGTCGACTTCGACGACCTCTCGGCCGCCGGGCTGTTCCTCCTGCACGGCCCCACCGGCGCCGGCAAGACCTCCGTCCTCGACGCCGTCTGCTACGCCCTGTACGGCTCGGTGCCGGGCGCCCGCCAGGGCGGCAGCGGCCAGGGCATGACACTGCGCAGCGACCACGCGGCCGTGGGGACCCGCACCGAGGTGCGGCTGGAACTGACCGTCGCGGAAAGACGGTTGGAGATTACCCGGCAGCCGCCCTGGGAGCGCCCGAAGCTCCGCGGCAAGGGCACGACCGTCGACAAGGCACAGACCTGGCTGCGCGAGTACGACGCCACGACCCGCGCCTGGAAGGACCTCAGCCGCTCCCACCAGGAGATCGGCGAGGAGATCACGCAGCTGCTCGGGATGAGCCGAGAGCAGTTCTGCCAGGTCGTGCTGCTCCCGCAGGGCGACTTCGCCCGCTTCCTGCGCGCCGACGCCGAGGCGCGCGGCAAGCTGCTCGGCCGGCTCTTCGACACCCGGCGCTTCGCCGAGGTCGAGAAGCGCCTCGCCGAACGACGCCGCACCACCGAGACACGGGTGCGCGAGGGGGACGCCACGCTGCTGGCCGACGCGCACCGGATGCAGCAGGCCGCCGGTGACGCCATGGAGCTGCCGGAACTGGCGCCGGGCGAGCCGGGGCTGGCCGAGGCGGTGCTCGAAGCCGCCGCCGTCGCCCGCGGCACCGCCCGAGAGCTGCTGACGGTCGCCGACTGCCGGCTCACGGCCACCGAGTCCGCCCAGGCCGCCGCCGAACGCCACCTGGCCGATGCCCGCGAACTCGACCGGCTGCAAGGCCGGTTCGCCGAGGCGCGGGAGCGGGCCGCACGGCTGGCGGAGCGGGCCGACGCCCACCGTGCCGCCGAGGAGCGCATGAAGCGGGCCCGCAAGGCCGAGGCGGTCGCTCCCGCCCTGGAGCTGCGGGACGCCGCCGAGAGCGAGCACCGAGGGGCGGCGGCCGCGGAAGCGAGCGCGCGTGCCCTGCTGCCCCAGGCCCTCGCCGACGCGGGTGCCGCCGGGCTCGCCGCCGCCGCCCGCCGGGCCGCCGAGGAACTGGGCGGACTCGAGTCCGCCCGCCGCGCCGAACGACGTCTCGCCGAACTGGTCGAGGAGCGGACCGGCCTCGACCGCCAGGAACGCGCCGACGACGAGGTCCGGCAGGAGGCGGAGACCTGGCTCGCCGACTGGGAGACCACCCGCACCGGCCTCCAGAGCCGCGTCGACGCCGCGCAGGAGGCCGCCGCCCGCGCCGAACAGCTCGCCCTGCAACGCGAACCGGCGCGGCGCAGGCTCGACGCCGCCCGGCAGCGCGACCGGCTCACCGACGAGACCGAAGAGGCGCGGCGGCGGGCGCTCGCCGCGGCGGAGGACGCCGTCGAGGCCCGCGGCCACTGGCTCGACCTCAAGGAACAGCGGCTGCACGGCATCGCCGCCGAACTCGCCGCGAACCTCACCGACGGCGCACCCTGCGCGGTGTGCGGCGCCACCGAACACCCCGCCCCCGCGCGCAAGTCCGCCGGGCACGTCGACCGCGACGCGGAGGAACGCGCCCTGGCCGGCCACCAGACCGCCGACGAACGGCGCGCGAAGGCCGAACGGCACCTGGGCACCGTACGGGAGGCGCTCGCCGCCGCCACGGCGGAGGCCGGTGACGCCGCCACCGACCGGCTGGCCGAAGAGGCCGAGGAACTGGAGGGGGCGTACGCGCGGGCGCGGGCGACCGCCTCCACACTGCACGCGGCGCAGGAGGAGCTGCGGCGGGCCGAGGGTGAACGCGAGCAGCGGGTCGCCGCCCAGCAGCAGGCCGTCGTACGGTCCGCCTCCCGGGTCGCGGGCCGGGACCGGCTGGAGCGGGAACAGGCCTCACTGGAGGAGGAGTTGACGCGGGCGCGGGGCGGCGCCGACAGTGTGACCGCGCGGGCGGCGCAACTGGAGCGACAGGCGGCGCTGCTCACGCGGGCCGCCGACACCGCCCGCGTCGCCGAGGACACCGCCCAGCGGCTCAAGGACGCCGACGCCCGGCTCGCCGACGCCGCCTTCCGGGCCGGTTTCGACACTCCGGCGGACGCGGCCGCCGCCCTGCTCGACGACACCGCCCACCGCGAACTGCAACGCCGGCTCGACGCCTGGCAGTCGGAGGACGCCGCCGTCCGTGCGGTCCTCGGCGAGGCCGACACCGCCGACGCGGCCCGGCGACCGCCCGCCGACCTCGCCACGGCGGAGCGTGCCGCCGCCGACGCGGGCCGGCGTCTGCGCGAGGCCGCCTCGGCCCGCGACGCCGCCGCCCGGTGCTGCGCCGAGCTGGACCGGCTGTCCGCGCACGCCGCCACCTCCGTGCGCCGGCTCGCCCCGCTGCGCGAGGAGCACACCCGGGTCGCCCGCCTCGCCTCGCTCGCCGCGGGCACCTCGGCGGACAACGAACGCCGGATGCGCCTGGAGTCGTACGTACTGGCCGCCCGCCTGGAACAGGTCGCCGCCGCGGCCACCGCCCGCCTGCTGCGCATGTCCTCCGGCCGCTACACCCTCGTTCACTCCGACGGCCGCACCGGCCGCGGCCGCAGCGGCCTCGGCCTGCACGTCGTCGACGCCTGGACCGGCCGTGAGCGCGACACGGCCACGCTGTCCGGCGGCGAGACGTTCTTCGCCTCGCTCGCCCTCGCGCTCGGCCTCGCCGACGTCGTCACCGACGAAGCGGGCGGCGTCCGCCTGGACACCCTCTTCATCGACGAGGGCTTCGGCAGCCTCGACGACCAGACCCTCGACGAGGTCCTCGACGTCCTGGACGCCCTGCGCGAGCGGGACCGCAGCGTCGGCATCGTCAGCCACGTCGCCGACCTGCGCCGCCGCATCCACGCCCAACTCGAGGTCGTGAAGGGGCGGTCGGGATCGGTACTGCGGCAGCGGGGCGCCGGCTGAGCACGCCGTCCTGGCGGTGGCCCCGGCGGCCCTCAGCGGCCCAGCGGGCGGCGGGGGAGCGGTGAGGAGTAGACGACGCTCGTGGTGACCGACCCGAGGGCGCTGATCCGGCCGGACACCTCCTCCAGGTGCCGCATCGAACGGGCCGCGACCTTGATGACGAAGCAGTCGTCGCCCGTGACGTGGTGCGCCTCCAGGATCTCCGGCGTGACCGCGACCAGGTCGTGGAACGGCTTGTAGTTGGCGACCGGGTAGCGCAGCCGCACGAACGCCAGGATCGGCAGGCCCAGCCGCTCGGGATCGACGACGGCCGCGTACCCCTGGATGATCCCCGCCTCCTCCAGGCGCCGCACGCGCTCCGTCACCGCGCTCGCGGACATCGACACGGCACGGGCCAGTTCGGCGAAGCCGGCCCGCCCGTCCCGCTGGAGGGCATCGAGGATGCGCCAGTCGGTGGCGTCCGGGGAATGCTCGGTCATCCGGCAGAAATAGCACGGATTCCCCGGTGGAACAAGGAGTGGGCCGGGGAATCGCCCTTCAGGCGGCGCGGTGGGACGCATAGATTTCCGGCTGGAGGATCCACCGAGGAGAGGCCCCACCATGAGCGTCACCACCACCGCCGTCGGGCACGTCAACCCCGTCCTGCGCGCAGCCCCCGCACCGCCCGCCGAGGCCGCCGCGTACTTCCGGGCGAGCCTCGCCTTCCACACCGACGTCTCCGACGTCGCCGGCGCCCTCGCGGCCGGCGGTGACCCGGGGTTCGTGCTCGTCGACTGCCGTTCCACCGAGTCCTGGGACCAGGGCCACGTGCCGGGCGCCGTCCACCTGCCCACCGCGCTCGTCCCCGAGCGGGCCGGGGAACTCCTCGACCCCGCGGTGCCGGTGGTGACGTACTGCTGGGGCCCCGCCTGCAACGGCGCGACGCGCGCCGCCCTCGCCCTCGCCGAACTCGGGTACGCCGTCAAGGAGATGCTCGGCGGTTTCGAGTACTGGGTGCGTGAGGGCTTCGAGTTCGACACGTGGCAGGGCGCCGAGCGACGCGCCGCCGACCCCCTGACCGTTCCGGTGGACGCGGCCGACTGCGGTTGCTGAGCGGCGTGTAGGTTCTGCCGCATGGTGCGATACGCGGAGCCGGGCGCGGTGGAGTGGGTCGAGTCGGGCGGAGGGCCGCTGATCGCGGTACCCGAGACGGTCCTGCCGTTCTGGACCGGCGCCGACGGCGAGGAGACGGATTCCGACTACGACCGGGCCTGCGAGGTCGACGGCCACGTCGGACTGCTCCCGGTCGGCGACTCCACCGCCCTGGTGCTCGGCGACGAACCCGCATCCACCGCCTACCTCCCCGACCACGGCGCCTTCGTCCGCTGGTGCGCCGCGGACTCCGAGGACGAGGTGCTGGCGAGGGTTCCCGCGGCCCTCGACGCCGCCGAGTGGCAGCCCGAGGTGTCCTGGCACGTGTCCGGTCCCGTGCTCCTGTTCGACGCCGCCTGGCCCGGCAGCGCGTCCGACCGCGCCCCCGACCGGGTGCGGGTCGCCCTGGAACCCGGCCGGTACGCGGTGCGCGCGGCCGAGGTGCGCCCGGGGCCCGAGACCTGGCTGAGCCTCGTACACCTGCGGCGGCTCGCCGACCGGTAGTCGCCGCGATATTGGCGTGCGGGGCGGCCGCGGCCCGCCCATCATGGGTGCCCATGCCACGACTTCCCCACCCCGCCCCCGAAGACCTGCGCCGCGACCCGCTGCCCCTGCGCGGCCGCACCGCCCTCGTCACCGGAGCCAGCCGGCGCGGCGGCATCGGCCACGCCGTGGCCCGGCGGCTCGCCGCGTACGGAGCCGGTGTCTACCTTCACCATCACGTCCCGCACGACGCCGCCATGCCCTGGGGCGCCGACCGGGTGGAGGACGTAATCGACTCCGTCCGTGCGGCGCTCGGCGACCCGGACGCCGCCCTGCACGCGGGCCCCGGTGACCTCACCCGCCCCGGTGCCCCCGGCGAACTCGTCGCCACCGCCGCCGAAGCGCTCGGCGGACGACTGGACATCCTCGTCGCCAACCACGCGCTCAGCGGGTCCGACGGCACCCTCGACACCATCGACGCCGCCATGCTCGACGCGCACTGGCAGGTCGACACCCGATCGGTGCTGCTGCTGATCCAGGCCTACGCCCGCCACCGCGCCGCCCTGCCGCCGCGCACGCCCGGCGGACGTGTCGTGACGATGACCTCCGGGCAGGACATCGCCGGCGGCATGCCCGGCGAGATCGCCTACGCGCTCCAGAAGGGCGCGCTCGCCTCCGTCACGCGCTCCCTGGCGACGACCCTCGCCGAGCACTCCGTCACCGTGAACGCGGTCAACCCCGGCCCGGTGGACACCGATTACCTGACCGGCGAGGACTACGACGCCGTCGCCGCGCGGTTCCCCGGCGGGCGCTGGGGCATGCCCGACGACCCGGCCCGCCTCATCGCGTGGCTGGCCACGGACGAGGCGGAGTGGGTCACCGGTCAGGTCATCGACTCGGAGGGCGGTTTCAGACGGTGAGGTGAGGGGCGCAGCGGGCGGGCGTCACAGCCGCGACAGCTCGTCGACCAGGTCGTCCAGGCCCAGCGAGCCCTGGGAGAGGGCCGCCATGTGCCACGCCTTCGGGTCGAACGCGTCACCGTGCCGCTCACGGGCCTTCTCCCGGCCGAGCAGCCACGCCCGCTCACCGAGCTTGTAGCCGATCGCCTGGCCCGGGATCGTCAGGTACCGGGTCAGCTCGCTCTCCACGAAGTCCGCCGGGCGGCTGCTGTGCGCGCCGAAGAACTCCTGCGCCAGCTTCGGCGTCCAGCGCTCACCCGGGTGGAACGGCGAGTCCGCCGGGATCTCCAGCTCCAGGTGCATGCCGATGTCCACGATGACCCGGGCGGCCCGCATCATCTGCGCGTCCAGGTAACCCAGGCGCTGTTCCGCGTCCGTGAGATAGCCCAGCTCGTCCATCAGCCGCTCCGCGTACAGCGCCCAGCCCTCGGCGTTGGCGCTGACCATGCCCACCGAGGCCTGGTAGCGGGAGAGGTCGTCCGCCACGTGCGTCCACTGGGCGAGCTGGAGGTGGTGGCCCGGGACGCCCTCGTGGTACCAGGTGGACACCAGGTCGTACACGGGGAAGCGGGTCTGGCCCATCGTCGGCAGCCAGGTGCGGCCGGGGCGGGAGAAGTCCTCCGACGGGGACGTGTAGTACGGCGCCGCCGCGCTGCCGGGCGGCGCGATGCGCGACTCCACCCTCCGTACCCGCTCGGCGAGTTCGAAGTGCGTGCCGTCCAGCTGCTCGATCGCCTGGTCCATCAGGCCCTGCAGCCAGTCGCGGACCTCGTCGACGCCCTCGATGTGCTTGCCGTGCTCGTCCAGGTGAGCCAGCGCCACCCACGGAGTCTCGGCGCCCGGCAGGATCTTCTCGGCCTCGGCCTTCATCTCGGCCAGCAGGCGGTGGTACTCGGCCCAGCCGTACGCGTACGCCTCGTCCAGGTCCAGGTCCGTGCCGTTGTAGTAGCGCGACCAGCGGGCGTAGCGCTCGCGGCCCACCGTGTTCGGGGCGCCCTCGATCGCCGGGGCGTACACGTCTCGCATCCAGTCCCGCAGCTCCGCCACGGCGGCGGTCGCACCCCGCGCGGCCTCGTCCAGCTCGGCCCGCAGCGCCTCGGGGCCGTCGGCGGCGAAGTCCTCGAACCAGCCGCGTCCTTCGCCCGTGTCCGCCCACTCGCCGAGCTGCTCGACGAAGGTGGCGGTCGGCCGCGGCGCCGCGTACAGCTCGCGCTCCAGGCCCAGCGACAGGGACTCGCGGTAGCCCGCGAACGCCGCGGGGACCGCCCGCAGGCGCTCCGCGATCCGGGCCCAGTCCTCGTCGGTCCCGGTCGGGGTGAGGGTGAAGACCTCGCGCACCGAGTGGGCGGCGGTGCCCATGTTGCCGACCGAACGCAGGCCCTCGTCGGCCTCGTGCACCGCGATCTCGGCGGTGAGGCGCTCGCGCAGCAGCCGGGCGCAGCGCCGCTCCACGTCGCTGTCACCGCCGGGCCGGCGCTCCGCCTCGTCCAGCCGGGCGAGGGTCGTGCGGGCCAACTCCGCGACGGCCTCCTGCCCGGCGGGCGAGAAGTCGGGCAGACGGCTGGAACTCTCCGCGACACCGAGATACGTACCGGTGACCGGGTCGAGGGCGATGAGCTCGTCGACGTACGCGTCGGCGACCTCGCGGGGCAGCGGGCTCTTGGTCTCTGACATGCGGACATCCTCATACGGATACCGGTGCCGCGTCAGCCCGGTGGGCCGGGCCCGGCCGTGCGCGCGGCCGGATTTCGCTCAGGGCGTGGCCGCGGGCGCGGTCGGCGGCAGCAGCGGGCCGCACTCCCACTGCTGGAAGATCAGCCGGGTCTCGACGCGGGCCACCTCCCGCCGGGACGTGAACCCGTCCAGGACCAGCCGCTGCAGGTCCGCCATGTCCGCCACCGCGACATGCACGAGGTAGTCGTCGGGGCCGGTGAGGTGGAAGACGGTGCGCGACTCCGGCAGCGCCCGGATCCGCTCCACGAACGGTCCCACCAGCTCCCGCCGGTGCGGGCGCACCTGCACCAGCAGCAGCGCCTGGAGACCACGCCCCAGCATCGCCGGGTCCAGCTCGAGCCGGTGGCCCAGGATCACCCCGGCCCGCCGCAGCCGGGCCACCCGGTCCAGACAGGTCGACGGGGCGACGCCGACCTGGGCGGCGAGATCGCGGTAGGTGGTCCGGGCGTCGTTCTGCAGCAACCGCAGCAGATGCAGATCCACCGGATCCAGTACGACGGAATCGGCCATGGCCCGAACGTAGCACGGCATACGACCCCGCTGTCCCGGCCGGTGTTCACCCTACGGCCATGGACTCAGCGCGCACGCACACGTCACCAGCCGACGACGTACGCTCCACCGCACCCACGGGCAGGGCACTGGCCACCGAAGCCGTGCACGCCGGCCGCGACGACCTCGCCGCCCAGGGACTGCACGCCCCGCCCATCGACCTGTCCACGACCTACCCGTCGTACGACAGCCGCGGCGAGGCCGCCCGCATCGACGCGTTCGCCGCCACCGGTGCCGAGCCGGACGGGCCGCCGGTGTACGGCCGCCTCGGCAACCCGACCGTCGCCCGCTTCGAGACGGCGCTGGCCCGGCTGGAGGGGACCGAGGCCGCCGTCGCCTTCGCCAGCGGCATGGCCGCGCTGAGCGCGGTCCTGCTGGTCCGCGGCTCGATGGGGCTGCGGCACGTCGTCGCCGTACGGCCGCTGTACGGCTGCAGCGACCACCTGCTGACCGCCGGGCTGCTCGGGTCCGAGGTCACCTGGACCGACCCGGCGGGCGTCGCGGACGCGCTGCGCCCGGACACCGGACTGGTGCTCGTGGAGTCGCCGGCCAACCCGACGCTGGCCGAGGTCGACCTGCGGGCCGTCGCCCACGCCTGCGGGTCGGTGCCGCTGCTCGTGGACAACACCTTCGCCACGCCCGTGCTCCAGCGCCCCGCCGAACACGGCGCCCGGCTGGTGCTGCACAGCGCCACCAAGTACCTGGGCGGGCACGGGGACGTGCTGGCGGGCGTGGTCGCCTGTGACGAGGAGTTCGCCGGGCGGCTGCGGCAGGTCCGCTTCGCCACGGGCGGAGTGCTGCACCCGCTGGCCGGCTACCTCCTGCTGCGCGGACTGTCCACCCTGCCCGTCCGGGTACGGGCCGCCTCTGCGGGCGCCGCCGAACTGGCCGGGCGGCTGGCCGCCGACCCGCGGGTGGCCCGCGTCCACTATCCGCGCATCGGCGGTGCGATGGTCTCCTTCGAGGTCCACGGCGACCCGCACGCGGTGATCGGCGGCGTCCGGCTGATCACCCCGGCCGTGAGCCTCGGCAGCGTCGACACACTCATCCAGCACCCGGCCTCCATCAGCCACCGCATCGTGGACGCGGACGACCGGCGGGGAGCCGGGGTCGGCGACCGGCTGCTGCGGCTGTCGGTCGGCCTGGAGGACGTCGACGACCTGTGGGCCGACCTGGACCGGGCCCTGGGGGAGCGGGCGGCCGGGGCCGTCCCGCTGCGGGAGGCGCTGTCGCGGGCCGACTGACCGTGCCACCGAGCCCCCGCCCGTCACTCCCGGCCGATCCGCTCCGCCTGCGGCAGCCGTGCCGCGGAGCGGGTGGACGGGTCCAGGCGGGCCGTGACGACCAGGGTCCCCTCCTCGATCTGGTAGTCGAGGGGGAGGCCCAGGCCACGCATCGCGGCGACCATGCCGGTGTTCGACGCCTGTGTGATCGCGTACACGCTCTCGCAGCCCGCGTCGGCCGCCATCGCCACGAGCCGGGCCAGGAGTTCGCCGCCGATGCCGCGGCGCTGCCACCCGTCCTCGACGAGCAGCGCGACCTCCGTCTCGTCCCCGTCCCACAGCAGGTGGCCCAGCCCGACGATCCGCCCCGAGGCGGTCTGCACGGCGAGGGTGCGGCCGAAGCGGGGGCCGAGCAGGTGGTTGAGGTACCGGTCGGCGTCCCCGACCGGGCCGTGGTACCGCATCCCCAGCGTCCGCGCCGAGCAGCGCTCGTGCATCGCCTTCGCGGCCGGAACGTCACGCGGGTCGGCCCGGCGGACCGTGATGTCGCTGCCCTCGGGCAGCGTCAGCACGTCCCGGCCGCGCGGGACCCGCGGGCCGAGCCGGGCGTCCAGCTCGACCAGCGCCCGCGCCCGCGCGAACTCGGCCGGGGTGAACGGAAGATGAGGCCGCTCCACGCTGAGCACCCCGCCCTCGGGAGCGCGCAGCCGCAGCACGGTGTCCTCGAGCGCGCCCTCCGGCGGTACGGCGTCCAGCGCTCGTGCCCCCGCCCCGTCGTCCGCGGTCGCCGGGAGGGACCTGATGGTGCAGCGGCCCAGCAACTGCCGCAGCGCCAGCGGGAGTTCGGCCGCGTCCAGGGCGGTGCGGGCGGCCAGGCCCAGCACCCGGGTGGGCGCGTCGACCAGGTCGTGGGCGTCCGCCCGCTCGGTCCAGGTCCGGGCACCGCCCGCCGTCGTCACCAGGTCGGCCAGCTCGGCCCCGCTCAGCTCACCCGGGGTACGGAGCAGGAACTCGTCCACCGTGCCCTCGGTCAGCGGGTGCGTCTGCAGGCTCAGGATGTCGATCCGCCGGTCGGCGAGGGCCGCGCAGAGCACGGCCAGCGACCCCGGCGTGTCCCGCACCGTCGTGCGCATCCGCCACAGCGCGCTCTCACCGCCGGGCCCGGATCCGCCCGGCGCGCTCCCGGCCGGTCCGGTCCCGGCCTGCCGCTCGGCGGTCGGCGGCCGGGCGCCGGTATCGTCCGCCGGTGGCGCCTGGCCGTGGCGTCGTGACGACCGGGTGTGGAAACCCGCCGTGGCGATCAGCGCGGCCAGCGAGGCCAGCACCAGGGCGGGCACCGCGGTGCCGTGCTCGACGAGGTGCGCTACGGCGTCCGTCACATCAGACATGTCTCGACTCATGCACCCACTGTGAAGGAACGGTGTTGCGTGATCACGAACGCTCTGTGACCGGTGGGTAAAGAAGACTTCTGGGGCGTTCTTTCCTTTCGGGTCGTTATGGGTGTCAGGCGGCCGCGGGTGCCGCCGCCAGTGCCTCCCGCAGCCGCCGGGCCTGCGTCACCAAACGTGACGTGCCGCGCCGGCCCGCCGCCGCCGACAGGTGCGGCAGATCCCCCTGGGCGCCGGCCCGTTCGGCGCACTCGGCCGCCACCGCCAGCAGCTCACCGAGCCCACGGGGCGAGGGTGAGGCCGCGCCGCCGGTGGCGAGGTCGGCGAGCAGTACGGGCAGCGTCTGACGGAGGACCGCCCACACGGTGGCGTTCGCACCCGTCGCCGCGGCGGTGCGCACCGAGTCGGCGAGCCGCGCCGGCTTCACGGCGCCGCGCCGCACCAGCTGTCCGAGGTCCGCGCCCAGCCGGTCCGGGTCGAGCCGACCGCGCGCCGCCAGCACCAACAGGGCGTCCACAGCGGCGAGCCGGTCCTCGGCGTGCCGGGCGCCCAGACCGTACGCCACGCAGAGATGCACGGCCTCGCCCGCCTCGCCGTCCGCGTCGGCCAGGTGGGGCAGCACCGCGGCGGCGGCACCTCGCTGGTCGTCCACGGCCACCTCGGACACGTCGCGCAGCAGCCGTGCGGCCACCAGCTCCGGCCGCTCGGGCAGCAGGGCGAACCAGTGCGGGCGCAGCCCGCCGCTCCAGTGGCTGCAGTACCAGTGGTCCGAGCCCGGGCTCACCGGACGCCCCAGCAGCCGCAGGGCGGCGGGGAACTCCTCCACTCCGAGGTCGGGCACCTCACCCAGTTCCACCAGGATCCGGGTGTCCGCCGTCCACCGGCTGGCGGAAGGGTCGGTCCGCTCGGTCGTCAACCGCCGCGCGAGCCACTGCCCCTCCTCGGTCCCCAGCGCCGCCGCGCGTTCCGCCGCCGCGAGCGCCGCCGTGCGGTCGTCCCGCCGCACCCGCAGCAGCGCCTGGCCGAAGTCGACCGCCGCGACCCGGGCGCCCGCGCGGTGGTAGGCGTCCAGACGGTCCACCAGCTCGTCGGGTTCGAGCAGACCCGTGCCCCAGGTGGGGGTGGCCAGCAGGAACGGCTGGGGGTCGGTGCGCAGCCGGTGGGCCACCTCCCACACGCGGGCCTCGAACGGGCGGGCCAGTGAATTGTGCGCACAGCCGGAGTTCGTCACCCCGTCCCGGACCACCCGGTGCAAGGTGTCCGTCTGGACCTTCCCGCACAAGGTGGCGAGAAGGAGGTCGAAGGCGCGCGCGTCGTCGAACAGTTCGTGGCGGCGGGCGAAGAAGTCGTCCGACCGGTGGCCGTACCGCGGGTCTCCTTCGGCCCACCAGCGGCGGGCGACCACCGGTCCGAGAGCCTCCAGCAGGGCTTCCCGGTCCCGGTGGGCGTGCCGGACCAGCCCGTCCAGGGCCCGCTCGAACGCGGAGACATCGCCTCCGGAGGCCAGTAGCGCGCTGATCTCCTCGGCGACTTCGACGGCCGCCGCGGGAACGGGGGCCAGGCGCACCGGCCGCGGCGGAGCAGGCAGTACCTCCTCGTGGGCCACGGCCCGAGCGTCGAGCGGCGTCGCCCCCAGGGTGCGCACCGCCCGGGCGCGTAGTGCGGGGATCAACTGCTCCGCCGCCCCGGCGAGTTCCTCCCGGACCTGCGCTGTGGTGACCTTGCCGACGTGGCGCTCGACCAGTTTCAGCGCCCGCTCCTGCGCGTCGGAGTCCTCGTGCCCGAACGCCCCGGCGGCGGCCGGCAGCAACTCACCGGCCGTGGCGGGGTGCTTGGTGAGTACCTTGCCGAGCAGCACGAGCTGGGCCCGCACGAGCTTCTTCTCGGTGCGGAACAGCACCGCGTCGGTCACCTCCGCCAGCTGCCGCGGCGCCAGCTCTCCGGCCAGGGCCAGGGCGCCCAGCACCGACTGGGCGTGGGAGGCCACCGTCGGCATCGCGTCCGCGGCGAGTGCCGTCCAGTCGGCCGTCCGCTCGCGCTCCTCCGCGCGGGTGAGCGCGAAATCGTGCAGCAGGCGCAGGAACACCCGCAGCTCGGCCGGTGCACCCCCGCGCAGCAGCCGTGCTACACACGCGTCGACCATGGCCCGCCGGTCGAGCGCGCCCTCGTCGGTCAGCCGTGCCAGGGCGCTGGTCCAGCTCTCGGGCCCGTCGCCGGACAGCCATCCAAGTTGCGCGCCGACGCCTTCGGTGCGGAAGAGGGCGGCGACGAGCTCCGCGAGATGCGGGTCCTGGCGCAGGCGGTCGCGGACCGTGCCGGCGCGCTGCCAACTCCCGCCGATGTGGAGCAGCCAGCCCCGGACGTAGGCCTCCGTCGTCGGCACCGGGCAGCCGGACAACCGCACCAGGCCGGCCATCAGCTCGTACGACACGTTGGAAGCGGCCGGTCGCTGGGCGAGGCGGTGCGCCACGTCGGCCAGCCACCCGCGATCGCGGTCGCCCAGCACGTGCAGCAGGACCGCCGGTGACGCCTGCGACCAGCGCATGTCGACGGCCGCGAGCCAGTTCGCCACGGCCGCGGCGCCGGTCTGGCAGGCCGCCCCGGCCGCGTGCAGCGCGGGGTGGGCCCGGCGGGACTCCGCGGACCAGCGGGCCGTCCTCAGCTCCTGCCGGACGGCCTTCAACTCGGGGAAGCAAGCGCGCCTCTCGGTGTCCGTCATGCCGTCGAGGAGCGACACGACCTCGGCCGTCCGGCCCGCTCGCACCGCCCCCACCAGCAGCCCCGTTGTGTCCGCAGTCGCAGTCGCAGTCGCAGTCGCAGTCGCAGCCGTCACCGTTGTCGTCGTCATCGCGCACCCCCGTCGATCCGAACCGTTGCCTGCGCCTCGCCGGCGCCCCTCCGTACCATCCGTACCGCCAGCGCGTGCTTGCACGGGCCCCGCCCGCCCCGGTACTTGGCCCACCACAGGCAGCTGCACGAGAGCACCCCTGCCTCCTCGCGCACCCGGTGCACATGACCGTCCTCGGCCGTGACCGTCCCGATCCGACCGTCCAGGGCGACCGCGCCCGCCGCCACCAGGGCGCGGGCCGAACGCAGCCGGGGGTTGTGGCGCTCCACGCGCCCCGCGTCGTACGGCAGCTCCCGGTGGAAGTAGGCCGCTTCGGCGGTGTCGTACCCGACGCGCCCCGACGTGCCGAGGCGGATCAGCGCCGCACGCACCCGCTCGGCGGTCAGGCCCGAGGCGGCGGCCAGGTCGGCGATGTCGATCCGCGGCTCCCAGGCGAGGAGCACAGAGATCAGCTCGGCGTCCGCGGCCGCCTCGTCGGTGGCGAGCGCGTCGAGGACACCGCCCTCCCCGGAGAACCCGCGGGCGGCGTCGGGGGACAGGGTGAGCGTGAGTCGCATGCCCGGCAGGAGCACCTCCCAGGCGGAGGCCGTGGCGGCGGCCCCCTGGGCGACCGCCGGCCCGTAGACCCGCAGGGCCGTGGCGTGCCGCAGTACGCGCTGCAGCGCGACCAGCCGCTCCGGACCGGGCAGGCACACCGCGCCGGGCACCGCACGCGTCGTCGGCCGCAGCGAACGCCCGGACGGCACCACCCACCGGGGGCCAGTCGTCCCGCTCCTGCCGCCGCGGGGCAGTGCGCGCAGGAAGCGCACCGCCTCGCCCGCGTCCAGCTCCGCCCGCAGGTCGAAGCCGGCCGCTATGACCTGGGCCTCGGCGAAACCGCGCAGCCACCGGTCGGGCAGCGGCACCTTCTTCTCCACGACCGGGCCGTCCAGCGTGGTCACGGCCATCTCCTCGGGGCCCACCCGCAGATGCAGCGGGTCGTCGGCACCGATCCGGGACAGGGCCTCGCGCAAGGGGTTGTTGACGTCGACGTTCGTCGTGCCGTGTCCGACCTCGCCGCCGTCGAGGCCCGCCTCCAGCACGTCCAGGCGGGCGTAGACCCCGCCGCAGCCGGAGAAGGACTCGAAACGGAGCCGGTCGCCGCTGCCCGTCACCACCGGGTCGAGCGAGGCCCGCAGCTGCGGCTGGTAGTACCGCGCGGCGGCCACGTCGGCCACCGCGAGCAGCGCAGCGGACGCCTTCTGAGGCGACGTCAGGAAGCCCGCGAAGAACCGCGGATGGTCCACGGCACCGGCGGGCGTCGCACCCCGGGAGGTCTCAAGACCCAGGTGCTGTCCGCCCGCCGAGGATTCCAGCACGGAGGGTCGTCGATAGGCCACGGCCTGCAAAGATCGCGTCATGGAAAAACCGTAGAGGCGACCACTGACAATCGCCTTGACCTGCGGATACGACCGCCGCGGAGGGGAAGTCGAAGCACGCGCCGCACGACGGCGGCGCAGGGCCGCGCACCGGGGGATGACGCCGGTGCGCGGCACACCCGACAGGCTACGGGACTACTGGCCCACCCGGCCCGGCCGCAGCACCTTCGTGAACAGCACCGTGCCGTCCTGCTCGCGCAGCCGCACCGTCATCTCGGCGCTGCCGCCGTCGATGTCGACCTCGCCGAAGAACTGGTAGCCGCCCGCGGGGGAGACGTTCGAGGCGGTCGGCGCCTTCACGAAGACCCGCTCGGGACCGAAGGTGCCGTCCAGCTCGCTGGCCGGGAAGGCGCCCGCGTTGAGCGGCCCGGACACGAACTCCCAGAACGGCTCGAAGTCGTCGAAGGCGGCCCGTGACGGCTGGTAGTGCTGGGCCGAGGTGTGGTGCACGTCGGCCGTCAGCCACACGGTGCCGGTGATCCTGCGGTGCTTGACGAAGCGCAGCAGTTCGGCGATCTGCAGCTCGCGGCCCAGGGGTGCGCCGGGGTCGCCCTGCGCGATCGCCTCGATGTGGGGCGCGCCCTCGGTGGTGTCCGGCACGACGAGACCGATCGGCATGTCCGCCGCGATCACCTTCCACACCGCACGCGACCGCGCCAGCTCCCGTTTGAGCCACTCCAACTGCTCGCGGCCCAGGATGCCCTGCGGGTCCACGGACTGTCCGCCGGGGGAGTTGGCGTTGCGGTACGTCCGCATGTCCAGGACGAACACGTCGAGCAACGGGCCCTGGCGCAGTACCCGGTGCACACGTCCCTCGCGCGCGCCGGGGCGCAGCGTGGAGACCGGGAAGTACTCGCCGAACGCGCGCCGGGCGCGGGCCGCCAGGACGTCGACGCTCTTCTCGGTGTACCGGTCGTCCGTGTCCGCGATCACCTGGCCCGGGTACCAGTTGTTACGCACCTCGTGGTCGTCCCACTGGACGATCGACGGAACCTGCGCGTTGAAGCGCCGCAGGTTCTCGTCGAGCAGGTTGTAGCGGAAGTTGCCGCGGAACTCGGCGAGGGTCTCGGCGACCTTGGACTTCTCCTCGGTCGTGATGTTCCGCCAGGTGCCGCCGTCGGGCAGGGCGGCCGTCTCCGCGATGGGGCCGTCGGCGTAGATGTTGTCGCCGCTGCACAGGAAGAAGTCCGGGTCCAGGGCGCCCATGGCGTCGTAGATGCGGTAGCCGCCGAGGTCGGGGTTGATGCCCCAGCCCTGGCCCGCGAGGTCGCCGGACCACACGAAGCGCACCCCGTCGCGCCGGCGGACCGGCACGGTGCGGAAGGTTCCGGTGACCGGCTCGCCCGTGCGGCGCGGGTCGTCCGGGTCCGCGAGGAGCACGCGGTAGTGGATCTGCTCGCCCGGCGGCAGGCCGTGCAGCCGGGTGGTGCCGGTGAAGTCGGTGCCGCGTCCGAGCAGCGGACCGTGCCACCGGTGCGGGTTGCGGAACGACTCGGTCGCCGACGTCTCGACGATCATCCGGGCCGGCCGGTCGGACCGCACCCACACCAGACCGGAGTGGGAGGTCACGTCTCCGGCCTGCACTCCCCAGCCCGCCCCCGGCCGCCCGGAACGGGCGAAGGCCGGCGCCGCCCCCAGGGCGGTGGGCAGGGTCAGGGCGGCCGACGCGGCGAGCGAACCGCGCAGCACGCCGCGGCGGCCGGGCAGCGGACGACGTTGTGACATGGATGCGCCTCCAGAGACGGGATCCGGCCAGTGTCCGGGCCGGTGTGAGCCAGACCTACTGGCACCGCGAGGCGCCCACGGAAATTGCGGGTGAACAACCCGGACGGCCCGGACGGCCCGGGCGGCCGTCGCTCGCGAGCGACGGGGCGCGTCACACGGCCCGGGCCATTCTTTCCAGCCCCGCCCGGATCCGGCCCGGAGTCAGGTGCGCGTACCCCAGCACCAGCCGCACCTCCTTGCCCGCCGCCGGACCACCGGCCGGCGGACCACCCGCCCGCGGACCACCCGCCCGCGGCCCACCGGCAGCCTGACCACCATCCGCCCCGCCGTGCGCGTACGCCGCCAGCGAGCGCACCGCGACGCCCGCCTCCGCCACGCGCGCGAGGAAGCCCTCCTCGGGCCCGTACCGCTCGGGGAGCGTGACGATGGCGTGCAGGCCCGCGGCGATGCCGGTCACCCGTGAGCCGGGAAAGTACTCGGCCAGGGCGCCCACCAGGGTGTCGCGGCGCTCCCGGTAGGCGCGCTGGCAGACACGGAGCTGGCGGTCGTAGTCGCCGCGCTCCACGAAACGGGCGAAGAGCGCCTGGTCGAGGGCCGGGTGTCCGAGGTCGGTGGTGCGCTTGCGCTCGACGACGTCGTCCGCCAGCCAGTCGGGCACCAGCAGCCAGCCCAGCCGCAGCCCCGGCGCCAGGGACTTGCTCACCGAGCCCGTATAGGCGACGCGTTCCGGATCGAGCCCCTGGAGCGCGCCCACAGGGGCACGGTCGTAACGGAAGTCGCCGTCGTAGTCGTCCTCCAGGACGAGGCCGTCCACGGACCGTGCCCAGTCGAGCAGCTCGGCACGGCGTCGCGCCGAGTAGGCGATCCCGGTGGGGAACTGGTGGGCCGGTGTCGTCACCACGGCCCGTACGCCCGAGTCGCGCAGCGGACCCAGGGCGAGCCCCTCGTCGTCCAGGGGAAGGGGCACGGTGCCGACGCCCGCCGAGGCGTACAGGGCGCTGTGCTGGGGACTGCCGGGGTCCTCGACACCGGCGGTGTGCGTCCCGCGCGCGTGGAGCACGCCCGCCAGCAGCGCGGTCGCCTGCGCCACCCCGGAGACCACCACGATCCGCTCGGGGTCCGCCACCACGCCCCGGCGCCGCGCGAGCAACTCGGCCAGCGCGGTCCGCAGTCTGGGCAGTCCGCGCGGGTCGGGATAGCCGAGGCCCTCGTGCGGCAGGTCCGTCAGCACACTCCGCTGCGCCGCGGCCCACGCCGGACGGGGAAAGAGCGACAGGTCGGGTGTCCCCGGCACGAAGTCCGCCAGGTCGGCGGAGGAGCGCGGGGACAGATCACGCGCGCGTGGCCGGGCGGCCCGTACGGCATCGCCCACCCAGGTGCCCGCTCCCCGTCCGCTGCGCAGGTATCCCTCGGCCGTCAACTGCTCGTACGCCTCGGTGACCAGCCCCCGCGACACGCCGAGATCGGCCGCGAGGTCCCGGCTCGACGGCAGCCGGGTGCCCGCCGCGAGCCGGCCCGAGCGGACCGCGTCCCGCAGCGCCTCCTGCAACGCCCGGCCACGCGCGCGTGCCGGTGCCGAGGCGGCGGGCAGCAGCAACTCCCACGCCGACGTCATGAAAACAGCCCCCCTAGGATCACGTCGTCCCAATCGCCCCCATTTTACGAGGGGTTGGACGCGCCGCCGCGTAAACCGGAGTGACAGACCACAGCGAGGGGGCAGGCTGATGTCGGGCCCCGGAATCGTACGCGCAATTCAGGAGCGCCCGTGGACGCCAAGAACCGTTTCGAGACGAAGGTCACCTTCGCTCTCTCCCGACTCGAATGGCTGGGTTTTCTCGCCGTATCGCTCGTGCTCGCGGTCCAGCACCGTACGGAAATCCGCTGGGGCGTTTTCGTGCTGCTGTTCGCCGTGATCGACGCCATCGGATACCTCCCCGGTGCGATCGCCTTCCGGCGCCGTCCGGATAGACCGGTTCCACGCGGCTACTACGTGGCCTACAACACGATGCACAGCCTGGTCACCGCCGGTGCCCTGGCCGGCGCGTGGGCGCTGTTCGTCCGGCCGGAATGGGCGCTGCTGGCCCTTCCGATCCACCTCATGGGCGACCGGGCGCTCTTCGGGAACTCCCTCAAACCCTTCGGCGTCGCGTTCGAGCCGGAACTCAATCCGGCGTTCCGGCTGTTCGAGCAGAAATACCGTCCGGCGGCGCAGAATTCCGTGGAGGGCACCGATGCCGTCCGTACTTGACACGCTCGCGGCGCACAGCGACAACCCCAGTTCGTTTCTCGCCCTGAACAGCGGGAACTCGTACTTCCACGACGACCGGTTCGACGGCGCCTGCGCCTACCGCAGTTCCGGCCGCTACGTCCTGCAATTCGGCGGTCCCTTCACGGCACCCGAGCACCGCGCGCGCCTGCTGGAGGCCTTCGCCGCCCACACCGGCCGCCGCCTCGTCGCCGTACAACTGCAAAGGGCGGACGCCGAGCTGTACGCGGCGCACGGGTTCACGGTCAACCAGATCGGGGCGTCGTACGCCGTCGACCTCAGCCGCTTCACCCTGCGCGGCTCGCGGTTCGTGCGCCTGCGCAACAAGATCTCACGCGCCCGGCGGGCCGGACTGGAGATCGCCGAGGTGCGGGACGGCGACGACTGCGCCGAGCTGGACCGCATCGACCAGCGGTGGCTGCGGGAGAAGGGGCGGCACGTCAAGGAGCTGCGGTTCCTGGTCGGCCAGCGGACCGGCAGCCTCCAGCGGCACCGGCGCCTGTTCGTCGGCCGGATCGACGGCGAGGTGGTCGGCTACGTCAACTACTCGCCGGTCTACGGCAGCCGCCCCGGCATGCTGCACGACCTCAGCCGCCGCCGCCCCGACGCCCCGCCCGGCGTGATGGAGGCGCTCAACGCCACCGTCATGGAACGGCTGACCGCCGACGGAGCCGGCTGGCTGCACTTCGGCTTCACCCCGTTCACCGGACTCGACCCGAGCCACGAACTGCCGGGCGCGAGCGGCATGTTCAGCCGGTTCACCCGACTGCTGGCCGAGCACGGCGGCGCGGTCTACCCCGCGGCCTCCCAGCTCGAGTACAAGCAGAAGTGGGCCCCGCACGCGGTGCTCCCGGAGTACATCGCCTTCCGCGGCAGGCCCCGCCCCGGCGCCGTCTGGCAGCTGCTGCGCGCCACCAACGCCGTGTGAGCGCCGCCGCAACGACCGGAGTGCCCCGCGCACCGGCCCCGTCCGCACCGTCGCAGCCCCGCCCCCATCCACCCAGGAGGACCGCGCGCCCATGAGATTCCTCGAACGTGAACGCACCACCCTCGCCAAGCTGCTGCCCGACCTGGACCCCGCCCTGCGCGAGATCCCCCTGATGGAACTGGAGCGGCCGGGCAGCCCGGGCATCCGGCACTTCCGGGACAGCGGCGGCCCCGGACTCCTCGTCCCGGAGTCCCACCAGGGGCGCGGCGCCTCGGCGTTGGACGCGCTGCGGGTGCAGCGGGCCATCGGCAGCCGCTCACCGTCCCTGGCCGTTGCCACCACCATGCACCACTTCTCCATGGCCACGCTGGTCGGTCTCGGGGGCCTCGGCGACGGCCTGGAGTGGATGCTGATCGAGGGCGTGGCGTCGAGCAACCGCGTCATCGCCTCCGGCTTCGCCGAGGGGCGCAGCGGCGCCGGCATCCTGGACCCGTCGATGACCGCGACCGTGACCGCCGACGGAATCCGGATCAACGGTGTCAAACGGCCGTGCAGCCTGGCCCACTCGATGGACGTGCTCACCGCGGGCGTGGTGATCCCGCGCGAGGACGGGCAGGGCGAGGAACTCGCCGTCGCCCTCGTGCCCGCCGACAGCGAGGGCCTGAGCGTCAGCGGCTTCTGGTCCAGCACCTTCCTGGCCGGCGCCGAGAGCGAGCAGGTCACGCTCAGCGACGTCCTCGTCCCGCCGGAACTGGTCCTGCGCACCGCGACCACCTCCGGGGACCGCCTCGACGAACTGCAGACGGCCGGCCTGGTCTGGTTCCAGGTGCTGATGACGGGCAGCTACCTCGGCGCCGCATCCGCCCTGGTGGAACGCGTGCTGCTGAACGAGCGGATCCCCGAGCACGAGCGCGTACGCCTCTTCGTCGAGACCGAGGCGGCCATGGCCACCGCCGAGAGCGTCGCCCGCAGGGTGGACGCCGGGGAACTGGACGAGTCGGCCCTCGCCCAGGCGCTGTGCGTGCGCTACGGCGTCCAGGACGCCCTCGCCCGCATCGTCCCGCGCGCGGTCGAGCTGCTCGGCGGGCTGAACTTCATGACCTCCGACGAGGTGGGCCACCTGGCCGCCTGCTCCAACGGGCTGTCCCTGCACCCGCCGTCGCGCTCCCGCATGACGGGCCCGCTCTCGGCGTACCTGGCCGACGGTCCGCTCGCCATCGCCTGACCGAGCCGGAGCCCACCCCACCCGCCCGTCCGGTCCTGCGGCACCCGGTCCTGCGGTACCCGGTCCGTCAGGCCCACCGTGAGCCGCCGCGACCCCGGGCCGACCGCGGACCGGCGTGGCCGCGTCGGTCCCCGTCCGGTCCCGGTCGGTTCCGATCGACCGGTCCCCGTGGGCCGTGGTCCGACGCGGCCCGCACGAGACCCGGATCCGGCCGTCCCGGCCCGCCCTGCTCCAGCCGCTGTTCCGCGACCGTCCCTCTTCCCTTGCCGTCCCGTCCCGTCCGGCCGGGCAGGCCGCCCTCCCGCCGGTCCCCGATCGCTCCGACGCTCCATCCGGCCCCGAGCCGAACCTCCCTCCCTCCCGCCCCGCCGGCATCCGCCGCCGTCCCGCCGGCATCCGCCGCCGTCCCGCCCAGCCCGTACCGGCCGCCGTCCCACCGCCCCCACGTTCCACGGCAGTCGAAACCCGTCGAGGGGAGCCCACCATGCCGCGCAACGCCACCCGTCCCACCGTCCTGTCCGCACCACCCCGCGCCACCGTGCGCGAACGTCCCACCCTGCTGCTGACCGGAGGCTCGGGAGTGCTCGGACGGGCGCTGATCGACGAACTTGCGTCCGACTACGACCTGCTCTGCCTGCGCCGGAACACGCCCCTGCACGATCCGCGGGTGCGTGAGATCGAGGGCGACCTCCTCGCCCCGCGCCTCGGCCTCGGCGCCGGTGCCTGGTACGAACTGGCCCTGCGCGTCGACGTGGTGCTGCACTCCGCCGCCCAGACCAACTGGCGCACCCCGCCCGAGGAGATCGTGCGGACCAACACGCTCGGCGCGGAGACGATGCTCGACCTCGCCGCCCGCGCGGATGCCCCCTTCTACCTGGTCAGCACCGCCTTCGTGGCCAACACGCCGAGCGAGGAGGACCGGGAGCGCTTCCCGGGCGCCGCCGCCTACCTCGACTCCAAGAGCCGGGCCGAGCAACTGACGCGCGAGGCGGGCCTGCCCGGTGCCATCATGCGCCCGTCAGTCGTCATGGGACACTCCGCCACCGGGCACATCGCCGGACAGCAAGGCCTCACCAAGACGATCGGCGCCATGGTCCTCGGCCAGGTGCCGGTGCTGCCCGGCGCCCCCGAGGCCCGCGTCGACATGATCCCGCAGGACTACGTCACCCGGGCCGTCGGCGCCCTGGTCCGCGGCGGCGTCGGCAGCGGGGAGTACTGGCTGACCGCGGGCAGCCAGGCCCCCGCCCTGAGCGAGATCGCCGACACCTGCGCGGAGTTCGCCGTCCGCCAGGGCCTGCCCCGGCCACTGCGCCCACGGCTCATCCCCGTCGAGGCCGTCCACCGGCTGCTGCTGCCCATGCTGGAGAGCACCTCGCTGCCCGCCTCGGTGCGGCAGCGGTTCCGGCACTACGCCGAACTGCTCCTGGTCTTCCAGCGCGAGCTGCCGTTCGACACCTCGCTCGGCACCCCCCACTGCGGCACCCGCGTCACCCACGCCGACATCCGTGCCGCGCTCGTCCGCAACCTGGAGAGCTGGGCGGCGGACCGGTCCGACGTCCCCGGCCGACGCCGAGAGCCGGCGACCGCGGCGACCAGGACGGAGGTGGCGTGATGACCATGTCACCCCCCGCCGGCGAAGCCGCCGCGCCCGCCGACCGGAGCGACGTCGTCGACCTCTACCTCAAGCACATCGGCTCCGGCCGCGCCGTCATGGGCCGGGTCATGGGCGGCATGGCCGAGGTCCGCTCCGAGGGCGCGTGGATCCACGCCGACGACGGCCGCAGCTTCCTGGACTTCGGCGGCTACGGCGTCTTCCTCCTGGGTCACCGCCACCCGGCCGTCGTCGAGGCCGTGCACCGGCAGATCGACACCCACCCGCTGGCCAGCCGGGTCTTCCTCGAACCGGTAGCCGCCCGGGCCGCCCAGGCCCTCGCCGCCCACACCCCGCCGGGCGTGGACTACGTCCACTTCGTCAACTCCGGCGCCGAGGCCACCGAGGCCGCCCTGAAACTCGCCCGCGCCCACGGACGCACGTCGGTGATCACCACCCGGCGCGGCTTCCACGGCAAGACGCTCGGCGCGCTCAGCGTCACCGCCAACGCCACCTACCAGACCCCCTTCCAGCCCCTGCTCCCCGACGTCACCCAGGTCGCCTACGACGACCCGGCCGACCTCGAACAGGCGCTGGCCGCCCGCCGCGACCGTGCCTGCGTCATCGTCGAACCCGTCCAGGGCGAAGGCGGCGTCCGCATCCCCCGCCCCGGCTATCTGAGCCAAGTACGCGCGCTGTGCACTGCTTACGGCGCCCTGCTCGTCGTCGACGAGATCCAGACCGGCATGGGACGCCTCGGCACCTGGTGGGGCGTCGACGCCGAGGACGTGCGTCCGGACGTGCTGCTGGCCGGCAAGGGGCTGAGCGGCGGCGTCGTACCGATCGCCGCCATGGCCGCCACCGCGGACGCCTACGCGCCCTTCAGCCGCGACCCCTACCTGCACACCTCCACCTTCGGCGCCTCCCCGATCGCCTGCGCCGCCGCGCTGGCCACCGTACGGGCCATGGAGGAGGAGGACACCGTGGCCCGGGCCGCGGCGCTCGGCCTGCGCGTGCTCGCCGCCGTACGGGAGGTGTGCGCCCCGTACGAGGGCGGCCTGGTCCGCGAGGTGCGCGGCCGGGGACTGCTGATCGGCATCGAGTTCGCCGAGGAACAGGCGGTCGGTGAACTGCTGCTGGAGCTGATCGCCCGCGGCGTCCTCGTCAACCACTCCCTCAACTCCACCCGGGTGCTGCGGCTGACCCCGCCGGCCGTGGTCGGGGACGCCGAGCTGAGCCTGTTCCTCACCACCCTCACCGACGCCCTGCACAGCACGGCCGGCCGCATGTCCGACCGGCCGCCGCGCTGACCGTCCGGCCGACACCCGCATCCGCGAACCCTCCGGAAGGAACCGAACGCCCCATGCGCCACGTGGTCCTGCACGCCCTCGCCGAGGGACTGACACCCGCCGAGGTCTACCTCCGCATCAGCGACTTCGGCCGCTACCCCGAGTACAGCGACGTCTTCCGCGAGGTGCGCGTCGAACCGCCGCTGCCCGACGGCTCCACCGTCTCCGACTGGACCGTCGAGTTCCGGGGCGGTCTGATGCGCTGGCGGGAGCGCGACACCTTCTCGCCCGAGACGTACTCCCTCGCCTTCGAGCAGCTCAGCGGCGACTTCCAGACCTTCGAGGGCAGCTGGCGGTGCGAGCCGCGGGGCGGCGGCACCCTCGTCGTCTTCACCGCCGCCTTCGACCTCGGCATCCCCTCGCTGGCCGAGATCCTCGACCCGGTGGCCGAGTCGACGGTGCGCACCAACATCGCCCGGGTGCTGCGGGGCCTGGCGGACGCGGAGGTGATCGATGAACGCGCGGCTGCGGCTCGTGGCTGACCGGACGGCGGCGCCGGCCGGGCACCCGCCCGCGCATACCGGGCACCCGCCCGAGCCCGCCGAGCCCCTGCACGAGGAACCCGGACCCGGCGCCGCCCGCTGCCTCGGCCTCTACGCCAAGCTGGCCGCCGGAGTGACCGTCGTGACCGCCCGCGGCGAGGACGGCCCGCTCGGCATGACCGTCTCCGCGGTCACCTCGCTCTCCGCCCGCCCGCCGCTGCTCCTGGCCTGCCTGCGGGACGGCTCCCGCACCCTTGCCGCCGTCCGCCTGCGCCGGACCTTCGCCGTGCACCTGCTGCGCGAGGAACAGCAGGAGCTGGCCGGCCGGTTCGCGTCCCCCACGACGACCGCCGCCGAGCGGTTCGCCGGGACGGAGACCCGGCAGGTGCTGGGCGTGCCCGTGCTGGCCGGATCGCTCGCCTGGTCGGTGTGCCTCGTCGAGGACGTGCGCCGCTACGGCGACCACCACCTCGTCGTCGGCCGGGTGGCCGCCGTGCACGTGGGCGCCGGCCGCCCGCTGCTGTGGCACGACCGCAGGTTCGGGGTGCTGACCGAGCCGGTGCCGGACGCCGCCGGATGAGTGGGCAGCCGGCCGGAACGCCGTACTGGGACCCGGCGGAACTCCCGCCGCAGCCCCAGCTGCACGGCGTGGTCACCGCGGACGTGGCCGTCGTCGGGGCCGGTCTGGCCGGGCTGTCCTGCGCCTACCACCTCGCCGAGCGCGCCCCCGGGCTCGACATCGCCGTGGTGGACGCACAGCACCCGGCCGCCGGGGCCAGCGGCCGGGGCACCGGCCTGCTGGGCCCCCGCGCCGGTCCCGCCCTCGACCGAGCGGTGCGCCGCTTCGGCGCCGGGACGGCACGCCGGATGCACCGGGCCAGCCAGCAGGCGGTACGGGACGTGCTCGACCTGTGCACCCGGCTCGACGTGCCCTGCGGGCTGCGGCCCGGCGAGCAGCTCATGGCCACCCGCTCACCCGCGGGCCTGGTGGCACTCGCCCGCCAGGCCCGCGCCTGCCGCGAGCTGGGTCTGGACGTCCCCGTCCTGACCCCGGCCGCCATCCGCGAACGGGTCGGAGTGTCCTACCGCGCCGCGCTCCTGCACCGCCCGGCCGCCACCCTCGACCCGGCCGCCCTGACCTGCGCGCTCGCCCGCGCCTGCGCCGACAAGGGCGTGCGGTTCTACGGCCGAAGCCCGCTGCTGGCCCTGCGCCCCGGCGACCTGGTCGGCCCCGAACTGGTCCTCCCGCACGGCCGCCTGTACGCCGGGCAGGCGGTGCTGGCCGTCAACTCCGCCGCCGAGGCGCTGGACCTGCCGGTCGGCACGGTCCTGCCGCTGGAGGTGTACGCCGTCGCGACCGAGCCGCTGAGTCCCGCCGCCTACGAGCTGCTGGGCGGGCGCACCGGGCACGCCGTCGTCGACGCCGTGCCGCTGGCGCCGTACTTCCGGCTGCTTCCCGACGGGGGCCTGATGGCGGGCGGCGGCACCGCCGCGCTCCCGGCCGGGCTCGCGGCATCCCGGCTCCAGCCCCTGCGCGAGCGTGCCTGGACCCGGCTGGAGCGCTGGCTGCGGGCCCTGCACCCCGACCTCGCCCGGGTGCGGGTCACGCACCGCTGGTCCGGCCGGATCGGCATGACCGCCGACGACCTGCCGGTGGTCGGGCCGGTGCCCGGGTACTCCGACGTCTGGTACATCGGTGGCTGCGGCGGTCACGGCCTCGCGCTGTCCGTCGCGCACGGCGCGCACGTGGCGGGCGCCCTGCTCGGTGAGCCGGATCCCGGCGAGCCGCTGCCCTGGCACCGCTCGCACGCCCCCCGGCTGCCCCTGCGCGGCCCCGTGCGCCCCCTGCTCCGCGCCTGTGTCGACGCACACGGGTGGGCCGTGCGGCGTGTCTGCTGACGGCCGGCGTGCGGTGGTGTCCCATTCCAGTTCCTGAGATCGACCGGGAGGTTCTTATGCTGCGACCCAGCCCGGGCACAGACGGCCGCCTGCCGCCGTCCGTGCCCATGGGCACCGTCGACGTCGCCTTTCACCTGGCCGCGCGGGGCCGGCCGCTCCCCGTCGTGTTCGCGTTCGCGTTCGACGGCCGGGCGCCGACCCTGGACTCCGTACGGGCGCGGGTGGCCGAACGCGCCCACCGCATCCCGGCGTTGCACTACCGCATCGCGCGCGAGCGCCGGAGGTTCTGGCGGGTGGACCGGATCGCGGCGGACCGGCACGTGCACGAGGCGTGGCTGCCCGAGGACACCGACGGCTCGGCGACCGGCCGCCTGATGCTCTCCCGGCCCGTGAGCGCCGAGGACCTGCCGCCCTGGGATGTGTGGCTGGTGCACGGTCCGGAGGGCCGCCACACCCTCTGCTACCGCACCGACCACGCGTTCCAGGACGGGGTGGGAGCCGCGTACACCGCCCGCGCCCTGCTCGGCGACGAACCCGGGGGCGGACCGGCCCCGCAGCCCCGCCGCCTGCCCACCGCCGCAGGCCTCGCGGGCACGCTGGGGGACGTGGCGGGGGCCTTCGGGGCGGCGACGGCGAAACCGGCCTTCGACGGCGTGTGCACCGGACGGGTGGACGTGTGCCACGCCGACACCTCGCTCGCCCGGCTCCGCGCCGTGGGCCGCACCCACGGCGCCACGGTGACCGACGTCTACCTGGCCGCCCTGTCCCAGGCCGTGCGCACCTGGCACCTGAAGGAGACCGGCGCGGTCCACCCGCCCCTGCCCGTGGCGATCCCGATGTCCGTGCGGGCGCCGGGCGAGGAGCAGGCGCCCGGCAACCGCATGATCACCGCCCGGATCCTGCTGCCCTGCGACGAGGAGTCGCCGCGGCGGGCGCTGGCCCGGGTCGTGGCCGAGATGAACGGGCTGCGGGCCGGGCGGCGGCGCGACTCCATGCGCGTGCTGCTGGCGGCCACCCCGCGCTCGGTCGGCGCCCGGGTCGGTGTCCGGCTGGTGCACGGCAGGCGCGTCGCGGGGCCGGTGAGCAGCGTGAACTTCGGTACGGCACTGGTCCACCAGGGGCTGACGGCCCGGCGCGCGGCCGTCTACACGAGCGTCGCGTCCGGCATCCGCAGCGTGGTGACCCTGACCAGCCAGCACGACACCGCCTGCCTGACCGTGGTGCACGACGCGGCGCTGCGCACCGCCGACGAACTCCCCGACCTGTGGCTCGCCGCGCTGCTGGAGCTGGAACGCGGGTGACGTGCGCGGTTTCCGCGCGGTCACGACGGAGCCCCGGGCGGCCGCCCGGGGCTCCGTCGTGCGGGCTCAGCGTCCGCCGCGCAGCGTTCCGGTCGTGAGGAAGGCGCACTTGGCCGCGGCCTCACCGACCAGCGGCAGATACAGGGACAGCCGTTCCATCGCGTACGGCAGGGTGAACAGGTCGGCGACCCGCGCCTCCCAGCCGTGCTCCGCCCACCACTCCTCCGGGTCGGCGAGCTGCCAGTTCCAGGCCGCCCCGACCGTGGCGAGGGCGTTGAGGAAGGGCGCGACCAGGGGCGATTCCACCGCCCCGGAGTTCACGCACTCGGCGCCGAAGGTGCTGCCGTCGGCGGACAGCCCGGTCATCGTGGTGACGACGGCCGCCACCTGGTCGGGGCGGAGGAAGTACAGCGGGGCCTCGCAGAGCCAGGCGGTGGGCCGTGCGGGATCGAACCCCGCCGCGACGAGTTCCTCGCCCCACGACCCGGTGACGTCGGCCCCGACGGTGCTGCGGCGTCCGCAGGTGACCGGGCTGCCGTCGAGAACGCGCTCCTTGAAGGCCAGGACGGAGGGGGCCTCGACCTCGAAGAGGTGCACGCCGGTCGGCCACTGGAGCCGGAAGGCTCGGGTGTCCAGGCCGGCCCCGAGGACGACCACCTGACGGCAGCCCGAACGGGCCGCGGTGAGCAGGTAGTCGTCGAAGAAGCGGGAGCGCACCACCTGCCAGTCGGGCAGCAGCCGCTGCATCGCTCCCTCACCGGGCGGACCGCCCTTGAACCGGGCCGCGTGCAGGAAGTCGGCGGCCCACGGGTCGAGGACGTACGGTGCGGGCCGCAGGGCCTCCGCCGCGTGCGCGGCGGTCGTCCACAGCGCCGCGTGCGAGAGGCCCTCCGGGGCTCGGGCGGCCGGCCCGGACGGGGACTGCGGTCCGGTGATCGACTGCGGGCGGGTGGTTTCCGGCATGGAACCTCCTGGAGAAGGACGGAGAGGATGGATCAGCCCGAGCGGCGACGGCCCAGCAGGAAGGCCGCGGCACCCAGCGCGAGCAGGCCCGCCGAGGGACGGGTGGGCCGCTGGCCGCCCATCGCGGCGGGGGTGCGCGGCTCGTGGATGTTCAGCGCGAACTGCCGGTTGGCCACGTCGGACAGGACGCCCCGGACCTGATCGGGACTGGTCACGGCGGCCAGCAGCAGCTCCATGGAGTTCCGGGCGAACTGGTTGCGGCCCAGGAACTCGCGGCCCACCGCGAAGAGGATCTTCGGCACCTCCGCCTGGAACACCTCGGGCAGCGTGATCTCGGGAGCCAGACAGCGCACCGAGCCGTCCAGGTTCGCGAACGACTTGCCCAGCAGCGACACGGCGGGCGGCGAACCGATGCCCCGCTTGGTCGCCTTGGCCAGCACCGTGGTGAGCGAGACCCCGAAGTTCATGTCCTCCAGGGACAGATGGGAGACCTTGGGCACGAACGCGGCCATGTCGGCCGCGAACGCGGGCATGTTGGCCCAGGGCGTCAGACGGCCCATCTCCGCCCAGTGCTGCGCCAGTCCGGCGCCGTCGTTCTGCGCCAGCGTCATGAACAGCGGCAGCAGTTGCAGGCTGGTGCGCCGGTCCAGCCGGCCGACCATGCCCCAGTCGATCAGGGTCGCCGGACCGCCGGGGGCGGCGAACACGTTCCCGGCGTGCGGGTCGGCGTGGAAGAAGCGGTGGACGAAGTACCCGTGGTACATGAAGCGCAGCAGGTCCTTGCCGATCTCCATGCGTTCGGTGTCCGTGAAGTGGCTGCGGTCGACGTGCCGCACCGACTTCCCGTCGGCCAGGGACTGGACCAGGACCCGGGGACTGGCGTGCAGCACCCGGGGCACCTCCAGGGAGCGGAACGGCCGGACGTGTTCGCGGGCCTCGTCCATGTTGCGGGCCTCGCCGGTGAAGTCCAGCTCGGGCTCCATGGCGTCGAAGACCGAGCCGAGCATCGCCTCGATGTCGATGACCTCGTTGAACCGGGGAGCGACGCGGGCCACGATCCGCGACGCCCGGCGCATCAGGGCCATGTCCGCGAGCACGCCGTCGCGGATTCCGGGCCGTTGGATCTTCACCACCGCGGCCCGTCCGCCCGGCAGCGTGACCCGGTAGACCTGGGCGAGGGACGCCGCCCCGAGCGGGGCGGCGGTCTGGATGTCGTCGAAGCGCAGCTTCCAGTCCGGACCCAGGTCCCCGGCCAGCACCGGTTCGAACTCCGAGAACGGCTGCACGTCGACCTCGTCGTGCAGGTTCTGGAGTTCGTCCCGGATGGACTCGGGGACCATGTCGGGCCTGGTGGAGAGGATCTGACCGAGCTTCACGTAGAAGGGGCCGAGGCTCTCCAGCGCCTGCCGCACCGCCTTGGCGCGGCGCTGTTCGGACCCCGCGGACCCGGCGGAGGCGTCGGTGTCCTCCGCCGGGGACCGCGCGTCCCGCCTCGTACGCCCGCGCAGCCGGGCCGACAGCCCCACCTCGTCGGCCACCAGGCTGCCAAGGACCTTGACCACGAGACGCAGCCGATCGCCGACGACAGACGCCATCGTGTGTGCTCCTCAGGTGGGTTGCGCGGACGGCTCCGGCCGGCGTGCCGCGGAGCCGGGCCGGGGCGGGACGGTGGTGGGACCGGTCAGCCGGAGGACTTGCCGCCCTTGGGCTTGTCGCTCCCCTGCTGCCCCGTCAGGCCCTGGAGCGCGGCGAGGCCCTGCTGTCCCGCCTGGGCCGGCAGGTTGGTCAGGTTCTGCATGCCCTGGACCGCCTCCAGGAGCTTGGGGAGCACCTGGGTGAGCTGCGCGAGCTGGGTCGGGAGCGCCATCAGGTCGCCCGCCCCGCTCGCCGCGTGCCCGAGGCCCCCGGCCAGCTGACCGAGCCCGCCGAGCGCTCCCGCCGCGCCGCCGACCGCGGCGAGCGGATTGGCCGCCCCGCCCAGCGCGGCCAGGGGATTGCCCGCCCCGCCCAGCGCGGCGGCGAGCGGATTGCCGCCGCCCACGGCGCCGGTGAGCGCGGCCAGCGGGTTCGGCGCGCCCGCCATGTTGCCGAGTGCGCCCATCCCGCCGAGGGCGGCCAGCGGGTTGGCGACACCCGCGAGCGCGGTTGCCGGGTTGACGGCCCCGGCCAGCGCGCCGAGGGCGTTCGGGGGCAGTCCGGCCAGCGCGTTGACGGCGCTGTTGGAGCCGCCCGACGACCCCGAGTCGTCGTCTCGGTTCAGCAGGTCGTCGAAGGCCTCTTTCCAGGCGTCGGTCATATCGCCGACCAAATCCTTGAAGATGTCCTGGATGTTCTTGCTGTTGCCCATGAGTGTGGTCCCTTTCCGTTTCTCTGCGATGGGAGAGGCGCGGCTGCCGGGTGTTATCCGGGACAGCCTTCCAAGGATTTCGCGCACGCGTTCTTCAGCCGGGCGCGACCCCTGGTGAAAGCGGCTTCGGCCGCCTTGACGGAAATGTTGTGCATGCGGGCGAATTCCGCAGTGGAAATTCCCTTGGCGCGGGCGAGTATGACCTCCTGTTCCCGTCCCCGCAGGTGTTGCACCTGGCTCAGCAGCCATCGGCCGAAGTCCTGGTCGCAGACGTCGTCCTCGGTGGTGCCGAAGGTGTCCACGAGAGCCGCACGCTGCAGAAGTCTGCTGCGACGCTCCATGTCACGGTAGAAGTCGATGCAGAGGCGGAGCGCCACGGACGTGAGAAAGGAACCGAGTCGATTCCGGTCCAACGCGGCGTGAGCGGCTGCGCGTGCCATGGTTTCCTGAACGCAGTCCTCAGCGTCCTGGAAACTCGGCAGTCGTCGTCGAACCAATCGCATGAGGCGGTCCTGGTGCTGGAAGATGTCTTCCCAGGAGCATTCAGCGGGCGATTGGCAGGTGGAATGTCGCACCATGGTGGATTGCAGCCCGTTGTCTCTCGGATTGGGCAGGGAGAACCGCGGCCGACTTTCTATTTGTCGGCCATGTGGTTTTCTTACCCGAGCCCCTGGAGCGGCAAACCGGAATATGTGCCTCCGCGGGTTGGCGGAAATGTTTTTTCGCGCTCATTTCCGAGGAGCGGGCCGGCGTGCCCAGTCGCGGTTCCAGTTGAGCCACATGTCCCGTACGGTCTGGTGGACCAGCGAGCTGCCGGCGCGCAGTTCGGTGGTGTACGCCTGGACCGCCTCCTTGCCCACCAGCCGCGCGCCGCCGGTGAAGTAGGAGCCCCGCACGTGCCGGGGCGAGCGGTACTTGCCCCACAGCAGGATCTTCATCAGCGGCCAGAGGGTGAACACTCCGGACGGGCAGCGGTTGTCGGGGTCCAGGGTCCCCCAGACGGCCGGGACCAGACCGCTCTCGCCCAGCAGCTCGTAGATGCGCGCGATCGTCTGTTCCTTCGTCAACTCCCCGGCCCGGTAGGCGAGCACGGTGTCGCGCGACTGGTCGAACATCCGCTCCACCCAGGGATTGTCCATCCCCTGGAGCCCCCGGTACGGCGGCATCTCCAGGACGTCGAAGCAGGCCGGGTCGTGCGTCTTCTCGTACGTCACGGCGGCCTGGTTCTGGGCGTTCGTGCCGTAGAGCGTGGTGAGGGTCCACACCCGGTTCCACGCGTTCCACAGGTCGAAGTCGTCGAACGCGATGTAGCTGCAGGACACCAGGTCGTCGTAGAACCGGAACATGCGCTTGGTCCAGTGGTCCAGGTACGCGAACCGGGCGGTGTCGAAGTCGTTCCGGCGCACGGCGTCGATGAGCCGGTGGCCCAGGGCGTTGAGCGCCATCACGGTGACGGCGAGCCCGCTGGAGAAGAGCGGGTCGATGAAGTCGCTGGCGTGCGGCAGCAGGCACCACCGGTCACCGACCACCTTCTGCGAGGCGAACTGGGTGCGGTCGGTGGACACGTACGGCCGGACCGCCCGCGCCCGCTCGAACTGCCGCGCCACGCTGGGGAACCGGCGCACATGGTGCCAGAACTCCTCCTGCGCCGGCATGTCGTCCGGGCGGGGGTACTGGTCGAGATCGAGGTTGAGGCCGACGCTGCACAACTGGTTCGTGCTGGTCGTCTGGTTGTCGAACGGGATGACCCACAGCCAGCCCCCCTGGAACATGTGGTGCAGCGTCCCCTGGCTGAACGGGCTAGGCATGCCGTGCTGTTCGCGGGGCGGCGACACCGCGTCGAAGGGGCGCACGTCCACCATGTGCGTGAAGATCGTGCGCGAGCGGGTCCGGTACGGCGGCTCCTGCCGCAGCCCGAGCCGCTCGGGCAGCATGGCCCGCATGCCGCCGGCGTCGACCACGTACGAGGCCCGGAAGCTGCCGCGGTCCCGGGTGACGAGCGTGGCCCCGTCCTCCTCGAACTTCACGTCGTCGACCATCGTGTGGGTGTACGCGGTGACGCCGTAGGAGACGGCGACGTGGAACATGTACGCGTCCACGTCCTGCCGGAAGTAGTGCGAGTCGGGGCCGAGCGGCGGCCCCCAGGTGGGGTACTGCGTGCACTCCTCGGGCCGGGTCGGCTCGTCCTCCCGGTGGTAGACAAAACTGAAGTTCCGCTTGACCCCGCTGTTCGAGGACACGTGGCGGCGCAGGGCCGCGTTGGTCGCCAGGTGCTCGAGCTCCGGGACGTCGTAGCGGCGGGCCAGGACCCTCAGGCCGAAGGTGGTCTCGGGGACGGTGGACTCTCCGATGGCGAACCGGGGGTGGCCGCTGCCCTCCAGCAGCAGCACGCGCACGCCGTGGCGGGCGAGGACGGTGCCCAGCATCGTCCCGCCGATGCCGCCTCCGACGATGGCGACATCGAAAACACGCTGGTCTTCTTGCATGTCTGCGGTTCCTTTCGCAACGGGAAGGGCGAGTTGCCGGTCCACCCGGTCACCGGGGGGCGACGGGGGAACCCGGCAGCACCCGGCGCAGCCCGCAGGCCACCACCCGGGCGGAGAAGGACACGGCGAACCAGGGGGTGGGCGCCAATTCGGCCAACCGCTTGCGGTCGCCCGGGATCTGGCGCTCACCGCGCCCGGTGACGTCGAGCCACGCGCCGAAGTGCAGCAGCCGGGCCTCGGGCCCGGCGTCCCGCGCGGGGAGCGGCCGCAGGTGCTCGCGCACCGCGCGCGTGAGGGCCGTGCGCCGCCCCATGCCCACCTCGTGCCCGGCCAGAAAGGCGTCGAGCAACTGGGCGGAACGGCCGGGGAATCCGCCCCGGCCGAGCGGTGAGCGCCCCACGAGTCCGGCGTCGTGGAACGCCGCGGCGGCCAGCAGGCCCACCCGGTCGTACGCCGTCCCGTGGCTGCGCGCGCAGGCGTCGGCCAGCAGGAAGGTCCGCAGGGAGTGCACGGCGACGTGCGGCGGCAGCAGCCGGCGCATCTCCGTCAGCGCGGCGCCCGCGAGGGGGTGCCCGAGCAGCTCCGCCAGGCCCGGCCGGCCGAGCAGGGGCTGCCACGCCTCGGGCAACGCCTCCGGCACCTCCGGAATACCGGGCCCTGCGGCCATGACCCAACCCCCTTGCCCTGCTGCCCCATTGGCAGTGTCCGTCTCATCTGTCTTTACGCTCGGGCAGCACCTCGACCCCCGTTTCACAACGCGTTCCGAACCCTTTTCTCAAGTGATTCGAAAAGATGAGCCCTATTTACTCCATGGAGTGAATTCTTTCCCTCGAACGAGGGATCGTTGCGCAAATTGATGGACGCGAGACTGAGAAGTCCGATCTGGCACGGCTCCATTCTCGGCGAAAGGCAGAACGCCATGAGCTTCCTCAACCCGCGCCTCCCCGGCCTCAATTCGGACGACGTCGTCACGGACATCACCGAGTCTCCGCACCGCCTGGGCGCCATCGCCCAGGCCGGTGGGGCGCAGGTCATCGCCACCGTCGACATCCAGGCGGGAGAGGACGACTGGAACGCGCCGCCGAGCGAGGAACATCCGCGCCCGGTGGTGCTCGTGCACGGCACCTTCGGCAACCGCGGCTACACGTGGAACACGGCGACGCCCCTGCTGCGGCAGCACGGCCACCGTGTCTTCCGGCTCGACTACGGCCAGCACGGCAACCCCGTGATCTTCGGCCTCGGCGACATCAAGCACTCGGCGCGGCAGCTCGCCGACTTCGTCGACGAGGTGCTGCGCCGCACCGGTGCCCAGCAGGTCGACCTCGTCGGCTTCTCACAGGGCGGCATGATGCCGCGCTACTTCCTGAACGCGCTGGGCGGCGGGCCCAAGGTGCACAACTTCGTCGGCATCTCGCCCAGCAACCACGGCGTCACGGCCCAGGGGCTGATGAACCTCGCCCGCCAGATCCCCGGCGCGGTGGAACTGCTCGAACAGGGCGCCGTCGGGGAGGTCGTGCCGGCCTGGCCGCAACTTCAGCACGACCACCCCTTCCAGCGGGAGCTGGCCGAACTCGGCGAGACGACGGAGGGCGTCCGCCACACCGTCATCGCGACCCGGTACGACGACGTGGTCACGCCGTACACCTCGTGCGCCCTGGAACAGACGGAGGGGCGCCACGTCAACAACATCGTCCTTCAGGACATCGACCCGGACGACCACACTCCGCACGTGAGCATGCCCTACAACGCGACCGTGCTGAAGGAGGTCCTCGCGGCGCTCGCCTCCTGAGTGCGGCTCCCGTCCAGGACGACGCGGGCGACCAGGGCCGGGTCGTCGTTCATGGGGACGTGGCCGCAGCCGGGCAGCCGCACCAGCCGGGCGCGCGGAATGGCCCGCTTGGCCCGTATGCCCTGCCGGGCCAGGAGCAACCGGTCCCGGCTGCCCCACGCCACGGTGACGGGGAGGCCGGGCACGTCGTCCGTGAACAGCACGCTCCGGCCGGCCCGCAGCGTCTCCGTGAAGCCCTCGGCGCGGGCGAGCGCCAGCGTCTCGGCGACCACGGCCTCGGGGGAGCGCCGGCCGGGACGGGCGTAGATCGTGCTGGTCAGCGCGGTGCGGCCGACGGCCGTGCGGGACAGCCGCTCGACCAGCGGGAGCGGCAGGCCGCGTGCCGCGCGGCGCATGCCCGTCAGCAGACCGAAGGCGTAGCGGCGCTCGGCCCGGGTCCAGAACCCGGCCGGGGACAGGGCCGTCACCGACCGCACCAGGTGCTCCCGGCCCAGCTCCAGGGCCAGCAGACCGCCCAGCGAGTTGCCCGCCACGTGCGGTCGGTCCAGGCCCAGGGCCGCGAAGAAGGCGCCGAGCACCGCGTTCGTCGTCGGCAGGTCGTGCGGCAGGCCGGACGGCAGCGCGGACGACTCCCCGAACCCCGGCAGGTCCACGGCTATCACGTCGCGTTCGGTGGCGAGGATGTCGACCACCGGGTCCCAGGCCTGCCGGTGATGGCCGATGCCGTGCAGCAGGACCAGCGGCGCACCGGTGCCCACGCGCGTGTAGGCGAGTGTGACGTCCTGCGGACCGTGGGCGGTGGGTGCCGTGAAGGAGAGCGTTGCGGACATGGGGCTCCTTGTCGGGAACACGTGTTCCGGGAAGACGTGTTCCGGGAACGCGCGAACGATGAGGACGTTGCGTAGACAGCTTGTCAGTAAGAGCTACCGACGGGTAGCCCCGGCGCCGGGTGTGGGCGATGTCGCCTGGACACCACCGGAGACGTCCGCTGGGATGGAGCGGTGACCACCGACACCGCGACCGACGTCTTCGAAGAACACCGGCCCGTCCTCCTGGGCGTCGCCTACCGCATGCTCGGCCGCCTGGCCGACGCGGAGGACGTGGTCCAGGAGGCGTGGCTGCGCTGGTCCGGTGCCGACCGCACCGCCGTGCGCGAACCCCGCGCATACCTGGTGCGCGTCACCACCCGGCTCGCCATCGACCGGCTGCGCCAGGTCAAGTCGCGCGGCGAGACCTACGTGGGCCCGTGGCTGCCCGAGCCCTACGTCACCGACTTCGGGGACGCGGTGCCGGACACCGCCGAGCGGGCCGTCCTCGCCGACTCCGTCTCCCTCGCCGTCCTCGTCGTCCTGGAGTCGCTGTCGCCGCTGGAACGGGCGGTGTTCGTCCTCAGGGAGGCCTTCGGTTACCCGTACGCGGAGATCGCCGCCATGCTGGAGCGCGGCGAGGCCGCGGTGCGCCAGCTCGCCGGGCGCGCCCGCAAGCACGTCGACGAGCGGCGGCCCCGCTACGACGTCGACCCGGCGCAGCGCCGCGACCTCACCGAGCGCTTCCTCGCCGCCGCGGCCGAGGGCGATCTGGCCGGCCTGCTGGCCACGCTCGCGCCGGACGTCCGGCTGGTGGGCGACAGCGGCGGCAGGTCCAAGGCGCCGCTGCGCGTGCTGGAGAGCTCCGACAAGGTGGGCCGCTTCCTGCTCGGTGTCGCGCGGCAGGGCCTTCCCGACGCGACCTTCCACTTCCTGGAGCTCAACGGCGGTCCGGCCCTGCTGGTCCGCTCGGGCGGCAAGCCGGACTCCGTCGTCCAGGTGGACGTCGTCGACGGCCGCATCCAGTCGATGTACATCATCCGCAACCCGGACAAACTGGTGTCTCTGGCCGACATTCCCTGACCCCGCGCCGTCTTCCGTCCGTCATCCCACGGCCCCGCCCCCCGTCCCGCGACGGGGGGCGGGGCCGTTCCGTCGCGGGATTGGTCTTGACCAAGGGGGTGGGGCGTTTTATGGTCGCAGAGAACTGCAACAACCTTTAATAAACAAGGGCGTCAAAACGCCGCCGGACCACGGCGATTGCGGAGGACAGGGTGGGGACCACGCAGTTGGAATCGGTGCCGGAGCCCAAGTACTGGCACCTCAGGACCGTGCTCAGCGAGGCACTGGACTCGGAGTTCGAGGTGGGCGAGATCCTGCCCAACGAACGCGACCTCGCCGCCCGCTTCGGCGTCGCCCGCGCGACCCTGCGCCAGGCCCTGGAGCAGCTCGAGCTGGAGGGCAGGCTCCAGCGCCGCCGAGGCGTCGGTACGACCGTGGCACCGCCGCGCGTCGGCGTGGCCGTCGGCACCCGGGAGCACGCCTGGCCCGGGACGGCCGACGACGCCTGGCAGCCGGCCGACTGCGTGCTCGCGGCACCTCCCGCGGCCGTGGCCGACGCCCTGGAGACCGACCGCGACGAGCCGGTCCACACCGTCCGCCGCTCCCGCGTGAGCCACGGCCAGCCCGTCGCCGCGGAACTGCTGTACGTCCCGGCGTCCTCGGTGCCCGACCTCACCGCCATCGACGCGCCCTCCGGCCCCGCACGCGCGCGTGCCGTGCTGCGTGAACTGCAGCGCGGGGACCTGGAGCGGCAGGAGAGCGCCGTCGAGCTGGGCTCGGCCGGCGCGGACGACGCGAAGGAGCTGGACCGCCTCCCGGGCGCGCCCGTCCTCGTGGTCACCACCCGCTACCTCGCCGAGGGCCGCACCGCCGCCCTCTCCGTCGCCACCTACCGCGCGGACACCTGCCGGCTGACGTTCGGCGACTCGGGCGACGTGGAGATCCACCACGACCCCGAGACCCAGGCCTCCTGACCGACCCGCCCCCGCCGCGCCCCCACCACCTCCGGTGTATCAGCGGCGGGCCGTCGCGCCCTCGACCGCGAAGAGCTGCTCCTCCACATGGTCGAGGGCCAGCCGCAGCGCCCCCGTCGCCACGGCGGCCTCGCCGAGCAGCGACAGGGCCACCCGCGGCGGACGCAGGCAGTAGCGGGCCAGCTCCCGGCGCAGCGGCTCCAGGACGCCGTCGAGCCCGGCCGCCCAGCCGCCGATGACGACCATCTCGGGATCGAGCGCCAGCGCCAGCGCCGCCACGTCGTGCACCAGCCGCTGGATGAAACGCTCGACGGCCGCACGGGCCCGCTCGTCGCCCTCACGGGCCTCGGCGAAGACCTTGGCGACCGCCTGCTCGTCCAGCGGGTGCAGCGGCTGGTCCGTGGTGGACAGCAGCGTCTCCGGCGTCACGTCCCGGCCCAGCAGGTGCAGCGCGCCGATCTCCCCGGCCGCCCCGCCGTACCCCCGGTGCAGCCGCCCGCCGATCAGCGCCCCCGCCCCGGGGCTGAGCCCCGCCAGCACGAACACGATGTCGTCGCACTCGGTGGCGGTCCCCTTCCAGTGCTCGGCCACCGCCGCCGCGTTCGCGTCGTTCTCCACCAGTACCGGGCACTTGAAGGAACGGCTCAGCCGCTCACCCAGGCCAAGACCCGTCCACCCGGGCAGCGCGGTACCCAGGCGGACCGTGCCGTCCGCCTCGACGATGCCGGGCGTGGCCGCGCCGACGGCCCGCAGCGAGCCGCGCGCCACACCGGCCCGGCGCAGCAGCTCGGCCACGGCCGTACGCAGCCGCTCCAGCCGCTCGTCGGCCGGCGCGTTCTCGTCCACGTCCTTGGCCTGGGCGCCGATCACCCGCCCGTCCAGGTCGGACAGGAGCGCGGCCACGCGGTGCGGACCGATCTCCAGGCCCAGCAGGTGTCCCGCCTCCGCCCGGAACCGGAACCGCCGCGCGGGCCGCCCCTGCCGCCGGGCCGTCCCCTCGTCGGCGGCCGCCTCGACGACCAGACCGGCCTCTATCAGCCCCTCGACGACGCCCTCGACGGTCGGCCTGGACAGCCCCGTCACCCGGGTGATCTCGGTCAGCGTCGCGGAGTCCGTCGCACGCAACGCGTGCAGCACCACAGCGGAATTGATCCTCCGCAACAGCGAAGGGTCCCCGCCGGTCAGGCCTGCCAAGGTGCGTCCTCCCAGCTCGTGCGCGTGTGGGCCGGATGGTACTCGGCCCGCCGAACCCCGGCGAGTTCCGGTCCGCCGTTCCCGCTTCCCGCGGCGCCCTCAGCCGGGCGCCACGAACCCCGACTCGTACGCCGTGATCACCGCCTGGGTGCGGTCGCGCGCCCCCAGCTTCGCCAGTACGGCGCTCACGTGCGACTTCACCGTCTCCGTGCCGACCACCAGCCGTGCGGCGATCTCCGCGTTCGACAGCCCCCGCGCCATCAGCCGCAGCACCTCGCCCTCCCGCTCGGTCAGCCGGGCGCGTGCCAACTCGGCGCGGGCCGCGCGGTTCCCGCCGCCGTCGCCGTACTCGGCGGCCAGCCGCCGCACCGAGGCGGGGAACAGCAGGGACTCGCCCTCGGCGATCAGCCGCACCGCGTGCACGATCTCGGCCGGTCGGGCCCGCTTGAGCAGGAAGCCGTCGGCGCCCGCGCGCAGCGCCTCGTACACGTACTCGTCGTTCTCGAAGGTCGTCACCACGAGGATCTTCGGCGGGTCGGCCACCGTCCGCAGCAGCGCCCGCGTGGCCTCGATCCCGTCCAGCAGCGGCATCCGGACGTCCATGGCGACCACGTCCGGCCGCACCTGCCGCACCAGCGGGACGACCGCCGCCCCGTCGGCAGCCTCACCGACCACCTCGATGTCCGGCTGCGCCTCCAGCACGGCCCGCAGACCGGCGCGCACCAGGGGTTCGTCGTCGACGAGGAGCACTCTGACCGGCATCCGCCCAGCGTAGATCAGCCGAGCGGCAGCTCGACCCGCACCTGCCAGTCACCGGCGCCGTCCGGCCCCGTGCGGGCCCGCCCGCCCAGCAGCGCCGCCCGCTCCCGTATGCCGCGCAGACCGCTCCCGCGGCCCGGGGCGGCCCTGTCGTCCGGCAGCGGATTGCGCACCTCCAGGGTGAGCGTCCCGTCCGCGACCCCGACATGGACCAGGGCCGGCACCGGACCCGCGTGCCGCAGCACGTTGGTCAGCGCCTCCTGGAGGATGCGGTAGCCCTCCCGGGAGACCGGGCCCGGCAGGCTCTCCAGCGGACCCGTGACCTCGGCGTCGACCTTGGCCCCGGAGGCGCGCGCGGACTCCAGGAGCCGGTCGGCGTCCGTGAGCGTCGGCCGGGCGCTCACGGGCCGCTCCGCCTCCCGCAGCACCCCGAGCACCCGCTCCAGGTCCTCCAGGGCCGCCCGGCCGGTCTCCTCGATCGCCGTCAGGGCCCGGTCGGTGAACTCCGGGCTGTTCGCCGCGCGAGCGGCCCCCGCCTGGACGACGGCCACGGTCAGCGCGTGGCCGATGGAGTCGTGCAGCTCGCGGGCGATGCGGGTGCGCTCCAGCAGCTGCTCGGTGCGCTCCTCGAGGGCCGTGAGACGTTCGGCGGCCGACGGGCCGAGCAGTCGCCGGGCGGCGGCGGTGAGCACCTCGCCGAGGCCGACCACGACCGCGTACAGCACGAGGAGCGGGAGCGGCGCCAGCAGGCCGTACAGCCACTGCGGTTCGCCCGACAGGGCGGGCAGGTCCTCGGTCTCGTGCCCCACCGTGCGCGCGGCCAGGGCGTACGCAACGATCGGCAGCCAGATCGTGAGGTAGGCGGCCACCCCGCCCAGCAGCGTCCTCACCTCCAGCCAGAGCACGGTCCGCCAGCGGTCCCGCCAGGCCGTGGCGGGCAGCGACGCGAAGTCCGGCGCCGCCTCGTCCGGTGTCAGCAGCAGCCGGGCCTGCATCACCTCGCCCACCCGCACCGCCGGGATCAGGCCCACCGGCACCAGCACGAGCAGCGGCACCCAGGGCAGCTCCGGTGCGACCCACCACCACACGCTGAGCGCGGCCACCGGCACCCACAGGTGCAGCAGCCGGGTGTACGTCCTCCCGCGTACCAGCGGGCGCAGCAGGCGAACCATCCCGTCATCGTGTCATCCGGCACCGACGGCGCGGCTCCCCCGCACGGGGGAGGCACCGTCCACCGGCGGGGGAGGCCCCCACGTGGTGCGGTCCGCCACGCTGTTGCCATGACCAGCATCGACGTCCGCGAACTCACCAAGGAGTACGGCACCCGACGAGCCGTCGACGACCTCTCCTTCACCGTGCGCCCCGGCCGGGTCACCGGCTTCCTCGGCCCCAACGGCGCCGGGAAGTCCACCACCATGCGGCTCGTCCTCGGCCTCGACCGGCCGACCGCCGGGACCGCGACCGTGGGCGGCCGCCCCTACGCCGCCCTGGCGGAACCCCTGCGGCTCGTCGGCGCCCTGCTCGACGCGGACTGCGCCCACGGTTCACGCACCGCACGGGACCACCTGCGCGTCCTGGCGGCGAGCAACCGCATCCCGGCCCGCCGGGTCGACGAGGTGATGGAGCAGACGGGCATCGCCGCGGTGGCCCGCCGCCGGGTGAAGACGTACTCCCTGGGCATGCGTCAGCGCCTGGGCATCGCCGCCGCGCTGCTGGGCGATCCCGAAGTGGTGATGCTGGACGAGCCCTCCAACGGCCTGGACCCCGAGGGCATCATCTGGATCCGCGGACTGCTGCGCGGGCTCGCCGCCGAGGGGCGCACGGTGCTGGTCTCCAGCCACCTGATGAACGAGACCGCGTCCTTCGTCGACCACCTCGTCGTCCTCGGCCGCGGTCGGCTCCTCGCCGACACCCCGGTGCGGGAGTTCATCGACGCGCGAGTGCGCCCGCGTGTTCGCGTCCGCACCTCGGACGCCGCCGCCCTGCGGACGGCCCTCACCCGGCTCGGCCACGAGGCCGTGGAACACGCCGACGGCCACTGGACCGTGCACCACGCCGACGTGGAGGCCGTGGGCCGGGCGCTGTCCGACGCGGGCGTACCGGTCCTCGAACTCGCCGCGGACGAGGGAACCCTGGAAGAGGCCTACCTCGACCTGACGGCCGCCGAGACCGAGTTCACCGCGCCCGCACCCGCACCCGCACCGCGTCAGGAGGCCTGACCATGCCGTTCACGCCCGTACTCCGCGCGGAGGTGCTCAAGGTCCGCACCCTGCGCTCCCTGTCCTGCACCCTGCCTGCCGTGTTCGTGGTCGTCACGGCGTTCTCGGCGCTGTCCGGCGGTTCCGACACGTCCGACCCGGACTTCGACCCGTTGTTCACGGCGCTGTCCGGCATCTGGCCCGGCCAGATCGCGGCGATCGCCTACGGGGCCCTGGCCGTGTCGTCCGAGTACCACGGCAACGGGATCCGGCTCTCCCTGGCCGCCGTTCCGCAGCGCGGACGGTGGTTCGCGGCGAAGCTCACGGTCGTCGCCGTACCGGTTCTGCTGGTGGGGCTCGGCACCGGACTCGCGGCACTGCTGACGTCGCGCGCCGTGCTCGGCACCGCGGCGGACGGGCTCAGCACGGGCGAGCAGGTCCGCGGCGTCGTGGGCTGCGGGGGCTACCTCATGCTCATCGCCCTGTTCGCGGCCGGGCTCACCACCCTCTTCCGCAGCGGAGTGGCCACCCTGTCCACCCTGATCCCGTTCATCCTCATCGTCTCCTTCGTGATCGGGGACGCGGCGGGAGCCGCCGCCGACTTCCTGCCGGACCAGGCCGGACAGATCGTCCTGTACCAGACGCACGAGGGGACCCTGGGGCCCTGGACGGGGCTCGCGGTGACCGCGCTGTGGACTGCGGCCGCGCTCCTCGCCGGATTCTGGCGGCTGCGCCGCCGGGACGCCTGACCGCGGACGACCGGCGGGGCGGCTGACGCCCCGCCAATTGTCAGTGGCGGCGGGTTTACTGGAGGCATGAACATCGCTCGGCACCTCGCCCTCATCGACGAGCTGTGCTTCCGGCCCTTCCCGGCGGAGCACGGCCCGTCGGGCGGGGGCACCGCGGCTCCCGGGTACTTCACGGCGGTGCTGGAGAGCAGCCGCGGCCTGCGCGGGCGTGACCCGGGCGAGCGGGCGGCGACGGTCGAGCAGTACGAGAAGGACCGGGACGCCCTCTACGAGCGGCTCGCCACGCGCTGGGGGCGGACGGACCCCTTCAACCTGCAGACGGTCCTGCTGCGGACCGAGCGCGAGGAGATACCCGAGCCGTGGGCCGCGCTGAGTGCCGGTGCGCGGGTGGCGTGTCTCTGGGAGGCCGAGGGCACCGGCCGCTGGGTCGCGGTGGCCGTCGCCGACCGCGACGAGGCGGACGAGGTGCGGCTGCTGGCGGTGGTCACGCAGGAGGCACCACCGTGACCGCGGCCCACGCCTAGGCCTGCGTCCCCGTGCCGTGCGCCCCCGTGCCGTGCGCCGCCTCCCGCAGCCGGGCGTACTCCTGCGCCATCGTCTGCGCCGTCCAGTGGGCGTTGAGCCCGCTGGGGTTGGGCAGCACCCACACCCGCGTGCTCCCGAACGTCCGCTCCTGCGGCCCCACCCGGGCCTTCGGCTCGTCGAAGGCGGCCCGGTACGCGGTGACACCCACCACCGCCAGCCAATCGGGCCGCAGCCGCGCCACCTTCCGCGCCAGCAGCCGGCCGCCCTCCCGGTACTCCTCGGCGGTCAGCTCGTCCGCCCGCGCGCTGGCCCGCGCCACGACGTTCGTGATGCCGAGCCCGTACGACGGCAACTCGTCCTGCTCGGACGGCTTCAGCAGCCGGGGCGTGAACCCGGACAGGTGCAGGACCGGCCAGAAGCGGTTGCCGGGACGGGCGAAGTGGTGGCCGGTCACCGCCGTCATCAGACCGGGGTTGATGCCGCAGAACAGCACGCGGAGGCCGTCCGCGACGACGTCCGGTACGAGACGGTCGCGGGCGGCCTCCAGCTCGGCCCGGGTGAAGCGGGTCAGAGGATCGCTCCGGGGGCGTAACCGGCGGCCTGGGGGTGCCGCTTGACGATGTCCTCGATCCGGCCGACGACGACACCGACCTGGTCGGCCGCGGCGCCGGTGAAGGAGAGCTTGTCGGCCATCAGCGCGTCCAGGGCGGCACGGTCCAGCGGGATGCGGTCGTCGGCGGCCAGCTTGTCGAGGAGCTCGTTGCGCTCGGCGCCCTGCTCGCGCATGGCCAGCGCGGAGGCGACCGCGTTCTCCTTGATCGCCTCGTGCGCGACCTCGCGGCCCACACCGCCCCGCACCGCGCCCATCAGCACCTTGGTGGTGGCCAGGAACGGCAGGTAGCGGTCCAGCTCCCGGGCCACGACGGCCGGGAAGGCGCCGAACTCGTCGAGCACGGTCAGGAACGTCTCCAGGAGGCCGTCCAGCGCGAAGAAGGCGTCGGGGAGCGCCACCCGGCGCACCACCGAGCAGGACACGTCGCCCTCGTTCCACTGGTCGCCCGCCAGCTCGCCGGTCATCGAGGCGTAGCCGCGCAGGATCACCGTCAGGCCGTTGACGCGCTCGCAGGAACGGGTGTTCATCTTGTGCGGCATCGCGGACGAGCCGACCTGGCCGGGCTTGAAGCCCTCGGTGACCAGCTCGTGCCCGGCCATCAGCCGGATCGTCTTGGCCAGCGAGGACGGCGCGGCGGCGAGCTGCACCAGCGCGGTGACGACCTCGTAGTCCAGGGAGCGCGGGTAGACCTGGCCCACCGAGGTGAAGGCCTGCGAGAAGCCGAGGTGCCCGGCGATCCGCTGCTCCAGGTCCGCCAGCTTGCCCGCGTCGCCGCCGAGCAGGTCCAGCATGTCCTGGGCGGTGCCGACCGGGCCCTTGATGCCGCGCAGCGGGTAGCGGCCGAGCAGCTCCTCCACCCGGCCGTACGCCACGAGCAGCTCGTCGGCGGCGGTGGCGAACCGCTTGCCCAGCGTCGTCGCCTGCGCCGCCACGTTGTGCGAGCGGCCGGCCATGACCAGCTCGGCGTACTCGCCGGCCAGCTTGCCGAGGCGGGCCAGGACGGCCACGGAACGGTCCCGGACCAGCTCCAGCGAGAGCCGGATCTGAAGCTGCTCGACGTTCTCCGTCAGGTCGCGGGAGGTCATGCCCTTGTGGACGTGCTCGTGCCCGGCGAGGTCGTTGAACTCCTCGATCCGCGCCTTCACGTCGTGCCGCGTGACCTTCTCGCGCTCGGCGATCGAGGCCAGGTCGACCTGGTCCAGGACGCGCTCGTAGTCGGCGATCGCGGCGTCGGGCACCTCGATGCCCAGGTCCTTCTGGGCCCGCAGCACGGCGAGCCAGAGCTGCCGCTCGAGCTTCACCTTGTGCTCGGGCGACCAGAGGGTGGCGAGCTCGGCGGAGGCGTAGCGTCCGGCGAGGACGTTCGGGATGCGGGGCTTGGCGGGAGCGGAAGTCACGTGGACGGATTCTACTGGCGATTCGTGCAGGTCGGCGCCGCGGGGCCGTTCGTCGGAACCTACGAAGGGCCCGCGGTGCCGGGGATCACCGCGCCGGGTCCTCGTAGGGCAGCAGGTCCGGGCGCTTGGGCGGCAGGCCGTCCCCGGACGAGCGGCCGGTCAGCCTGCGGCCTATCCAGGGCAGCAGGTGCTGCCGGGCGAACCGGACGTCCGCGGTCCTGCGCGCCGTCCAGCCCGGCGGCGTCGTCGCCGGGATCGGCGCGTCCCACTCGGGGTCCTCGGCCTCGTGGCCGAGCGACTGCCACACCGCCTCCGCGACCCGGCGGTGGCCCTCGGCGGTCAGGTGCAGCCGGTCCACGTCCCACATCCGGGGGTCGGCCAGCGACCGGGCCGAGTAGAGGTCGACGACCACGGCACCGTGCTGCTTCGCAAGGTCGTCGATGACCGCGAACAGCGCCTCCATGCGCGGCCGGAACCGTTCCAGGACCGGACCCTGCCGGCCCGGGCTCCGCATCAGCACCAGCTGCTCGCAGTGCGGGGCGAGCCGCTCCACGGCCTGGGTCAGCAGGTCCCGCACCCGGGCCATGTCGCACTTGGGCCGCAGCGTGTCGTTGAGCCCGCCGACCAGCGTGATCACGTCGGCTCCCATGGCGGCGGCCACGTCCACCTGCTCGTCGACGATCTGTCCGATCAGCTTCCCGCGCACCGCCAGGTTGGCGTACCGGAAGCCGGGGGAGCGGGCCGCCATCCGCGTGGCGAGGAGGTCGGCCCAGCCGCGGTAGGAGCCGTCGGGCAGCAGGTCCGACATGCCCTCGGTGAAGGAGTCGCCGACGGCGACGAGACTGGTGTACGCGGGGTTCGTCTGCATGGCGACGGAAATGGTATCCCCTGCACATACCCGCCGGTCGGTCGCCCTCCGGCGGCGTCGTCCCCGACGGCGGACGGCCCGTGGGCCCGTGGGCTCGCCGGACGCCGGGCTCACGTCCGTTGCCCGAACAGCTCCCGCAGCACGTCCTCCATGGTCACCAGACCCGCCAGCCGTCCGTCGGAGCCGAGCACCGCCGCCAGGTGCGTACGGCTGCGCCGCATGGCGGTGAGCACGTCGTCCAGCGGGGTGCGCTCGCGCACCCGGGCGATGGGGCGCATGTCCCGCAGCCGGAACGGCAGGTCCCGCGGCGAGGCGTCCAGAGCGTCCTTCACGTGCAGGTAGCCGACGATCCGCCGCCCGTCGTCCACCACCGGGAAGCGGGAGAACCCCGACTGCGCCGACAGCCGTTCCAACTGCTCCGGGGTGATGCCCACGCGCGCGTGGACGACGCGCTCCAGCGGCAGCACCACGTCCCGCACCGGCCGGCTGCCCAGCTCCAGGGCGTCGTGCAGCCGCTCCCGTGCCCGGTCGTCGATCAGCCCGGCCTCGCCCGCGTCCTTGACGATCTCCGCCAGCTCCGCGTCGGTGAAGGTCGCCGCCACCTCGTTCTTGGCCTCGACCCTGAGCAGCTTGAGCAGCCCGTTCGCGAAAGCGTTGACCGTGAAGATCACCGGGCGCAGTGCCCGGGACAGTGCCACCAGCGGCGGCCCGAGGATCAGCGCGCTGCGCACCGGCTCGGCCAGCGCGATGTTCTTCGGCACCATCTCGCCGAGCAGCATGTGCAGATACGTCGCCAGCGCCAGGGCGATCACGAAGGACACCGCGTGCCCGGCGCCCGACGGCACGCCCACCGCGTGGAACACCGGCTCCAGCAGGTGCGCGATCGCCGGTTCCGCGACGATGCCGAGGACCAGCGTGCACAGCGTGATGCCGAGCTGCGCCGCCGCCAGCAGCGCCGACACGTGCTCCAGGCCCCACAGCACGCGCTTGGCCCGGGTGTCGCCCTCCTCGGCGTACGGCTCCACCTGGCTGCGGCGCACGGAGATCAGCGCGAACTCGGCGCCCACGAAGAACGCGTTGACGACCAGGGTCGCCAGACCGATCAGCAGCTGTACGGCGGTCACCGGCCGGCCTCCCCTTCGTTCTCCCCGCCGCCCGGGCCGGGCTCGGCGGCGTCGGCTCCGTCGACCCGGTCGGTTCCGTCGGTTCCGTCGGCTCCGTCGGCTCTGTTGTCAACGGGGGCGTGCATCAGCACCCGGGCGGCCCTGCGCCCCGTGGCGTCCACGACGTCCAGCCGCCAGCCGGCGACATCGAGGCTGTCGCCGACGACGGGGATGTGCCCGAGTCCGGCCGCCACCAGCCCCGCGACCGTCTCGTACGGGCCCTCGGGCACCCGCAGGCCCAGCCGCTCGAGCCGGTCCACGCGCGCGGAGCCGTCGGCCCAGTACAGCGCGTGCCCCGCTTCGTCCGTGCCGGCCGGATCGAGGTCGGGCGTCTCGTGCGGATCGTGCTCGTCCCGCACCTGGCCGACCACCTCCTCGACGATGTCCTCCAGCGTGGCCACCCCGGCCGTACCGCCGTACTCGTCGATCACCACGGCCATCGTGCGCCGCCCGGAGAGCCGGTCCAGGAGCCGGTCCACGGTCAGCGACTCGGGGACCAGCAGCGGCTCGCGCATCAGGTCGGCGACCGGGATCCCGGGCCGCCGCTCGGCCGGCACCGCCAGGACGTCCTTGACGTGCGCCGTCCCGACCACGGCGTCGAGGCTGTCCTGGTAGACCGGGAACCGGGACAACCCGGTCGCCCGCGTCGCGTTCGCCACGTCCTCGCACGTCGCCCGGACGTCGAGGGCCACGACCTGGACGCGCGGGGTCATCACGTGCTGCGCCGTCAGGTCGGCCAGGTTCAGGGTGCGCACGAACAGCTCGGCGGTGTCGGCCTCCAGCGCTCCCTCCTTGGCCGAGTGCCGGGCGAGCGCCGCCAGCTCCTGCGGGCCGCGCGCGGACGCCAGTTCCTCGGCGGGCTCCACGCCGAAGCGGCGCACGACGCGGTTGGCGGTGTTGTTCAGATGGGTGATGAAGGGCCGGAAGACCGCGCTGAACCAGCGTTGCGGGCCGCCCACCCGCTTGGCCACGGCCAGCGGCGAGGAGATCGCCCAGTTCTTCGGCACCAGCTCCCCGACGATCATCAGGAAGACCGTCGACAGGGCGGTGCCCAGCACCAGCGCCAGTGAGGACGCCGCCGAACGCGACACCCCGAGGTCCTCCAGCGGCCCCGCGATCAGCGCCGCGACCGACGGCTCGGCGAGCATGCCGACCACCAGGTTGGTGACCGTGATGCCGAGCTGGGCGCCGGAGAGCTGGAAGGTCAGGTTCCGTACGCCCTTGAGGGCGCTCGCCGCGCCCCGCTCGCCCCGCGCCGCCGCGCGCTCCAGTTCGCCGCGCTCGACGGTGGTCAGCGAGAACTCGGCCGCGACGAAGGCGCCGCACGCGAGGGAGAGCAGGATCGCCACCAGCAGCAGGAGCACTTCGGTCATCGGGTCACCTCGGATCCATGATCGGCCAGGACCAGGAGGTTCGCCCGATGTTCAAGCCTTCAACCTTTCGCCTCGCGGCCGCTCAGTCGGTGAGGTGCTTCACCCAGCGCCGCCACTGCTCCTGCGGCTCGTACCCGGCGGCCCGCCAGGCATGCTGGGCCCGCTCGTTGCGCACCAGCACCATCGCGTCGCCGCGGCGCCCGCCGAGCCGGACGAAGCGCTCGTCGGCAGCCGTGAGCAGGGCCGAGCCGATGCCACGGCGCCGGTGGTCCGGGTGCACCGCCAGCCGGTACAGATGACAGCGCCAGCCGTCGAAGCCCGCGATCACCGTGCCCACCAGCTCCCCCTCGCGCTCGGCCAGGAGCAGTGCCTCGGGGTCGCGCGCCACCAGACGCTCCACGCCGTCCCGGTCGTCGCTGATGCTCGTCCCCTCGGCGGCCGTCTTCCAGAAGGCCAGCACGGCGTCCAGGTCCCCGGGCGCGGCGGGCCGTATGAGCAGATCCGTCATGCCGCGATCCCACCACGAGCGCCGGGCGCCCGTGCGGTTGTTCCGGGATGCGGACGGGCGCGGCACGCCCTTGCCGCCGCTAGCGTTCCGGCGCTAGCTTCAAGGCATGGCGAAGACCCGGAAGGCCCAGCTGAACGTGCGGGTGGACGAGGGCACGGCCCAGGCTGCCCGTGAGAAGGCCCTGGCCCGCGGGATGAGCGTCAACCGCTACATCGAGGAACTGGTCCGGCAGGACACCGGCGAGGCGGGCCGCACCTTCGTGGAGGCCGCCGCCGACTTCATGCGCCAGTACGAGAAGGTGTTCGCCGAGGAGGCAGGCGAGGGCCGACGCTGAGCCGTCGCACGCGTCCCGGATGAACGACCTCACCATCGACCTCGCCTGGCTGCTGATGCTCGCCGAGCGGCGCACTCCCGGTGACCCGCAGGTCACCGACTGGGGAGCGCTCGTCGCGGCCGTCGCCCGCCACCGGGCCGAGATATTCGACACCCCCGTCTACGACACCCCGCACGCCCGGGCCGCCGCGCTGCTCCAGCTGCTGATCCACGTCCCGGCGCTGGAACGCTCCAACGCGCTGTTCGCCTCCGCGGTCGCCTACGCCTACCTGGTCGCCGGCGGGGTGGAGGTCGTCACCACGCCGGAGCGGGTGCGGGACCTCGCGCTGCTCGTGAAGAAGGGCGAGGCGTCGGTCGAGGAGATCGCGGACGAACTGCGCGGCTGGAGCCGGTGACCGAGCCGGTCGCGCCGCTGTTCAGGACGGTCGCCAGGCCGTGCCCAGGACGCAGTACGAACTCGGCAGGGCCGGCCCGTGCTCCGGCATCATCACCTGCCGGTAGGGCCCGAGGGTGAACCCCGCCTCCCGCAGCGCGGCCACCGGTTCGCGGGAGAGGTGGCAGCCGCCGGACAGGGGAGGCCACAGCGTCCGGTCCAGGGCCCGCTGGGTGAAGGTCATCGCCCGTCCGCCGCCCCGGCCGTGCTCGAAGAACCTCACCTGTCCGCCCGGCCGCAGGACGCGCCGCAGCTCCGCGAGCGCCCGCGGCACGTCCCGGACGCTGCACAGCACCAGCGAGACCACGGCCGCGTCGAAGGCCTCGCTCTTGACCGGCAGGGCCTCCGCCGCGCCCGGCGCCACGTCCACCGGAACCTCGGCGCGCAGCGCCGCCTCCACCGCCAACTGCCGCAGTACCCGCTCCGGTTCGATGGCGACGACCTCGGACACGGTGCCCGGATAGTGCGAGAAGTTCAGCCCGTTGCCCGCGCCGACCTCGATCACCCGCCCGGACAGTCCGGCGAGCAGCCGTTCGCGCACGCGGGCCATGCCCATCCGGGTCTCGGCGCCCACACTGATCCGGGCGTAGTACCGGGCGAACAGCGGATGGTGCACGGTGTCCCGCGGCACCCCGCGGGCACGGGCGGATCGCAGCGGCATGAGACCTCCCTCACGAGGCGGCGCCTTACCGGGATTGTCCCCCGTCACGCCGTCCCGCACCCACCGCGGCCCGCACACGTTCGCTCTTCCGCGGCGCCGGTCACGGGCCGTGCCGGTCGCCGAACGTGTCCGCGTCCCAGGTGCCGTCCAAGGGCGAGGCCAGCCAGCTCGGTGCCGCCGAGCGGAAGGCGGCCGGGGCGAGGGACGCCGCGCCGGCCGGGACCGCGCCGAGGAGGGGAGCGCCGGACACGTCCGGAAGGTCCGCGAGGTTGCAGCGGGCGGCGAGGTCCGGGGCCCCGGGCCAGCTGCCGATCACCAGCCCGGGCAGCTCCAGCCCCCGGGAACGCAGCTCGCGTGCCGTCAGCTCCGTGGTGTTCAGCGTGCCCAGCCCCGCCGACGTCACCAGCAGCACCGGTGCGCCCAGCAGCCCGGCGACGTCCGCCAGCGTCCCGCCCTCCGCGTCGAAGCGCACGAGCAGTCCGCCCGCGCCCTCGACCAGCACGAGATCGTGCTCCGTGGCCAGTTTGGCCGCGGCATCGGCCACCTCCCACGGACGCACCGGTGCCCGTCCGGCCCGGCGCGCGGCCGTGCCCGGCGCCAACGGCTCGGGGAACCTGGCCACTTCGGCGACCGTCACGTTCCCGGCCAGGCGGGCCACTTCCCGGGCGTCCCCGGCCTCGTCCGGCCCGACGCCCGTCTGCGCCGCCTTGAGCACGGCCACCGTCCGGCCGCCCGCCAGGGCCGCCGCGGCCACCGCGGCGGTCACGACCGTCTTGCCGACCTCCGTGCCCGTGCCCGTGATCACCAGTACCGCCATGTCATCCCTCCCGTGCCGCCGCGCACACCGCGCGGGCGATGCGTGCCACGTCCGCGTCGCCCGTGACGTACGGCGGCATGGTGTAGACCAGGTCGCGGAACGGGCGCAGCCACACGCCCTCGCGCACGGCCGCCTCCGTGGCCGCCCGCATGTCGACGGCACGGTCGAGCTGCACCACCCCGATCGCGCCGAGCACCCGCACGTCCCGTACGCCGGGCAGCTCGGCGGCGGGCGCGAGCCCTTCGGTGAGACCCGCCTCGATGCGCCTGACCTCCGCGCGCCAGTCTTGGCCGAGCAGCAGGCCGATCGACGCGCACGCCACGGCCGCGGCCAGCGGATTGCCCATGAACGTCGGCCCGTGGGCCAGCACCGGTACCTCGCCCCGCGAGATGCCGTCCGCCACCCGCGCGGTGCACAGCGTGGCCGCCATCGTCAGATAACCGCCGGTCAGCGCCTTGCCCACGCACATCACGTCCGGCGTCACCGCCGCGTGCTCCGCGGCGAACAACGCCCCCGTGCGCCCGAATCCGGTGGCGATCTCGTCGAACACCAGCAGCACGCCGTGCGCGTCGCACGCCTCGCGCAGCACCCGCAGATACGCGGGGGAGTGGAAGCGCATCCCGCCCGCGCCCTGCACCACCGGCTCCACGATCACCGCCGCCAGTTCGTCGGCGTGTCGCTCGATCAGCGACCGCAGGTGGTCGGCGTACGTCTCCTCGTACTCCGCCGGCGGCGCGTCCGCGAAGACCTGGCGCGGCAGGACGCCGGACCACAGCTCGTGCATGCCGCCCTCGGGGTCGCACACCGACATGGGCTGCCAGGTGTCGCCGTGGTAGCCGCCGCGCCAGGTGAGCAGGCGGCGCTTGCCGGGGCGGCCGAGCGAGCGCCAGTACTGCAGGCACATCTTCACGGCGACCTCGACCGACACCGACCCGGAGTCGGCGAGGAACACGTGCTCCAGGCCCTCGGGAGACATGTCGACAAGGAGCTTCGCCAGCCGTACGGCGGGCTCGTGGGTGAGCCCGCCGAACATCACGTGGCTCATCCGCTCCAACTGCTCGCGCGCGGCCGCGTTCAGCACCGGGTGGTTGTAGCCGTGGATCGCCGACCACCAGGACGACATCCCGTCGACCAGTTCGCCTGAGCCGTCGGCCGGCCGCAGCCGGACCCCGCTCGCCGACTCCACGACCAGCGGGTCCTGCCGGCCGGGCATGGGCCCGTACGGGTGCCAGACGTGCCGCCGGTCCAGATCCAGCAGCTCGGCGACGTTCGGCGCGGGCTCAGGCATTGGGCGCGAGGTCCGTCCCGGCGCCGCGCCGGCGTACCGCCACCAGGTCCGTGCGGGGACCTTCGGCGGGGCGCGGCGTCGCGGACGCGGGCGCGGGCGCGGGGGCGCACACTCCACCACCGGCGTGCGAGCCGCAGCCCGCGTCGCCGTCGGCGCCCGCGTGCGAGCCGCAGCCGCCGCCACCCTCGTGCGAGCCGCAGCCCCCGCCCCGCACCGATGCGCGGTGCTCCGGAAGGGTGACCTCGCCCGCGCCCTCCACCTCGAAGCCGGCGTCCGCGATCATCTCCAGGTCCGCGTGGCCCGCCTGGCCCTCGCTGGTGAGGTAGTCGCCGAGGAAGATCGAGTTGGCCAGGTGCAGCGCGAGCGGCTGCATCGTGCGCAGATGGACCTCGCGCCCGCCGGCGATGCGGACCTCGACGTCCGGGCAGACGAACCGCGTCATCGCCAGGATGCGCAGGCACCGCTGCGGGGTGAGGTGCCACTCCTTGGCCAGCGGCGTGCCCTCCATCGGGATCAGGAAGTTGACCGGCACCGAGTCCGGGTCCAGCTCGCGCAGCGAGAAGACCACGTCGACCAGGTCCTCGTCGCTCTCGCCCATGCCCGCGATGAGCCCCGAGCAGGCGGACAGCCCGGCCGCGTGCGCCTTGTTCACGGTGTCCACCCGGTCGGCGTACGTGTGCGTGGTGGTGATGTCGCCGTACGTCGACTCGGAGGTGTTGAGGTTGTGGTTGTAGGCGTCGGCCCCGGCCTCGCGCAGCCGCTCCGCCTGGCCGTCGGAGAGCAGCCCGAGGCAGGCGCAGACCTCCACGGACTCGTTCTGGTCCTTGATGGCCTTGATGGTGTCCGAGACGCGGTCCACGTCCCGGTCGGTCGGACCGCGTCCGCTGGCCACCAGGCACACGCGTTTGGCGCCCCCGGACACTCCGGCCGCGGCGGCCGCCGAGGCCTGGTCGGGCTTGAGCCAGGTGTACTTGAGGATCTCCGCCTTGGAGCCCAGCCGCTGCGAGCAGTAGGAGCAGTCCTCGGGGCACAGGCCCGACTTGAGGTTGACGAGATAGTTGAGTTTCACCCGTCGGCCGAACCAGTGGCGGCGCACCTTTCCGGCCGCGGTCACCACGTCGAGCAGGTCGTCGTCGGAAGTGGCGAGGACGGCGAGCGCCTCCTCGCGGGTCGGCGACTCGCGCCGAAGCCCCTTGTCCACCAGCGTGTTCAGCAGATCCATGAGAGCCGATCCTGTCCTAAGGGGCCGTCCGCGGCCAAGGAGACTTTGCACAACACTGACAGATCGACGTGTGGGTATTGCCACACCTCGCGGGGGTGACCGGACCGCTAATGTCTGTTCATTGCCTACAAAACCCCGGAGGGCCGCCCCATGGCGTTCGGCTGGATCGAGGAGCAGGACCGGGTACGCCGCGAGGCCGGACTCGTACGGGTGCTGCGTCCCCGCCCGGCGGCCTCGCCGCTGCTGGACCTGGCGAGCAACGACTACCTGGGTCTCGCCCGGCACCCGGAGGTCGTCGAAGGCGCGGCCTCGGCCGCGCGGACCTGGGGCGGCGGCGCCACCGGCTCGCGGCTGGTGACCGGCACGACCGCGCTGCACGCCGAACTCGAGCGGGAACTGGCAGAGTTCTGCGGGTTCGAGGCCGCGCTCGTCTTCTCCTCCGGCTACGCGGCCAACCTCGCCGCGGTCACCGCGCTGGCGCCGCACGGCAGCCTTGTCGTCTCCGACGCGGGCAACCACGCCTCGCTGATCGACGGTTGCCGGCTCGCCCGCGGCACCACCCAGGTGGTGGGGCACGCCGATCCGGACGCCGTGCGCAAGGCACTGGCGACGCACGACGGACCCGCCGTGGCCGTCTCCGACACGGTCTTCTCGGTCGACGGCGACGCCGCGCCCCTGGCCGCACTGGCCGACGCGTGCCGGGCGTACGGGGCCGGACTGGTCGTCGACGACGCCCACGGTCTGGGCGTCCTCGGCGACGGCGGCCGGGGCGCCCCGCATGCGGCGGGCCTCGCGGGCCGCGACGACGTCGTCGCGACCGTCACGCTGTCCAAGTCGCTCGGCGCCCAGGGCGGCGCCGTGCTGGGCCCCGCCCGGGTCGTCGACCACCTGGTGAACGCGGCCCGCACATTCATCTTCGACACGGGACTCGCCCCCGCCGCCGCCGGGGCGGCCCTCGCGGCGCTCAGGCTGGTCGTCCGCGAGCCGGAGCGGGCGGCGCGGGCCCGTGCCGTCGCCGCCGAACTGCACGAACGCCTGACCGCCGCGGGTCTGGACGCGGTGCGTCCGGACGCCGCGGTCGTCTCGGTGCGCGCACCCTCCCCGGAGGAGGCCGTGCGGTGGGCGGCCGACTGCCGGGCGGCCGGCCTGTCCGTGGGCTGCTTCCGCCCTCCTTCGGTGCCCGACGGCATCTCACGGCTCAGGCTGACCGCCCGCGGGGACCTCTCCCGGGAACAGATCGAGCGCGCTGTACGGGTGATCGGCGAAACGCGGCCATGAGTCGGCGGGACACGGCCGTGCGTCGTCGGGTGTCCGGCGAGGTCAGCCGCGGCCGACGCCGGCGGTGAACGCCGTCCAGCTCCCGGGGGAGAAGAGCAGGGCGGGTCCGGCCGGGTTCTTGGAGTCGCGCACGGCGAGCAGTCCGGCGACGGGACCGGCCGACGGACGGGCCGTCTCCACGCAGTTGTTCGCCCCGGTGCTGTAGCTGCTGCGCAGCCACCGGACACCGGACATATCGGTGCTGGCAGGGATGTTCCGGGGAAGTTCGGACATGGAGCCTGACATGGTGCCTCCTTACGCGCCTGCCGCGGTCGCGGCGATGAAGTCCAACGAGTCCTCGGGCGAAAGGGCATGGATCAGAAGGGCGTTGAAGGCCTCGGTATAGGCCTCTAGGTCTTCTTTCCGTTCGAGGTGCAGGCTACTCGTCAAGTGGTCGAGAACAACCACGTCCAGATCAGAAGTGCTCGAAAATGAGAAGATTACGAAAGGGCCGGTGACACCGATGTGCGCCCCGGCGGCAAAGGGCAGGACCTGGAGCCGGACGTGGGGGAGCTGCGCCGCCTCGACCAGCCTGGCCAGTTGACGGGACATCACCCCGGGCCCGCCCACCTCACGGCGGAGCACCGCCTCGTCCAGGACCGCGCTCAGCTCCAGGGGCGGCTCGCCCCGCAGCACGTCCTGCCGGGCCAGCCGGACCTCCACCAGCGTGTCCAGCCGTTCCGCCGGCATCCCGTCCACGGCGGCGCTCGTCACCGCGCGGGCGTACTCCGGCGTCTGGAGCAGGCCGGGCACCACCGTGGTCTCCAGCGTGCGCATCGCGCTGGCCTGGGACTCCAGGCTGATGAAGTCGCGGTACGTGGGTGGCAGCACCCCGCGGTACGCGTGCCACCAGTGGTTGCGTCCCCCCGCGTCCTCGGAGCGCGCCAGCATCACCAGCAGCCCCCGCAGCTGCTCGTCGGCCACGCCGTAGGCGTCGAGCAGTAACCGCACGTCGGCCGGTTTCGCCCCACTCGTCCCGGTCTCGATCCGGCTGACCTTCGACTGGTGCCAGCCCACCAGCCGGGCCGCCTCGCCGCTGGTGATGCCCGCCGACGTGCGCAGGGCGCGCAGTTCCGCGCCCAGCTTCCGGCGGCGCACCACGGGACCGTGCTGCATGGGACATCCCCCTTACTCCTTATGAGTCGCCCAAATACGCTCTGCCGTCGCAGAGTTCACCGCTTCGAGCGACAGATATATGCATATCTTGGTGGATCGCCGCCCTTCACGGGTCCGGTGATGGCAGTCTGGCGGCGAAGCACCAGTCCGGGACCGTACTCGAACCATCCGCTCCGTGTCGGGTCGCGGTCCCGTGAGAAAGGGACGGCGTCGCCATGGCAGACCATCTGGAAGCATCCGTCACTCTGCCGAGCGATCCCGCCTCGGTGGCCGCCGCGCGGACCTACGTGGTGGGCACCCTGGCGGAGTGGGGACTGCCGGGCGACGCCGACCTGTCGGACACGGTGCGGCTCATCGTCTCCGAACTGGCGACCAACGCGGTCCAGCACACGTTCGGGCAGTCGCCCACCTTCACGGTGGACCTCGTCCTCGACCGCGACGAGCGGCTGCGCCTCGGCGTCACCGACAGCCATCCGCGCTTCCCCAAGCGTCTGCCCGCCGCCGTCCAGCAGGACAACGGCCGGGGCATGGTGATCATTCGCTGGCTGACCGCCGAGTGCGGCGGCAAGCTGAGAGTCAGGCCCACCCGCGAGGGTGGCAAGACCGTCTCCATCGAACTGCCCTGGACACCCCCGGGCGGACCGGTCGCGCCCGCGGGGGTGACGGCGGGACAGAACACCGCCACCCCCGCGGGCGGGCTACTTGACCCGGCCGTACCAGACGCTTGAGGTCCAGATCTTCTCCAGGCGCACCACGGCACCGGTCTTCGGCGCGTGCCAGATCCTGCCCTTCCCGGCGTAGATGCCGACGTGGTAGACGCTGCTGCCGGAGTGGAAGAACACCAGGTCTCCTGCCTTGCGGTTCCGCACGGAGACACGGCTGGTCCTGTTGTACTGCTGGGCCGCGGTGCGGGGCAGCTTCTTGCCGGCCTTCTTGAACGAGTACAGCGTCAGGCCGGAACAGTCGAACCGGTGAGGGCCGGTGGCACCCCAGCGGTACGGGGCGCCCTTCTTGGAGGCCGCGATCTTGAGGGCTTTCGTCGCATGGCTCGCCGCGGCCGCCTCGGAGGCGACACCGGGGACCACGACGGAGCCGCCCACGGCGGCGAGGGTGAGAGCCGAGGCCGTACCGGCACGGGCCATCAGCGACGGGACACGATTGAGCGCGGACATGCGCAACCCTTCGTCAGCCGCCTGTGAAGGATGACCTGTCGGATTCGGGCTGGCGAAGTTGCCCGGCCGCGGTGTGCGGCTTCACCCCAAGGATCGCCGGTACCGGTGCCTCGCGCGGAGGCGGCCGTGCCGGCGACCCGTCGTGCTCGGGTCCTCCACTCCTGCCGATCCACTTCCCTTGCGACCGGTCGTCCGGACGGCGGCAGGACTCGGCGTCCGCCCGGACCGCCCCGCCGCTGCGGCGGGGGCTTGTCGTCAGTCACGGATCTTGTCCCGCCCCGAGGGGAATTCCCAATGGAACGTGCCCTTTGTGTTGTTACGTGCCACTCGCCCGTTCGGGTCGACGCCCTCCTGTTCGAGGCGCCGCCGCGCGCGGTGACGGCCCCGGGACCAGCGGTGCAGTGGTGTGCGGCGGGGACGGAGCGCACGGGTGCCGCAACTTCGACCGGTCGCGAATCGGAGGTGTTCCTACGCCGAAAGGGGGTACGCCGTTTGGTCCGTTTCGGCCCGGGCCGATGCCTCGCGGTGTGAAGCGCCCGGAAGCGATGCGGGGTTCCTCAACTCTCGGAAGGCGGCGGGAGACCGACCCGCGCCGTCCGCCGCTCACCGTCGAGCACGCGCAGCGCCCGGGCCAGGGTGGCGTGCACCTCCGTCTCGCCCCGCCGGTGCATCAGCGTCAGCGCGTCACGCAACGCCGCCGCCTTGCCGACCAGCGCCTGGGCGGCCCGCAACCCGCGGTAGGTGTCGCCGTCCCGCCCGGGGTTGATGCGTCCGAGCAGGTCGACGACGTCCAGATAGCGGTCGATGACCTCGGCCTCGGCGCGGGTCAGTGCGGGCAGCGGGGGCAACTCGGGTGGCAGCACGGGCGGATCACCTCGCGCCGAACGAGGCGGGCGGGGTCCTGCGGCCCGGCACGATCCGGTCCGCCAGCCCGTACTCCAGCGCCTGCCGGGCGTCCAGGACCGTGTCCCGCTCGATGTCCGCGGTCACCTGCTGGGGAGTGCGGCCGGTGTGCCGTACGAGGATCTCCTCCAGTCGGGCGCGGATGCGGACCAGTTCCCCGGCCTGGACGGCCAGGTCGCTCGCCTGCCCCTGCACCGGTTCGGTGAGCGCCGGCTGGTGGAGCACCACCCGGGCGCCCGGCAGGACGGCGCGCTTGCCGGGGGTGCCCGCCGCCAGCAGCACCGCGGTGGACGAACCGGCCTGCCCGAGGCAGGTCGTGGCCACGTCGCAGGCGACGTAGCGCATCGTGTCGTAGATCGCGGTCATGGCGGTGAAGGAGCCGCCGGCCGAGTTGACGTAGAGCTCGATGTCCCGGTCCGGCGCCTGGTGCTCCAGGTACATGAACTGCGCCATCACGTCGTTCGCGGAGGTCTCGTCGACCGGTGTCCCGAGGAAGACGATGCGCTCCTGGAGCAGCTTGGAGTACGGGTCCAGCGTGCGGGCCCCCGCACTCGTGCGTTCGGTGAACTCCGGCAGGACATGGCGGGCGGACGGCCGGGTCATGACGAACCCCTCCTCGTGGCAGAGCCGACTTCGCAGAACCGATTTCGGCTGCGCTTGTCTCTGTAAAAAATGTACAGGACGTACGCTTGCTGAGAGTGGATTCGGGCGAAACCGTAAGCTGGGGTCATGGCCTACGAGATTCCGGTGACGCAAGCCAGGGCCGAGCTGGCCGACCTGATCAACCGGGTGGTGTACGGCGGGGAGCGCGTCGTCGTGACGCGGCACGGCAAGCCCCTCGTCGCCCTCGTCTCCGCCGCCGATCTCGAGCGGCTGGAGGAGGTCCAGGAATCCTCGGACGCCCAGGTGATCACCTCGGTCGCCGCGGTCCACGACACGGCCGCCGCCTCGACACCCCGCGAGCATCACCGCTTCGGCATCGCCGCGGAGCACCGGGGGCCGAACCCGTCCTAGGGCGGCCGGGTGTCCGGATGCGGGCATGCGGGCATGCGAGAAGTCACCGGCGGCATCGGTAATCAATCGGTCAAAACCGGGTGACGTGGCCGTAACACTCTAGCCCTAGTCTGCACCCCGATCCACCTGCGGTTTCTTCGACACCGGTGGGTGCATTCCGGCCCATTCATGTGTGTTACATCTAGAGCCGTCGCGGTGGCCGCGGCAGCCGGACCGTCCGGTCCTGGCGTGATGCCCTGTGAGGTGGTAAATGCAACTGACCCCGCACGAGCAGGAGAGACTGCTCATCCATGTGGCCGCGGACGTGGCGGAGAAGCGCCGCGCACGAGGTGTCAAGCTCAATCATCCCGAGGTCGTCGCGCTGATCACCGCACACGTCCTCGAAGGCGCCCGGGACGGGCGCAGCGTCGGCGAACTCATGTCCTCCGGACGCAAGCTGATCGAGCGCGACGAGGTCATGGAGGGCGTCCCCGAGATGATCCACGACGTGCAGGTCGAAGCCACCTTCCCCGACGGCACCAAGCTGGTCACCGTCCACGAACCGATCATCTGACGGGGAGACAGCCGTGATCCCCGGAGAGATCCTCTTCGCCGACGAGTCGGTCGCCTTCAACGAAGGCCGCGCAGTCATCCGCCTGACCGTGCTCAACACCGCCGACCGGCCCGTCCAGGTCGGTTCCCACTACCACTTCGCCGAGGCCAACCCCGGTCTCGAGTTCGACCGCGCCGCGGCGCACGGCAGGCGGCTGGACATCGCCGCCGGCACCGCCGTCCGGTTCGAGCCCGGCATCCCCGTCGACGTGCGGCTGATCCCCCTCGGGGGCGCCCGTGTCGTCGTCGGTCTGCGCGGCGCGACCGGAGGTGCCCTCGATGCCTGAACTGTCCCGCACCGCCTACGCCGACCTGTTCGGCCCGACCACCGGCGACCGTGTCCGCCTCGCCGACACCGACCTCTTCGTCGAGATCGAGGAGGACCGCTCCGGCGGTCCCGGCCGCTCCGGCGACGAAGCCGTCTTCGGCGGCGGCAAGGTGCTGCGCGAGTCCATGGGGCAGTCGCGCACCACCCGCGCCCAGGGCGCCCCCGACGCCGTGATCACCGGAGCCCTGATCATCGATCACTGGGGGATCGTCAAGGCCGACATCGGCATCCGCGACGGCCGCATCACCGGCATCGGCAAGTCCGGCAACCCGGACACCATGGACGGCGTCCACCCCGACCTGGTCATCGGCCCCGAGACCGAGATCGTCGCGGGCAACGGCAAGATCGTCACCGCGGGCGGCATCGACACCCACGTCCACTTCATCGCGCCGGGTGCCGTCGACGAGGCCCTGGCGTCCGGCGTCACCACCCTGATCGGGGGCGGCACCGGACCCGCCGAGGGCAGCAAGGCGACCACCGTCACGCCCGGCGCCTGGCACCTCGCGTGGATGTTCGCCGCCCTGGAGTCGAGCCCCGTCAACATCGGCTTCCTCGGCAAGGGCAGCACCATGTCGAAGGAGTCCATGCGCGACCAACTGCGGGCCGGCGTCCTCGGCTTCAAGATCCACGAGGACTGGGGCGCGACCCCCGCCGTCATCTCCGCCTGCCTGGACGTGTGCGAGGAGTCGGGCGTCCAGCTCGCCGTGCACTCCGACACCCTGAACGAGGCCGGCTTCGTCGGCGACACCTTCGACGCGGTCGCGGGCCGCACCCTGCACGCCTTCCACGTCGAGGGCGCCGGTGGCGGCCACGCACCTGACATGATCACGGCGGTATCGCTGCCCAACATGCTGCCGGCGTCCACCAATCCGACCCGGCCGCACACCGTCAACACCGTCGAGGAACACCTCGACATGCTGATGGTCTGCCACCACCTCAACCCGGCCGTCCCCGAGGACCTCGCCTTCGCCGAGTCCCGGATCCGGCCCAGCACCATCGCGGCCGAGGACATCCTGCACGACATGGGCGCGATCTCGATCATGTCGTCGGACGCCCAGGCCATGGGCCGCATCGGCGAGGTGATCCTGCGGACCTGGCAGACCGCGCACGTGATGAAGCGCAGGCGCGGCCTCCTGCCCGGCGACACCCGCGCGGACAACCTCCGTGCCCGTCGCTATGTCGCCAAGTACACCATCAACCCCGCCGTCGCCCAGGGCATCGAGCACGAGGTCGGCTCCGTCGAGGCCGGCAAGCTCGCCGACCTGGTGCTCTGGGACCCCCGCTTCTTCGGCGTGAAGCCGCAGCTCGTCATCAAGGGCGGTCAGATCGCGTACGCGCAGGTGGGTGATGCCAACGCCTCCATTCCCACGCCGCAGCCGGTGCTGCCGCGCCCGATGTTCGGGGCGCTCGGAACCGCTCCCGCCACCAACTCGGTGAACTTCGTCTCCGAGCAGGCCGTCGAGGACGGGCTGGCGGAACGGCTGGGGCTCGGGCGGGCGTTCGTGCCCATCCGGTCCACGCGTGGCCGGACCAAGGCCGACATGCGGCAGAACGACGCGCTGCCCCGCGTGGAGGTCGCCGCGGACTCCTTCGCGGTGACCATCGACGGCGAACTCGTCGAACCCGCTCCCGTCGCCGAACTGCCGCTGGCACAGCGGTACTTCCTCTTCTGAGCGCGGAGATGAGCCGCGCAGCACTGCTCGTCCTCGCGGACGGCCGCTTCCCCGCCGGAGGGCACGCCCACTCCGGCGGGGCGGAGGCCGCCGTCCGGGCGGGACGTATCACGGACGCCGCGAGCCTGGAGGCGTTCTGCCGGGGGCGCCTGCACACGAGCGGGGTCGTCGCGGCGTGCGTCGCCGCGGCCTCCGCCCTCGGCGCCGATCCCGGGGCACTCGACCGGGCCGCCGACGCCCGCACCCCGTCGCCCGCTCTGCGGGTGGTGGCGCGCAGACTGGGGCGGCAGTTGATGCGGGCCGCCCGGGCGACCTGGCCGAGCCCTGAACTCGACGCCCTGGCCTCGCTGTTCCCCAAGGGAGCGCATCAGCCCGTCGTGCTCGGGCTCGCCGCGCGCGCGGCCGGGCTCGGCGCGCTCGACGCGGCGTACTGCTCCCTCTACGAGGGGGTGAGCGGACCCGCGACGGCCGTCGTGCGGCTGCTCGGTCTCGATCCGTTCGACGCGACGGGGGTGCTGGCGCGGCTCGCGGGTGAGCTCGACCGGGTCGCCGCGGACGCCGTGGAGGTGGCGGAGCGGGTGATGGCCGAAGGGGTTGGCGTGCTGCCCGCGCGGTCGGCGCCCTTGCTGGAGATCGGGGCGGAGGCGCATGCCGCCTGGGCTGTGCGGTTGTTCGCCTCCTAGGTGGGTTCGCCCCCGCCGCCCCTTCCCGTCCCGAACCCAGGGGCTGTGCCCCTTCGACCCCGCCAGGGGGCTGTGCCTCCTGGCCCCCCCTTCGGCCTGAACGGCCTCGTCCGCAAGCGCCGGACGGGCTGAGGGGGCCGATCCCAGTTTTCATAGGAGCTGTTTCGTGCATCTCGATCATCACCTCGAATCTCCCGCCGCCGTCTCCGCCGACGCCCGGCGCCCCGACGGGACTCGTCGCGCGCTGCGGATCGGGCTCGGTGGGCCCGTCGGGTCGGGGAAGACCGCCACTGTCGCCGCGCTGTGCCGGGCGTTGCGGGAGGAACTGTCCCTCGCCGTGGTGACCAACGACATCTACACCCGGGAGGACGCCGAGTTCCTGCTCCGCGAGGCGGTGCTGCCGCCCGAGCGGATCACTGCCGTGGAGACCGGCGCCTGCCCGCACACCGCGATCCGGGACGACATCTCCGCCAACCTGGAGGCCGTCGAGGACCTGGAGGACGAGGTCGGTCCGCTCGACCTGATCCTCGTGGAGTCCGGTGGGGACAATCTCACCGCCACCTTCTCCAGGGGACTCGTCGACGCGCAGGTGTTCGTGATCGACGTGGCGGGCGGCGACGACATCCCGCGCAAGGGCGGGCCCGGAGTCGCCACCGCCGACCTGCTCATCGTCAACAAGACCGACCTCGCGCCGTACGTGGGCTCCGACCTCGCGCGCATGGCCGCCGACGCCAAGGCGGTGCGCGGTGAACTGCCCGTCGTCCTGCAGTCGCTGCGCGGCGAGGACGGGGTGCGGGCGGTCGCCGACTGGGTGCGGGAGCGGATCGCCGCGTGGACCGCGTGACCACCGCCACGGGCGGTGTCCGGGCCAGCGCCCGCGTCCTCGCCCGCGGTGACGGGCGCGGAGGCACCGTGCTGCCCGTCCTGGAGGGCGAGGGCCCCCTCGCCGTGCGGCGGACCCGGGGGAGCGGGGCCGAGGCCCGGGTGATGCTGGTCGGCGCGATGAGCGGACCGCTCGGCGGCGACCACTTCGAGGTCGGGGTCCACGCCGCGGACGGCGCCCGGTTGCGGGTCGGCTCGGCGGCCGCCACCCTCGCCCTGCCGGGGCAGGACAAGGCCGGGGCCCGCTACGACGTCCGGCTCACCGTCGACGAGGACGCGGAACTGCACTGGCTCCCGGAGCAGTTGATCTCCGCGGGCGGCAGCGATCTCACCGTCACCACGTCCGTCGACCTCGCGGCGGGGGCGCGGCTGCTGCTGCGCGAGGAGCAGGTGCTCGGGCGGGCCGGAGAGGAACCGGGGCGCCTGACCAGCCGTCTCGCCCTGCGGATCGACGGGCGGTGCGTCCTCGACCAGGAGATGGCGTGCGGGCCCGGTGCGCCGGGCGGCTGGGACGGACCGGCCGGGCTGGCGGGGCACCGTGCGGTCGGCCAGCTGGTCGTCGTCCGGCCCGGCTTCGCCGCCGAGCCGCCGGCGGCGCGCGTGTTCGAGGAGGGCGCGGCCGTCATGCCGCTCGCGGGGCCCGCGGCGCTGGTGACCGCCGTGGCGCCGGACGCGCTCCGGCTGCGGGCGCTGCTGGACGGGGCGCTGGCCTCGCTGGACTGAGTCTGCGCCGACGGGCCGGCCGACGGCTCCGCCGATCGAACGCCCTTCTCCGTTTATCGGATTGGCAAAGAAGTAGAACTGGCCCTGTTCTCAGGAAACCCACAGCGGCGAGGATCCCCGTACTTGTCGCGAACACGTACGGGGAGGGCCACTTGAGGAAGAGCAGCATACGGCGGAGGGCGACCGCGTTCGGCACGGCCGGAGCGCTGGTCACCGCCACGCTGATAGCCGGCGCCGTCTCGGCACCCGCCGCGAGCGCCACCCCGGCCGACGGCCACGGGCACGGGCGGGGCTGGGACCGGGAGGCGCGCGGTGCCGCCATCGCCGCCGCCCGCGCCGCCCGGGCGGGCATCGACTGGGAGGACTGCGCCGCCGACTGGAACCTGCCCAAGCCCATCCAGTGCGGCTACGTCACGGTGCCGATGGACTACGCCAAGCCGTACGGCAAGCAGATCAAGCTCGCCGTCGACCGCATCGGCAACACCGGCACCAGGAGCGAGCGCCAGGGCGCGCTCCTCTACAACCCCGGCGGCCCCGGCGGCTCCGGCCTGCGCTTCCCCGCCCGCGTCACCAGCAAGAGCGCGGTGTGGGCCAACACGGCCAAGGCCTACGACTTCGTCGGCTTCGACCCGCGCGGCGTCGGCCACTCCGCGCCCATCTCCTGCGTCGACCCGCAGGAGTTCGTCAAGGCGCCCAAGGCCGACCCCGTGCCCGGCTCCGAGGCCGACAAGCGCGCCCAGCGCAAGCTGGCCCGCGAGTACGCCGAGGGCTGCTTCGAGCGCAGCGGCGAGATGCTCCCGCACATGACCACGCCGAACACCGCGCGCGACCTCGACGTCATCCGCGCCGCCCTCGGCGAGAAGAAGCTCAACTACCTCGGCGTCTCCTACGGCACCTACCTCGGCGCCGTCTACGGCACCCTCTTCCCGGACCACGTCCGCCGCATGGTCGTCGACAGCGTCGTCAACCCGTCCCGCGACAAGATCTGGTACCAGGCCAACCTGGACCAGGACGTCGCCTTCGAGGGCCGCTGGAAGGACTGGCAGGACTGGGTCGCCGCCAACGACGCCGCCTACCACCTCGGCGACACCCGCGCCGAGGTCCAGGACCAGTGGCTGAAGCTGCGCGCCAGGGCCGCGAAGGAGCCGCTGGGCGGCGTCGTCGGACCGGCCGAGCTGATCTCCTTCTTCCAGAGCGCCCCGTACTACGACTCCGCCTGGGCGCCGACCGCGGAGATCTTCAGCAAGTACGTCGCCGGTGACACCCAGGCGCTGGTCGACGCCGCCGCACCCGACCCGTCCGACACCGCGGGCAACGCCTCCGCGGAGAACGGCAACGCCGTCTACACGGCCGTCGAGTGCACCGACGCCAAGTGGCCCACCAACTGGCGCACCTGGGACCGGGACAACACCCGGCTCCACCGCGACCACCCGTTCATGACCTGGGCCAACGCCTGGATGAACCTGCCCTGCGCCACCTGGCCGGTCAAGCAGCAGACCCCGCTGAACGTGAAGACCGGCAAGGGGCTTCCGCCGGTGCTGATCGTCCAGTCCGAGCGTGACGCCGCCACCCCGTACGAGGGCGCCGTCGAACTGCACCAGCGGTTCAAGGGATCCCGGCTCATCACCGAGCGGGACGCCGGCTCGCACGGCGTCACCGGACTGGTCAACCCGTGCATCAACGACCGCGTGGACACCTACCTGCTCACCGGCAAGGTGGACGCCCGCGACGTGACCTGCGCGCCGCACGCCACGCCCAAGCCGTAACCCGACGGGCGGACACGAAGGGAGGGGGCGGCCGGTCCGACCGGTCGCCCCCTCCCCGTGTCGCTACCGCCCGTCGGCCCAGGCGTCCTCCGCCGCGTAGTCGAAGAGGTCGCCGTACGCCTTGAACATCTTCGGGTAGGCCTCCCGCCAGTCCCGCCCGGCCAGCCGCTCCTCGATGAAGGCCACCGTCTCCGGCAGGGCGTCGGCGTACCCGGCCACCGGGCGATAGCCCAGCTGCTCCCGGGCCGCGGCCATGTCGCACACCACCGGCGCGGGCACCGTCCACGGGGTGTCGCCCACGCCGTTCACCGGCGGGCCGTCCAGCAGGACGTCCTCGGTCTCGACGCCCATCACCGCGTCGATGGCCGCCGCGATCTCCGCCACCGTCGGGGCGTCCGGGTCCACCGCGTTCAGGACGCGCGTGCCCGGTCGCGGGGCGGCCAGCCGGACCAGCTCGGCGATGTTGCGCACGCCCGCCGGGTGGAAGCGGCTCGAACCGCCGTACGCGAGCACGCGTCGGCGCCTGCCGTCGAGGTTGCGCTTGACGAAGTACAGCTCGCGCGGAGTCCGGCAGTACGGGCCGTGGATCGCGCCCGCCCGCAGCAGTGTCACCGGCAACCGGTCGCCCGCCGCGAGGAGTTCCCGCTCCAGCGCCGCCTTGCCGGTGCTGTACGAGCCGTCGCCCGGGCCGACGGTGCGCTGCGCCTCCGTGATCGGCACCGGGTACGCGGGGAAGCCGTCGGGCTCGGCCTGGGTGTCGAAGTTGCGGCCCCTGTCGTCCTCGTAGACCGAGACGCTGGAGATCACCACCGCCGAGCCGACCCGCCCGGCGAGCGAGACCAACTGCCGCGCCTCCCGCTCCCCGTAGGCCACCATGTCCACCAGGACGTCGCAGCCCTCGCCCACCGCCGCCGACAGCGCCGCGTCGTTCTCCCGGTCGGCGCGGGCCACCCGTACGTCCTCGGGCCACCGCGCGTCCCGGTCGCCGCCCCGCGAGACGGCCGTCACCTCCCAGCCGTCCCGGGCCAGCGCGTCGACCGCCGCCCGCCCGATCTGTCCCGTCGCCCCGATCACCACTGCACGTGTCATACGGCGACGGTAGGCGCCAGGCCCCCCGCCGAGCACGCCCTTCTGCCGACGGCAGACGGGGGGCGTGCCGGCTAGCGGTGCGGCAGCCGGGGGAACTTCCGGCCCTGCGCCGCCTTCTGGGCCTCCTCGGCCTTCACGTCCGCCGCGTACCGGTCGACGTACTCCTGACCGGACAGGGACAGGATCGCGTAGACGATCTCGTCGGTGACGGCGCGCAGCACGGCCTTCTCGCCCTCCATGCCCGCGTAGCGGGAGAAGTCGAGGGGTTCGCCGAAGCGGATGACCACCGGGTGCAGCTTCGGGATCTTCCGGCCCGGCGGCTGCGCCTCGAAGGTGCCGATCATCGCGCAGGGCACGACCGGCACACCGGCCCTGAGCGCCATCACCGCGACACCGACCTTGCCCTTGTACAGCCGGCCGTCGTGCGAGCGGGTGCCCTCCGGATAGATGCCGAGCAGCTCGCCCCTGCCCAGCACGCCGAGCCCCTCGCGGATCGCGGCCTGCCCCGCCTCCTTGCCCGAGCGGTCCACGGGGATCTGCCCCGCGCTGCGGAAGAAGAACGCGGTCAGCCTGCCCTTGAGGCCCGGCCCGGTGAAGTACTCGGCCTTGGCCAGGAAGGTGATGCGGCGCTTGAGCACCGCGGGCATGAGGAAGTGGTCCGAGAAGGAGAGGTGGTTGCCGGCGACGATGGCGGCTCCCGACCCCGGCACATGGTCGAGCCCCTCGATCCGGGGGCGGAAGACGACCCTCAGCAGCGGGCCCAGCAGTACGTACTTGAGCACGTAGTAGAACACGGTGTGTCTCCCAGTTCTCCGGGCTCCCGGCCGGTCGTCCGCGGCCGGTGATCGATCGTAGCCCGACCTCGCCGAAACCGGCCGGGACCGGTTCGGCCGCTCTTCGGTCAACTCGATTGACGCGGCACCGCCCCTCCTCTGTGCTGTCCGGTAGTGGAGGCGCGAAGCCCGGGCGGCGCACGGCCCGCGGCGGGGTCGCGACCGGGGGAGGACGGATGACCGGTGGATCGGCACGGGCGGCCGGACCTGCACGGGCGGCAGGACCGGCGGGGGCGGCAGGACCGGCGGGGGCGGCCGGGGCTCCGTGGGCCGAGTTCGGGCGGCAGTTGCGCTCCCTGCGCAGGGCGGCCGGGCTCACCCAGCTGCAACTCGGCCTGCGCGTGGGCTACCACCACTCCGCCGTGAGCAAACTGGAGGCGGGCCTGCGCGAACCGCCCGTGGGGCTGGTGCGAAGACTCGACGCGGTGCTGGAGACGGGCGGCGAGCTGGCCGCGACCGTCGCCGCGCCGCGCGAGGTGCCGCGGAGACCGGGCCGCTTCCCGGCCGACCCGGCGCTGTTCGCGCCGCTGCCCGGCGCGGACGCCCCCGCGGGGCAGGGGGCGCCGGATCCCCGGATGTGGCCCGCGCGGCTGCCCGCCGAGGGGCTGGCCTGCCCGCTGCACGGCACCGCGGGGTGCGCGGTGCCCGATCCCGGTGAGTTGCCGGCGCTGCTCGACGGGCCGGTTGCGGCGGGCGGTCCGGCCCCGTCGTGGGGCACCGGCACCGGAGCGGCGGTCGCCGAGGCGGAGTTGCTGCACGGCCTCACCGCGGTACTGGCCTGCCTGATCCGGGAGGCGTTCCGGTACGAGGGCCGCGTGACGGCCGTCGAAGGGCTGCTGCGGGCCCTGGCGCGCTGGGCGGGCGAGGTCAACGCCGCCGGGCGGCTGCCGTACGGGCAGTTGCGGCTCGGCGCGCAGTACGCCCAGGTCGCCGGCCGGCTGCGGATGGAGCGCGGGCAGATCGGCGTGGCCATGGCCTGGTTCGGCCACGGACTGCGCTGGGCGGACGCGGTCCAGGACGCCTCGGCCCGCGCGACCCTGCTCAGCGACATGTGCACCCTGGTCCGGCTCGACGGGGACCCCTCCCTGATGCTCGGGTACGCGCAGGGCATCGGCGCGGCGGACGCGCGACGCCGGTGGATGGCCACCCTCTCGGACCTCTACCAGGCGCGCGGCCACGCCCTGGCGGGCGACCCGGCGGCGTGCCGTCGGCACATCTCCCTGGCCCGGCGGGGGTTCGCCCGCCTCGGTCCGCAGGACCACCTGGAAGCGCCCTGGATGGCCGGGGCCGAGGGCGCGATGCGGGTGGACTCGGCGATCGGCGGCGCGCTGCGCGACCTGGCCGTCGCGACCGGGGACCGGGCGGCGGCCCGACGCGCGGTCGACGCCACCGCACGCTCGCGCGCACAGGTGCCGCCCCAGATGCGCGGTGCCCGGCTGCTGCTCACCCTGCGGCTGGCGGACAGCTGGGCGTGTGCGGGCGATCCCGGCGCCGCCGTCGCCCTCGCCTCGGAGGTTCTGCCGGAGGCGGTGCGCTCGCGCGAGTCGATGGTCACCGCCGAACTGCGCGGTCTGCACAGCAGGCTTGAGGGGCAGTGGGCCGACCTGCCGGAGGTCAGGGCCTACCGGGAGCGGCTGCTGGACGCGGGGGAGTGAGGCGGGGGAGGGCTCCGGACGCGCACGGGGCAGCGAGGCACGCGGCAGCTCTGCGACGCGCACACGGACTTGCCGGATTTTGACAGGTCTGGACCAAGCTCGCGGAGTCGTTGATTCCGGTGCGGCGGGGTGTGAGGGTTCCGCCAGTCCGCGACATGACATGCAAATGACACCCGAACGTCCGACGGACGCGTCTCCGCACCCCAGGCTGCGCGTCCGGCACGGCGTGGCGCGGGCCGGCCCGCAAGGAGCCCCACTCTCACAAGGAGCCACGATGCTCAGACAGACCGCGGTGGCCGGGACAGTCCTGGCCATGACACTCGCAGGGGTGGTGGTACCGACCTCCCTCGCCTCGGCCTCGGAGCGGTCCGCGCCCTCCGCGGCGGAACCCAGCCCCGTCGAGAGGGCCGTCGCCGCGGCCGACCGGGCCGTACGCAGCGGCCTGGACGCCCTCGTCGCCGGCGGCCCCGACGAGCAGTACGACCGCCACCAGGTCACCCCCTGGGACAAGAACCTGTTCTCCGTCGCCTACGAGCGCTCCTACAACGGCCTGCCGGTGGTCGGCGGCGACGCCGTCGTCCTCGCCGACGGCAAGGGCAGGGTCCGCGCCGTCCGGTCCGCCACCGAGGCCGCGATAGCAGTACCCACCGAGGCCGGGATCAGGGCCGAGCAGGCGGTGAAGACCAGCCGCGAACGGCTCGCGAACGTCGACAAGGTCGACTCCAAGCGCCTGGTGGTCCGCGTCAAGGACGACGTCCAGACGCTCGCCTGGGAGACCGTGCTCGTCGGCACCACCAAGGACCATGTGCCGAGCAAGCTGCACGTCTTCGTCGACGCCCGCACCGGCAAGGTCGTCGACAGCTACGACGACGTGAAGGCCGGCACCGGCCACAGCGAGTGGAACGGCCCCGACCCGCTGACCATCGACACCTCCCGCTCCGGCAGCCAGTACGCCCTGCGCGACACCACCCGCCCCGGCCTGCAGTGCTCGGACTACAACGGCGGCCTCTTCACCGGCCCGGACGACGACTGGGGCACCGGCAACGCCTCCAGCAAGGAGACCGGCTGCGTCGACGTCATGTACGCGGCGCAGAAGGAGTCGGACATGCTCCGCGACTGGCTCGGACGCAACGGCCACAACGGCAACGGCGGCAGCTGGCCGGTCCTCGTCGGCCTCAACCAGCTCAACGCCTACTGGGACGGCTCCCGCGTCACCATCGGCCACAACAGCGCCAACAAGTGGATCGCCGGCATGGACGTGGTGGGCCACGAGTTCGGCCACGGCCTCGACAGCTTCACCCCCGGCGGCGCCAACCACGAGAGCGGCCTGGGCGAGGCCACCGGCGACATCATGGGCGCCCTGACCGAGGCCTACGCGAACCAGCCGGCCCCGTACGACACCCCCGACTTCACCGTCGGCGAGGAGATCGACCTCCAGGGTCGCGGCCCGATCCGCAACATGTACAACCCACAGCTGGTCAACAACGACCCCAACTGCTACTCCTCCGCCATCCCGAGGACCGAGGAGCACGCGGCCGCCGGACCCATGAACCACTGGTTCTACCTCCTGGCCGAGGGCTCCGACCCCGGCGGCGGCAAGCCCTCCAGCCCCACCTGCGACGGCAGCCGGGTGACCGGTATCGGCATCCAGAACGCCGGAAAGATCTTCTACGGCGGGATGCTGCTCAAGACCAGCGGCATGACCTACAAGCGGTACCGCTCCGCCACCCTCACCGCGGCCAAGAACCTGGACGCCTCCTGCGACCTGTTCGACGCCACCAGGGCGGCCTGGAACGCGATCGACATCCCGGCCCAGGGCGGCGACCCGACCTGCACCCGGCAGGAGACCGACTTCTCGCTGGCCCTCAGCCCGGCGAGCGGCAACGTCGAGGCCGGATCCGCGGTGAACGCCACGGTCAACACCACCACCGTCACCGGCAGCGCCCAGCAGGTGTCGCTGACCGCCACCGGCACCCCGCCCGGCGTCAGCGTCTCCTTCAGCCCGTCGACGGTCACCTCCGGCTCCAGCTCGACGATGCGCGTGTCCACCACGGCAGGCACCGCCGCCGGAACCTACTCGCTCACGGTCAAGGGCACGGCGGGCAGCAAGAGCCACACCGCCCAGTACACCCTCACCGTCGGCGGCGGCAACAACCCCGGCACGCCGCCCGACGTCGACGTCGCCCAGGTGCAGGCCCACCTGGCGCAGTTCGGCTCGATCGCCGCGCAGAACGGCGGCAACCGCCGGTCCACCGGCTCCGGGTACGACGCCTCGCTCGCGTACGTGAAGGGCAAGCTCCAGGCGGCCGGCTACACGGTCACCGAGCAGACCTGCACCTCCGGCTGCTCCGCCGGCGCGGGCAACAACCTGATCGCCGAGTGGCCGAAGGGCGACGCGAACAGCGTCTACATGTTCGGCGCCCACCTCGACGGCGTCTCGGCAGGACCCGGCATCAACGACAACGGCTCCGGTTCCGCCGCGCTCCTCGAGACGGCGCTGACCCTGGCCGAGCAGAACCCGACCATGGAGAACCGCGTCCGCTTCGCCTGGTGGACCGACGAGGAGCAGGGTCTGAACGGCTCCGACTTCTACGCCCGGAACCTCTCCACGACCGACCGCTCCCGGATCAAGGCGTACTACAACTTCGACATGGTCGCCTCCGTCAACGGCGGCTACTTCATCAACAACCTGACCTCCTCGGCCTCCGCCCCGATGCGGGAGTACTGGACCTCCGTCGGCCTCGCCCCCCAGGAGAACGTCGAGGGCCAGGGCCGCTCCGACGACTACTCCTTCCAGCAGGTCGGCATCCCGACCTCCGGCTACGCCACCGGCGCCTCCGCGATCAAGTCGTCGACGGAGGCCGCCAAGTGGGGCGGCACCGCGGGCCGGTCCTACGACCCGTGCTACCACTCCGCCTGCGACACCACCGCCAACATCAGCGCCACCGCGCTGAACCGCAGCGCCGACGGCATCGCGTACACGGTCTGGAAGACCGCCGTCGGGGACACACCGAACCCGCAGGACGACTTCTCGATCTCCGCGAACCCGTCCTCGGGCACCGTCGACCCGGGCAGCTCCGCGTCCGTCACCGTGAACACCGCCACGACCGGCGGCGACGCCCAGAACGTACGGCTGTCGGCGTCCGGCGCGCCGACCGGTGTGAGCGTGGGCTTCAGCCCGGACTCCGTCACCTCCGGCCAGTCCTCGACCGCCACGGTCCAGGTCGCCGCGGGCACGGCCGGCGGCACCTACACCCTGACCTTCACGGGTGCGGGCACCGTCACCCACACCACCACGTACACCCTCACCGTGTCCGGCGACGGCGGCGGTGAGACCACCTGGCAGCTGGGAGCCACCTACGCGGCCGGTGACGTGGTGAGCTACGACGGCGTCAGCTACCGGTGCATCCAGGGCCACACCGCCTACCCCGGCTGGGAGCCGCCGAACGTCCCCGCCCTGTGGCAGCGCCTGTGACACGCGGCTGAGAAGAACGCTCCGGCACTGACACGCCGACGGGCGGTGGGGTTCGCACCGAACCCCACCGCCCGTCGGCGTGTGCTCGTGACCGCGTCGTCAGAACTTCGGCGTCGGGGCCTGCGCCTCCACCATCTCCGCCGCCTCCTCCTCGGTCTGCACCGACGGCGGGGAGCCCGCCAGCGGCTTCTGGGCCGTCTCCTTCATGCAGGCCACGGCCACCACACCGATCAGGGCCGCCGCCATCGAGTAGTAGGCGGGCATCATCTCGGAGCCGGTCACACTGATCAGCGCGGTGATCACCAGCGGCGTGGTCCCGCCGAACAGCGACGCCGAGAGGTTGTAGCCGACCGACAGGGACCCGTACCGCACGTTGGTCGGGAACATCGCCGGGAGCGCCGCCGACATCGTGCCCAGCAGGCAGACCAGCGACAGGCCGAGCATCAGCATGCCGCCCGAGACCGCGAGCAGACTGCCCTCCCGCACCAGCACGAAGGCGGGTGCGGACAGCACGAAGAACCCGATCATGCCGGTCATCAGGACGGGCTTGCGCCCGAAGTGGTCGGACAGCCGGCCGACCTGGTTGATGATCAGCATCAGCAGCACCATCGTCGCCACCAGGATCATCAGACCGTGGCTCTCGCTGTAGTCCAGCTCGTCCGACAGGTAGGTCGGCATGTACGACAGCAGCATGTAGTCGGTGATGTTGTACGCGCCGACCAGCGCGATGCACAGCACCAGCGCCCGCCAGTGGGTGCGGAAGATCTTGGCGAGGTCGCCCCGGGCAGTGGTCTCCACGGCCGTCGCGGCCTCCGAGACGTGGACGTTGGAGTCCTCCAGCTTCAGGTACGCGGGCGTGTCGTCGAGCCGCAGCCGCAGGTAGATACCGATCAGACCGAGCGGAAGCGCGGCGAGGAACGGGACGCGCCAGCCCCAGGAGTCCATGCCGTCGCTGCCCAGAATCGCGGTCAGGGCCGTGACGAGACTGGCGGCGGCGGTGTACCCGGCCAGCGTCCCCAGCTCCAGGAAGCTGCCGAAGAAGCCACGCCGCTTGTCCGGCGCGTACTCGGCGATGAAGGTGGACGCGCCGCCGTACTCGCCGCCGGTGGAGAAGCCCTGGAGCAGGCGGAACAGGATCAGCAGCAGCGGCGACCAGAAGCCGATGGAGTCGTAGCTGGGGATGAACCCGATGGCGGCCGTGCCGATCGCCATGAGGATCATCGTCAGCGCCAGCACCTTCTTGCGGCCGATCTTGTCGCCCATCGGGCCGAAGACCATGCCGCCGATCGGCCGCACCAGGAACGCCACGGCGAACGTGGCGAACGAGGAGAGCAGCTGCGCGGTGTCGCTCCCGGAGGGGAAGAACACCCGGCCGATCGTGCCCGCCAGATAGGCGTAGATGCCGAAGTCGAACCACTCCATGGCGTTGCCGAGAGAGGCCGCCTTGACGGCTCGCTTGACCGCGGCCTCGTCCGTGACGGTGATGTCCGACCGGCGCAGCCGGGGGTTCTGCCGGCGCTTGATCGCCCGGAAGAGGGCGGGGTGGCGGCGCACCGCCGCGGCGTCGGTCTCCGGTCCGTTCTCGGTGGGGGACGTGGCGGCCTCCCTTTCCACGCGCAGACACTCCGGTCGGAGCGCTGCTCGGTCGTACGTCTCTCAGGTCGTACCCGTTCCCCCGATCATGCTGGGTATGGTCGTGACTTCGGTCATGTGACTGGGCCGATGAGGTGAGCGGCCGGTGAGTACGCTTCGCACATGCGTATCTCCGTCTCCTCCGACATGGACGAACCCGTGGCCAGGCTCCTCGTCGAGGAACTGCGCGCACGCGGCCACGAGGTGCGCGCGTACGGCGCGCTCAGCCCCGGGGCGGACCCGCGGTGGGCCGCCTGTTCGGAGCGGGCGGCGCGCGAGGTCGCCGACGGACGGGCCGACCAGGCCGTCGTGTGCTGCTGGACCGGCACCGGCGCGTCCATCGCCGCCAACAAGGTGCCGGGCGTCCGCGCGGCCCTGTGCGCCGACGCGTACACCGCCGACGGGGCCCGCCGCTGGAACGACGCCAACGTGCTCGCCCTGAGCCTCCGGCTGACGTCCGGGCCGCTGCTGAGCGAGATCCTCGACGCCTGGTTCGCGGGCGGCCCGAGCGAGGACGCCGAGGACCGGGACAACGTCGCACACGTGGAGCGGCTCGACGAGGACCGCCGAGCCGCTCGGTGAGCCCCGCGGGGCGGGTCAGGAGGTCAGGACCTTCTCCAGCGTCCCGAGGGCGCCCGTCAGCTCCTCGGCCGTCACGGTCAGCGGCGGGGCCAGGCGGATCGTGGAGCCGTGGGTGTCCTTGACCAGGATGCCCTCGCGCATCAGCCGCTCACTGATCTCGCGTCCGCTGCCCAGCGACGGGTCCACGTCGACGCCCGCCCACAGGCCCCGCGCCCGGAAGCCGACGACGCCCCTGCCGACCAGGGCGGCCAGCCCCTCGCGCAGTACCGTGCCCAGCTCGGCCGCCCGGCGCTGGAACTCGCCGGTCTCCAGCAGCTCCACCACCGCCGTGCCCACCGCGGCGGCCAGCGGGTTGCCGCCGAACGTCGAACCGTGCTCGCCCGGGTGCAGCACCCCCAGAACGTCACGCCGGCCGACCACCGCCGACACGGGGACGATGCCGCCGCCCAGCGCCTTGCCGAGCAGCACCACGTCCGGCACGACCGCCTCGTGCTCGACGGCCAGGGTGTGCCCCGTGCGGCCCAGGCCGGACTGGATCTCGTCCGCGACGAACAGACAGCCCTTGCGGCTGGTCAGCTCCCGCACCCCGGCCAGGTAGCCGTCGTCCGGGATCAGCACGCCCGCCTCGCCCTGGATCGGCTCGATCAGGACGGCCGCCGTCGTCTCGTCGACCGCCGCCTCCATCGCCGCGAGGTCGTTGTACGGCACGATCCGGAAGCCCGGAGCGAAGGGGCCGAAGCCGGAGCGGGCCGTCTCGTCGGTGGAGAAGCTGACGATCGTCGTCGTACGGCCGTGGAAGTTGTCCGCCGCGACCACGATCGTCGCCCGGTCGGCCGGGACGCCCTTGACGTCGTAGGCCCACTTGCGGGCCACCTTGATGCCGCTCTCCACCGCCTCCGCGCCGGTGTTCATGGGCAGCACCATGTCCGTGCCGGTCAGTGCGGCCAGCCGCTCGGCGAAGCCCGCGAGCCGGTCGTTGTGGAAGGCGCGCGAGGTGAGCGTGAGCCGGTCCAGCTGCCGGTGGGCGGCCTCGACCAGTGCCGGGTGGCGGTGGCCGAAGTTGAGCGCCGAGTAGCCGGCCAGCATGTCCAGGTAGCGGCGGCCCTCGACGTCCTCGACCCAGGCACCCGCCGCGCGGGCCACCACGACGGGCAGCGGGTGGTAGTTGTGCGCGAGGACGGGCTCCTCGGCGCGGATCAGTTCCTCGGAGCCGCGGGCGGTGCGGGCGGGTGCGGTCATGAGCGGGTCTCCCGGATCTCCTGGGTGCAGCACTTGATGCCGCCACCGGCCTTGTGGAACTCGGACAGGTCGACGGGGACCGGCACGTAGCCGAGACCGTCGAGTCGCTCGGCCAGCCCCCCGGCCTCCGGAGCAATGAACACGTGCCGTCCGTCGGACACCGAGTTCAGCCCGAACGCCAGCGCGTCCTCGCGGGTGGCGACCACCGCGTCCGGGTAGAGCCGCTCCAGCACCTCGCGGCTGCCCGGCGAGAAGGCGCCGGGGTAGTAGGCGATGTTCCCGCCGCCCGCGTCCGACCCCTCCTCCAGCACGAACAGCGCCGTGTCCAGGTGGTAGAAGTACGGGTCCACGAGGGTCAGCGAGATCACCGGCACGCCGAAGAACTCCTGCACCTCGCGGTGCGCCGCAGGGCTGGTGCGGAAGCCCGTGCCGGCCAGGATCCAGCGGCCGGCCGGAACCAGGTCGCCCTCGCCCTCGCAGACCGACTCGGGATGATGGACCTCGAAGCCCTCCGTCTTGAACCACGCCTCGAAGGGCACGGACTCCGGACGGCGCTCGGGGGCGTGGAAGAGGGAGCCGAAGACCCGGCCCTCGACCACGACCGCGCAGTTCGCGGCGAAGACCATGTCGGGCAGGCCGGGGACCGGCGCGACCGTGTCCACGGTGTGGCCGTGGGCACGGTAGGTGTCGACCAGCGCCTGCCACTGGTCGAGGGCGCGGATGACGTCGACCGGTCGGCCGGTGCTCATCCACGGGTTGATCGCGTACTGCACGGCGAAGTGTCTGGGTTCGCAGACCACGAAGCGCCGCCGGCGCGGCACACGGGACTCGGTCACAGAGGGGTACCTCCGCTTTTCACGGTGTGTGACGGGGTGTTGACACCACGGTAAGAAGTGGCGACCGCGCCCGACAAGCGACGAAAGCTGCGTGTTCCCGCAGGATCGCTGCGTTGTTCCCGTGGTCAGCGCACGTCCGCTGCGTCCTTTGGGGCGAGCAGGGCCGCCCCTGCCTCCGGACTGTCCGGGATCAGGTGGGACAGCACCATCACGCTGATCGTCTTCCGGATGAACGGCTCCGCACGAATCCGCTCCAGCACCTCCTCGAAGTGCTCCACGTCCCGCGCCCGCACGTGCAGCAGCGCGTCCGCGCCGCCGGTCACCGTCATCGCCGCGGTGATCTCCGGGTAGCCCCGCACCACCTCCGCGAGCCGCCGCGGCGGCGCGGCCCCCTCGCAGTACACCTCCACGTACGCCTCCGTGCGCCACCCCAGCGCGGAGGGCCGCACCGTCGCCGTGAAACCGGTGATCACATCGGTCTCGCGCAGCCGGTCCACCCGGCGCTTGACCGCCGTCGAGGACAGTCCGATCTCCGCGCCGATCTCGGCGAAGGACGTCCTGGCGTTCTCCATCAGGGCGGTGACGATCTTCCGGTCGAGTTCGTCGAACGAAACGGGCCTGCTGCTCATGCGGGCACTGTATCCAGCGGATACGGCCACGCCGGGCCCGTGTGCAGGCGTACGGATTGCTCCTACACTCCAGCCTCATGCTGCGCGCCCTGGCTGTCGACGACGAACGCCCCACGCTCGAGGAACTCGTGTACCTGCTGAACGCCGATCCCCGCATCGGCGCGGCGGAGGGCGCGAGCGACGCGACCGAGGCGCTGCGCCGCATCAACCGCGCGCTGGAGTCGGGCCCCGACGGCCCTGACGCCATCGACGTGGTCTTCCTCGACATCCAGATGCCGGGCCTCGACGGACTGGACCTCGCCCGGCTCCTGACCGGGTTCGCGCGGCCTCCGCTCGTGGTGTTCGTGACCGCGCACGAGGACTTCGCCGTCCAGGCCTTCGACCTGGACGCCGTCGACTACGTCCTCAAACCGGTGCGCCGGGAGCGGCTGGCCGAGGCCGTGCGCCGCGCCGCCGAGCAACGCGGCGCGACCCTGCCCTCGCCGCGGATACCCGTGCACGAACCCGACCCCGACCACATCACCGTGGAGCTCGGCGGCGTCGCCCGCTTCGTCCCCGTGGACGACATCACCCACGTCGAGGCCCAGGGCGACTACGCGCGCCTGCACACCGACAAGGGCAGCCACCTCGTCCGCATCCCCCTGACCACTCTGGAGGAACGCTGGCGGGCGCGCGGCTTCGTCCGCATCCACCGCCGCCACCTCGTCGCCCTGCGCCACATCGGCGAGCTCCGCCTGGACGCCGGCTCCGTCAGCGTCCTGGTCGGCACCGAGGAACTCCAGGTCAGTCGGCGCCACGCCCGGGAGCTGCGGGACCTGCTCATGCGGAGGCCGTGAGCCATGCCCCAGGACCCCGCCGAACGGCGCGTCACCGTCACCGGCCCGCCCAGGCGCGCCCGCCGGACCTCCGGCTACTACCGCCCGCGCACCGAGATCGACGAGCAGACCACCCTCGGTCACACCTATGTCCGTTCCCTCATGCGCAGCCAACTGCGCGCCGGCCTCACCGCCCTCGCGGTCCTCGGCCTCCTCGTCGGACCGCTGCCCCTGCTCTTCGCGGCGCTGCCCGACGCCCGCGGCCTGGAGTGGGCCGTCCTCGGCTTCGGCCTGTACGCCCCCCTGGTCCTCCTCGCCCGCTGGTACGTGCGCCGCGCCGAGCGCAACGAACGCGACTTCGTGCGGCTCGTCGAGGACCGATGAACTCCAGCTACGCGATACCCGCCGTCGCCCTCGTCGTCGTGGCCACCGTCCTCGTCGGCGCCTTCGGCCTGCGCATCTCCCGCACCACCTCCGACTTCTACGTCGCCTCCCGCACCGTCGGCCCCCGCCTCAACGCCGCCGCCATCAGCGGCGAGTACCTCTCCGCCGCGTCCTTCCTCGGCATCGCGGGACTGGTCCTCGTCCAGGGCCCCGACATGCTCTGGTACCCGGTCGGCTACACCGCCGGCTACCTGGTCCTGCTCCTGTTCGTCGCCGCCCCGCTGCGCCGCTCGGGCGCCTACACGCTGCCCGACTTCGCCGAGGCCCGGCTCGCCTCCCAGGGGGTGCGGCGGCTCGCGGGGGCCTTCGTCGTCGGGGTCGGCTGGCTGTATCTGCTGCCCCAGCTCCAGGGCGCCGGGCTGACGCTGACCGTGCTCAGCGGGGCGCCCGACTGGCTGGGCGGGGTGATCGTCGCCGTCGTCGTCACCGCCATCGTCGCGGCCGGCGGCATGCGCAGCATCACCTTCGTCCAGGCCTTCCAGTTCTGGCTCAAACTCACCGCCCTGCTCGTCCCCGCCCTCTTCCTGGTGCTGGCCTGGCAGGCCGACGGCGCCCCCGGCCGCCCCTTCGACGAACCCGCCACCTTCCGCGAGCAGCGCTCCGTACGGGTCGACGACAGCCTCACCCTCAAGCTGGAGGAGCCGCTCACCGTCACCGTCGACGGCACCGTGGACGGCCGCGCCCACGAAGGCGACCGCGTAGCCCTGCCCGCGGGCGCCCACCGCATCGAGGCCGGCGCCCGCCTCACCTTCGCCGCGCACACCCCCGTCCCGGCCGCCGGACGCGGCGCCGACGACGCCCTGTCCCCCTCCCGGGCCGAGAGCCGCACGGAACGCCCGCTGTACGCCACCTACGGCCTCATCCTCGCCACCTTCCTGGGCACCATGGGCCTGCCGCACGTCGTGGTCCGCTTCTACACCAGCCCGACCGGCGTCGCCGCCCGACGCACCACCGTCGCCGTGCTCGGCCTCATCGGCGCCTTCTACCTGCTGCCGCCCCTCTACGGCGCCCTCGGCCGCCTCTACGCACCCGAGCTGACCCTCACCGGGGACGCCGACGCCGCTGTCCTGCTGCTGCCGGACCGGGTGATCGGGGGAGTGGGCGGCGACCTGCTGGGCGCGCTGGTGGCGGGCGGCGCCTTCGCCGCGTTCCTGTCCACCGCGTCGGGGCTCACCATGGCCGTCGCGGGCGTCCTCACCCAGGACGTGCTGCCCTCCCGCGCCGTGCCGCACTTCCGGCTGGGCACCCTGCTCGCCATGGCCGTGCCGCTGGCGGCGAGCGCGCTGGTCGGCGGGCTGCCGGTCGCCGACGCCGTCGGCCTCGCCTTCGCCGTGTCGGCGTCCTCGTTCTGCCCGCTGCTCGTCCTCGGCATCTGGTGGCGACGGCTGACCCCGCCGGGCGCGGCCGCCGGGATGCTGGTGGGCGGCGGTTCCGCACTGCTCGCCGTCGCCGCCACCATGGGCGGCTTCCCGGGCGGCGGGGGGTCCCTGCACGCGCTGCTGGCCTGGCCCGCCCTGTGGTCGGTGCCGCTGGGCTTCCTCACCATGGTGCTGGTGTCCCTCGCCACCCCGGGCCGGGTACCGGCCGGGACGGCGGCGATCCTGGCCCGCTTCCACCTGCCGGAGGAGCTGCACACGGAGGAACTGCGCACGGAGGAGCTGCGCGAGGTGCGCGAGGAGCCGGCGCGGTGAGCGGCTCCGTGGGCGGCTTCCTGGCGGGTCTCGCCGTGGCCCTGCTCCCGCTGCTGGCCGCCGGGTTCTGGCTGGGGCGGCGCACGGCCCGCCCGCAGAACCTCGGCGGCCTGGGCACCCCGGTCGAGCACGCCACCTTCCAGACCCTGCACACCGCGTCCCTGGCCACGCCCCCGCTGCGGGCGGGCCTGACCGAGGAGACCGCCGGGAAGTCGGCCCGCAAGCTGCGCTCCCTGCTGGGCACGGACGCGCTGTGTCTGACCGACCTCGAAGAGGTCCTGGTCTGGGACGGCGTGGGCACCCACCACCGCACCGAGATCATGGAACGCCTCGCGGGGCCGCTGAGCACCGGCCGCGGCGAGGCCTTCCGGCTCTCCTGCGACACCCCGGACTGCACGGTCCGCTGGGCCGTCGTCGCCCCGCTCACCGTCGACGACCGGGTACACGGCGCCCTCGTCGCCTGCGCGCCCCGCGAGTCCGCCGTCCTGGTCCGCGCCGCCGGGGAGGTGGCCCGCTGGGTCTCCGTCCAGCTTGAGCTGGCCGACCTCGACCAGTCCCGCACCCGGCTCATCGAGGCCGAGATCAAGGCACTGCGCGCCCAGATCTCCCCGCACTTCATCTTCAACTCGCTCGCGGTCATCGCGTCCTTCGTACGCACCGACCCCGAGCGCGCCCGCGAGCTGCTCCTGGAGTTCGCCGACTTCACCCGCTACTCGTTCCGCAGGCACGGCGACTTCACCACCCTCGCCGACGAGCTGCACGCCATCGATCACTACCTGGCGCTCGTGCGGGCCCGCTTCGGCGACCGGCTCGCCGTCACCCTCCAGGTCGCCCCGGAGGTGCTGCCGGTCGCGCTGCCCTTCCTCTGCCTCCAGCCACTGGTGGAGAACGCCGTCAAGCACGGCCTGGAGGGCAAGGCGGACCGGTGCCGCATCCAGATCACCGCCCAGGACGCGGGCGCCGAGGCCCTGGTCGTCATCGAGGACGACGGCGCCGGAATGGACCCCGACCTGCTGCGCCGCATCCTCGCGCGCGAGGTCAGCCCGTCGGGCGGCATCGGACTGTCCAACGTCGACGACCGCCTCCGCCAAGTCTACGGAGACGACCACGGCCTCGTCATCGAGACGGCCGTCGGCGCGGGCATGAAGATCACGGTCCGGCTGCCGAAGTACCAGCCGGGCGTGCACTCGGCGGGCCGGCTCGGTCGCGACTGAGCCGGCCCGCCGGGTGACGGGGGCGCCCCGCGCGGGGGCTCAGGCGCTGCGCGTGGCCACCAGCCCCAGGGTGATCAGGCCGAGCACGACCCAGCCGAACCACAGCCAGCCGTTGCTCCCGAGCGCCACCGTGTACCCCGTCACCGCGACGAGGCCGCCGATGGTGAGCGCCCCCATCGTCTTCGTCGAACTGTCCGTGGAACCGGGCATCGCAACACCCTCCTCGTGTCCGTTGCCCTCCATGGTGCCCCGTTCAGCCGCCGCGTGTGTTCAGTGAGGCCAGGTAGGCGTTGTACGCCGCCAGCTCCTTGTCGCCGTCGCGGTCGGCGGCCCGGTCGCTGCGCCGGGCCTGACGCTCCTCCGAGGCGTACCACTGGAAGAGCAGCGCGAGCAGCACCAGCACGGACGGGACCTCGCTGAAGGCCCAGGCAATGCCGCCGGCCGCGTTCTGGTCGGAGAGCGCGTCGATGCCGAGCGAGGCGGGCGGGTTCTTGAACGTCTCGACCATCGGGGAGGAGGCCATCATCAGCGCGATGCCGAAGAACGCGTGGAACGGCATGCCCGCGAACAGCTCCAGCATCCGCATCAGGTACCCCGGCCGGTGCGGGCCCGGGTCCACGCCCATGATCGGCCAGAAGAACACCACACCCACGGCGAGGAAGTGCACCATCATCCCGATGTGCCCGGCCTGCGAGCCCATCAGGGTGTCGAAGAGCGGGGTGAAGTACAGGGCGTACAGGCTCGCGATGAACAGCGGGATGGTGAACGCCGGGTGCGTGATGATCCGCATGTAGCGGCTGTGCAGCAGCATCAGCAGCAGCTCACGGGGCCCCTTGCGGCCGCGGCCCGCCGGGGGCAGGGCGCGCAGGGCCAGCGTGATCGGGGCGCCGAGCAGCAGCAGGATCGGCGACACCATGCTGATCACCATGTGCTGCACCATGTGCACGCTGAACATGACCATGCCGTAGTCGTTCAGCTTGGTGCACATCATCAGCGCGACGCTCAGCACACCGGCCACGAAGGCCACGGTCCGGCCGACCGGCCACTTGTCACCGCGCCGCACCAGACGCGCGACGCCCCAGCCGTACAGCGCCAGTCCCAGCAGGCAGGCGATCAGGAAGAAGGGATCCGCCGACCAGGCGAGCCCCCGCCCCAGCGTGAACGGCGGCAGATCCATCGTCATGCCGTGCCCGCTGTGATCCATCCGCCCGCTCCTGTTTCGTGGGGGTTGAGCGCGGTTGAACGCCGCTTGTCCGAAGCAAGCGTAGAACCGCCCCCGGCAGCATTTTTCACCGGGGGCGGTACAGCGTCCCGTCAGGGGCGCGCAGAACTGCGCGAGCAACCACGGACTACCCGCGGACGGAGTACAGCCGCAACCTCAAAGAACACATTCCGCTTCCGCGTACCGCGCATCCGGCACCGTCTTCAACGACTCCACCGCGTCGGCCAGCGACACCATCTCGATGTCCGTCCCGCGCAGGGCCGTCATCTTCCCGAACTCCCCACGGTGCACCGCCTCCACCGCGTGCCACCCGAACCGCGTCGCCAGCACCCGGTCGTACGCCGTAGGCGTCCCCCCGCGCTGGACGTGCCCGAGTATCACCGGCCGGGCCTCCTTGCCGAGCCGTTCCTCCAGCTCGATGGAGAGCTGGCGGGCGATCCCGGCGAAGCGCTCGTGGCCGTAGACGTCCTTGCCGCCCTCGTCGAAGTCCATGCTCCCGGCCTTCGGCTTGGCACCCTCCGCCGCCACCACGATCGCGAACCGCTTGCCCGCGGAGAAACGCTCGCCGACCTTCGCGGTCAGCTCGTCGATGTCGAAGGGCCGCTCCGGGACGACGACAGCGTGCGCGCCCGCCGCCATGCCCGAGTGCAGGGCGATCCAGCCGGTGTGCCGGCCCATGACCTCGACGATCAGCACCCGCTGGTGCGACTCGGCGGTGGTCTTCAGGCGGTCCAGGGCCTCGGTGGCGACGGTGACCGCCGTGTCGAAGCCGAACGTGACATCGGTGACCGCTATGTCGTTGTCGATGGTCTTCGGCACGCCCACGATCGGCAGGCCGTTGTCGGACAGCAGCCGGGCCGCCTTCAGCGTGCCCTCGCCGCCGATCGGGATGATCGCGTCGAGCCCGAGTTCCTCGACGTGTCCCCTGGCCCGCTCGACGCCGTCCCGCAGGTGCTCGGGACGGACCCGGGAGGAGCCGAGGATGGTGCCGCCGCGGGCCAGGATGCCGCCGACCGCGTCGAGGTCGAGCTTGAGGTAGTCGCACTCCAGGAGGCCCTTCCAGCCGTCCCGGAAACCGATGACCTCGTCGCCGTGGTCGACGACGGCACGGTGCACGACGGACCGGATGACGGCGTTCAGGCCGGGGCAGTCGCCGCCGGACGTGAGGACACCAATGCGCATAGCCCGAAATACCTTCTCAACGTGGCACGGGTCCGGACCGCGCTGTCCGGCTCGATCCCCGTCACCCTAGCGGCATCGGGCGGTGGGACCGAACCGTGCGTCCGCCTACTGGACGTGCCCGCTCACCTGTGCGGATGACGCATCAGACGGGCCACCGGGACGAGCGTCACGCAGGCTGCCGCGCGGCTGTACCTACGCAGGCTGCCGCGCGGCTGTACCTACGCAGGCTGCTGCGCAGCCGCGATGCGCTCGTTGCGGAGCGCCTCGTACCAGCGGTCGTCGGTCGGCGGCAGCGCGTTCACGTCGAGGGCCAGCTTGAGCAGCAGGTCCGCGATCAGCGGGTTGCGGGCCAGCACGGGGCCGTGCATGTAGGTGCCGAAGACCGTGTCGTTGTACGCGCCCTCCGTGCCGTCCCCCGTGCCGTTGCCGTTGCCGAAGCGGACCTGGGCGAGCGGACGGGCGCCCGGCCCGACGTGGGTGACGCCCTGGTGGTTCTCGAAGCCGGTCAGCGGGGGCAGGCCGAGGCGCGGGTCGATGTCGCCGAGGACGTCGCCGACGCACCGCGCGCCCTCGCCGCGGGTGGAGACCACGTCGAGCAGGCCGAGGCCCGGCTCGCGCTGGCCGAGGTCGTTGATGAACTCGTGGCCCAGGATCTGGTAGCCGGCGCAGACCGAGAAGACGATCGCGCCGTTCTCCACCGCCCGGTACAGGCCGCCGTCGCGGCGCAGCCGCTCGGCCGCGAGCCGCTGCGGCCGGTCCTCGCCGCCGCCGACGAGGTAGATGTCGCCGGAGGTCGGGATCGGCTGGTCGCTGCGCACGTCGAGCCGGGCCACGTCGAGGCCGCGCTGGCGGGCCCGGCGCTCCACGACGAGGGCGTTGCCCTGGTCGCCGTACGTGCTGAGCAGGTCCGGGTAGATCCAGACGATCCGCAGTTGGTTGTCGCTCACGAAAATCCCCTGAAGTCTCGCGGTCAGTTGCCGACGCGGCGGCGCAGGTCCTGGAAGGCGGTGTAGTTGGCGATGACCTCGATGCGTCCCGGCGGGCACAGCTGCACCGCCTGGTCGAGGTCCTCGCACACCTGGAACTGCTGGTTCGCGACCTCCAGGCGCACCGCGAGGTCCAGCTTCCGGTCGCCGACCACGCAGATCGGGTGTCCGGACAGCCGGGTGTAGTCCACGTCCCACAGCCAGGAGGTGTCGGTGCCGTCGGCGCCGCGCGCGTTCACCGAGAGGATCACCGGGGCCGGCGGCGGGTCGATCAGGGAGAACGTCTCCAGCCAGCCCGCCGGGTTCTTGGCGAGCAGCAGCCGCAGGTCGCGGCCCTGGAACTGGACGACGTCGTAGCGCCCGGCGACCGCCTGCACCTGGTACATGCGCTCCAGCGCGACCTGCGGCGGCACCCCGAAGACGGCGGCGACGGCGGCCGAGGAGGCGGCGTTGGCCTTGTTGGCGCGGCCCGGCAGCTGGAGGTGGATGGGCCAGGCGGAACCGTGCGGGTCGAGCACGTGGTCGCCGGACAGGGCCCAGCTCGGCGTCGGACGCCGGAAGCCGCACTCGCCGCAGAACCAGTCGTCGCCGGGGCGCTGCATCACGCCGCCGCAGGACGGGCAGGACCAGGCGTCGTCCTTCCACATCTGCCCGGCGGCGACCCAGATCACGTTGGGGGAGGAGGACGCGGCCCACACCACGAGCGGGTCGTCGGCGTTGGCGACGACCACGGCCTTCGAGCCGGCCAGGCCCTCGCGCCAGTTCTCGGCGAGCATCCGGGTCTCGGCGGCGCGGTCCAGCTGGTCGCGGGAGAGGTTGAGCAGCGCGATGCACTTCGGTTCGGTGGCCTGGGCGACGCCGACGAGGTACTTCTCGTCGACCTCGATGACCCCGTAGCGGGCGTCCGCGCCGCCCGCCAGCGCCGAGGTGATGCCGGCCGGCATGTTGGCGCCGAGCGCGTTGGAGACGACCGGGCCGGCCGCCTTGAGCGCCTCGGCGATGAGCCGGGTGGTGGTGGTCTTGCCGTTGGTCGCCGAGACGAGGGTCACGTCCAGGTGCCCGGCGAGCCGGTGCAGGAGGTCGGGGTCGAGTTTCAGCGCGACCCGGCCGCCGATCACCGAACCGCTGCCGCGCCCCGCGGCGCGCGATGCCGCCGCGACCGCCTTGCCCGCGGTCACGGCGATCTTGGCCCGCGGCGTGAGCGGGTCCGAGTTGCCTGCCATCAGTTCTCGATCCTCCTTGCCGTACGCGCCGCGCCTGAAGCCTGTGAAGCCTGACGGCCACGTGGTGTGGACCTCAGCCTATCGAGATCCATTCGCACTCCCGAATCGCGGCACCGGCCACCGGTTCCGGCGGTGGGCGCGTGCCGCCGGGGGACACAGGGACCTTACTCTGACCGCCATGCGACAAGGCTCCATCCCGGGCGCCCGCGGGCGCGTCCGTCCCCTCGGCCTCCTCGGCGACCCCGTCCTGCACGCTCCCTGCGCGGAGGTGACGGACTTCGGTCCGGAACTCGCGGCGCTCGTGGAGGACTTGTTCGCGACCATGTACGCCGCCCACGGCGTGGGCCTGGCCGCGAACCAGATCGGCGAGGCGCTGCGCGTCTTCGTGTACGACTGCCCGGACGACGAGGACGAGCGGCACCTCGGGCACGTGGTGAACCCCCGGCTGGTGGAGACCGGCGGGGTGGTGGTGCGGGGTCCGGAGGGCTGCCTGTCGCTGCCCGGTCTGGAGGCGGGGACCGAGCGGTACGACGAGGCGGTCGTGACGGGTTTCACGGTGACCGGTGAGCCGGTCACCGTGCGCGGGACGGGGTTCTTCGCCCGGTGCCTCCAGCACGAGTGCGACCACCTGGAGGGGCGGGTCTACGCCGATCGCCTGACCGGACGGCGGCACCGGAAGCTGATGCGCCGGGTGGCCCGGGCGTCCTGGCACCGCTGAGCGCCCTCACCGGCGACGGGCCGGGGTCGCGCAGCGGCCGGGGTCAGAATCCGGGACCGCCCGCCTTGTCGCCGGCCTCGGCGAGGCGGCCCCACAGCAGGTCGGCCAGGGTGCGCACCAACTCCTCCCGGGGGCAGGGGCGTTCACCCAGCCACCAGTCCCCGGCGGCGTGCATCATGCCGACGATGCCGTGCCCCCAGACCCGGGCCAGCTGCTGGGTGCCCGGCCCGACGTCGAGGCGCTCCTCGATGACCTGGGCCAGCTCCTCGCCCATGCGGCGCAGCAGCGGCGCCGAGTGCTTGCCGACGTCGAAGCCCTGCTCGGACTGGTCGCCCGGGGTGCCGGGGCTCTCCGCCGGATGCATCAGGAACCGGTACACCTGCGGGCGGGCCTCGATGGCCGCCAGATAGGTGTCCAGGGTGGCCTCGACGCGCTGCCGACGCTGGGCCGGGGCGTCCAGGGCGGCCCGCAGCGAGGCGAGGAGGGCGTCCGTGTGGCGGACGGCGAGGGCGGCGTAGAGTCCGCCCTTGTCGCCGAAGTGGCGGTACAGGATCGGCTTGGTGATGCCCGCCTCGGCGGCGATGGCGTTCATCGAGGCGTGTGGGCCGTCGCGCAGCACCACCCGGTCGGCGGCCTCGAGCAGCTCGCGCCGTCTGCGGTCGGCGGATGTCTGCTGATCGGCCCGCTGCGTGGTGTTCATGTGCTCTCCCCACCCGTGCTGTTTCGGTGACGCCTGCGCAAACTAACACTCAGGGGACGAGGGCCCTCGAACGGGAGGGCGAGGGGAGCCCGGGAGTTGACTTTTCTTACCCGTGGGTAACACACTCGGTGTTACCGCAAGTAACATGCACGGGCGTCACTGGAGGGGACATGGCCGAGTTCACCATGGAGCTGAGCGACGAACAGAAGGAGGTCCGGGACTGGCTGCACGGCTTCGCGGCCGACGTCATCCGCCCCGCGGCCGCCGAATGGGACGAGCGCGAGGAGACCCCCTGGCCCGTCATCCAGGAGGCCGCCAAGGTCGGCATCTACTCCCTGGACTTCTACGCCCAGCAGTACTTCGACTCCACCGGCCTCGGCATCCCGATGGCGATGGAGGAGCTGTTCTGGGGGGACGCGGGCATCGCCCTGTCGATCGTCGGCACCGGCCTCGCCGCCGTCGGCGTCCTCGCCAACGGCACCGAGGAGCAGATCGGCACCTGGATCCCGCAGATGTACGGCGACGCCAACGACGTCAAGGTCGCCGCCTTCTGCTCCTCCGAGCCCGACGCCGGCTCCGACGTGGCCTCCATGCGCACCCGTGCCGTGTACGACGAGGCCAAGGACGAGTGGGTCCTCAACGGCACCAAGACCTGGGCGACCAACGGCGGCATCGCCAACGTCCACGTCGTCGTCGCGGTCGTCGACCCGGACCTGGGCTCCAAGGGCCACGCCTCCTTCATCGTCCCGCCCGGCACGCCGGGGCTGTCCCAGGGCCAGAAGTTCAAGAAGCACGGCATCCGCGCCTCGCACACCGCCGAGGTCGTCCTCGACAACGTGCGCGTGCCCGGCTCCTGCCTCCTCGGCGGCAAGGAGAAGCTGGACGCCCGCCTGGCCCGCGCCCGGGAGAAGGCCAAGAAGGGCGGCGAGCGCGTCAAGAACGCGGCGATGGCCACCTTCGAGGCGTCCCGTCCGGCGGTCGGCGCGATGGCGGTGGGCACCGCGCGCGCCGCGTACGAGGTGGCGCTGGAGTACGCGCAGACCCGGGAGCAGTTCGGACGCCCGATCATCGACAACCAGGGCGTCGCCTTCCAGCTCGCCGACATGCGCACGTCCATCGACGCGGCCCGGCTGCTGGTGTGGCGGGCGTCCTGGATGGCGATCAACGGCAAGCCGTTCACGGCGGCCGAGGGGTCGATGTCCAAGCTGTTCGCGAGCGAGACCGCGAAGAAGGTGACCGCCCAGGCGATCCAGATCCTGGGCGGCAACGGCTACACGCGGGAGTACCCGGTGGAGCGGATGCACCGGGACTCGGCGATCTACACGATCTTCGAGGGGACGAGCGAGATCCAGCGGTTGGTGATCGCGCGGACGCTCGCGGGGATGCCGATCCGCTAACCGTGTCGCAGCGGCGTGAGCTGCTCGATGTCGTACTTCGCCCTCAGCGCCTCGATGGCCTCGTGGTCCGGCGGGCCCCCGTCGCCGAGGATCTCCAGCAGTTCCTCGAAGTAGCGCTCGTGGTCCGGGGGCGGGCCGGCCTGGAAGAACATCTTGGCCGGCTCGCCCGTCGGGTTCGCGAAGGCGTGCGGACAGCCGGGAGGTACGACGATGACCGTGCCGGGGGTGGCGCGCACCACGCGGTTGCCCGAACTCGACTCCCACTTCTGCCAGCTGTCCGGCGTACGGATCCTCGGTTCGAAGGCGAGCACGTCCAGCTCGCCCTCCAGCACGTAGAACAGCTCCTCGCTGCGGGTGTGCACATGGGCGCCGACGTCGAACCCCGGCGGCACGATCACCTCGAAGGTGGACGCCATCCGCGAGTGCGAACCGGTCACCTTGAAGGTCACCTGCTGGGCCGGTGCCTGCACCACCCTGCCCTGACCGGGCGGCACCAGCAGGCCCTCGGCCGCCGCGACCAGGCCGCTCACCAGGTCACCGGCAGGGCCTCGGGTCCGCGGATCAGCGCACCCTTCTTGAAGGGCACGTCCTCGGGCGCCACCGCGAGCTTCAGCCCCGGCACCCGGTCCAGGACCGCGTCGAGGAGCAGCTCCGACTCCAGCCGGGCCAGCATGCCGCCGGGGCAGTAGTGCGGGCCGAAGCCGAAGGACACGTGCGGGTTGGGCGAGCGCTCGAAGTCGATCGTGTCCGGGTCGGGGAAGACCTCCGGGTCGCGGTTGGCCGCCAGGTACGACACGTAGACCGCGTCGCCCGCGCGGATCCGCACCCCCTTGATCTCCACGTCCTCCAGGGCGATCCGGGACAGCCCCACGGCGTTGCGGTGCGGGATCCAGCGCAGCAGCTCGTCGATGGCCCGGGGGCGGATCTCCGGCTCGGAGCGCAGGCGTTCGGCCAGCTCCGGGCGGGTCAGCAGCAGATGGAACATCTGCCCGCTGTTGTTGGTGACGGCCTCGCCGCCGATCTGGAGCAGCACCGCGAGCCCGACGGCCTCCGACAGCGTGATCTCGTCCCGCCCCACGGCGGCACCCAGCAGCGAGGTGACGTCCTCGCCCGTGCTGTCGGACCGGAGCCCGATGAGATCCGAGAAGTAGGCGCTCATCTCGTTCTTGGCCCGCTCGCTGACCTCGGCGCCGTGCGAGGAGGACAGGATCAGCTGCGTCCAGGTGTGCATGGCGTGCCGGTCGGTGGCCGGCACACCCATCAGCTCGCAGATCACCGCGATGGGGAACGGGCTCAGCACCGCCTCGGTGAGGTCGGCGGGCGGACCGGCCCTCAGCATGGCGTCGACCAGCTCGTCGAGCATGCCCCGGGACCGCTCGCGCACGCGCTCCACGCCCCGCGCGGTGAAGGCCGCGGCCACCGAGCGGCGCAGCCGGGTGTGGTCGGGCGGGTCCAGGAAGCCGACCGCGCCGCGCGCCGGGATGAAGTGCGGGGCCAGCCGGGTGACCTGTCGGTCCATCACGGCCTCGCGCCCGAACCGGGGGTCGTTGGTGACCAGCCGGACGTCGTCGTGGCGGGTCACCAGCCAGGCCCAGCCCTCGCCGTTGGGCAGCGAGATCCGGGTGACGGGGCCCTCGCGCATCAACTCGGTCAGCACCGGGTCGAAGTCGCTGCCGGGCAGGTCGACGGCCGGCCAGTCCCGGACGGGCGGCACGGTCTGGGAAATCGTTTCTTCGCTCATGTCTGCCGCACCCTCCGCGTCACATCCCGGGACACGTCCCGCGTCATGTCCTGCTGCACGTTGCGCCGCACGTCCGCCCTCTGCCAGCAGCCCAGGGACATCTCCGCGGTGATGCCGGGACCGAAGCCGGCCAGCAGCCCGCGCGCCCCCTCCTGGACGCCGCCCTCGTCGAAGAGCCTGCGCAGCGCGTCCAGGACGACGGCGCTGGCGATGTTGCCGTACTCGGTGAGCGTGGCCCGGCTGAACCGGAAGGCGTGCGGGTCCACCTGAAGGAACTTGCTGAGATCGTCGAGGATCCGGGGGCCGCCCGCGTGCACGATGTAGAAGTCCAGGTCGGCGGCGTCCCAACCGTGCTCGCCGGCCAGGCTCTTGAGCGCCGGCGCGAGCGGCTCCATGGTGGCCGGCACCCGCTTGTCCAGCAGGAAGTGGAAGCCGGTCGCCTTCACGTCGTACATGATCCACTCTTCGGTCTTGGGGATCAGGTACGAGCCGTTGCGCTCCAGGTGCACTCCGGTGCCGCCCCGGCCGCGGACCACCGCGGCCGCGATGCCGTCGCCGAAGAGGCCGTTGCAGAGCAGTGAGCCCACGCCGAGGTCGGTGGGCTGGTAGCACAGCGAGCAGAACTCGCAGGCCACGATGAGGGCGTTGGCCTCCGGGTAGGCGGTGCAGAAGTCGTGGGCACGGTTGATCGCGGCACCGCCGGCCGCACAGCCCAGCTGGGCGATGGGTATCTGGCGCGTGGTGCTGTCGAAACCCATCTCGTTGATCAGCCACGCCGTGAGCGAGGGCATCATGAAGCCCGTGCACGAGACGTAGATGATCACGTCGATGTCGGTGGTGAGCAGCTCCGCGTCGTCCAGAGCACGCTGGATCACGGCCGGGACACGGGACTTCGCCTCCCGTTCGTAGACCTTGTTGCGGTCCTCGAAGCCGGGGTGCTCCAGCGTGTCGTCGATGGGCTGCACGATGTGCCGGGTGCGGACCCCGGTGTTCTCTATCAGCCGGAGCGCGAGCGGCAGTTGAGGATGGTCGGTGTGACGCCGACGCGCCAGCTCCAACGTCTCCTCCATCGTGATCACGTGCTCCGGGACGGACACCGAGGGTCTGCACAAAGTCGCCATGAACCGTGCCTGCTTTCGCCTCGCGGAAGGCTTGCGCCCCCCGGCCGGAAAGTGCTGCACCTTTTCAGGGGTGCCCGTCCACGATCACTCACCGGGGCGGCGATCTCTCGCCGGGTTACTCCGTCTCGGGGAGCGGGGCGTCAGAGGGAAGCGTCAGGCATCAGGCATCAGGCATCAGGCGGTCAGGCACAGGCACCAGGCGTCAGGAGGAGGGTCCGCTGCTGTGGGCGATGCACGCCACGTCGATCCGGTCGGCCAGCTTGGCCAGCTCGATGGTGAGGGCCGCGACGGTGTCCTCGTCCAGGCTCTCCTCGCCGGTCTCCACCAACCGCAGCCAGCGCCCGCCGACCGTGCGCAGCAGCTTGCTCACGTCGGACGCGGCGACCTGGAGCGTGCCGCGGTCGTCGACGATCAGAGGCAGGGTCACTTCGCGGTTCACAAAGGGGATCGTAGTCGCGGAAGGCTCACGCTCCGTGCCATACGGTGGTGATGTTGCAGAACTCGCGGATTCCGTGCCCGGACAGCTCACGCCCGTAGCCCGACCGCTTGACCCCGCCGAACGGGAACGCCGGGTGGGACGCCGTCATCCCGTTGACGTACACGCCGCCCGCCTCCAGGTCCCGGACGAAGCGGTCCACGTCGGCGTCGTCGCGCGTCCACACGTTCGAACTGAGCCCGAAGTCCGTGTCGTTGGCGATCAGCACCGCCTCGTCCAGGTCGGCCGCCCGGTAGAGCGTGGCGACCGGTCCGAAGGCCTCCTCGCGGTGGATGCGCAGCTCGCGGGTGACGTCCGCCAGGACGGTCGGTGGGTAGTACCAGCCGGGGCCCTCCGGACGTTCGCCGCCGCACAGTACGCTCGCGCCGCCACGCACCGCGTCGTCGACCAGCTCCACCAGGTCGTTCAGCCCCTGCTCGCTGGAGAGCGGGCCGACGTCGGTCCCCTCGTCCATCGGGTCGCCGACCTTCAGCGCCTTCATGCCCTCGGTGAAGCGCTCGGCGAAGGCGTCGTACACGTCCGTGTGCACGATGAACCGCTTGGCGGCGATGCACGACTGCCCGGCGTTCTGGGTGCGCGCGGTCACCGCCACCTCGGCGGCCCGCTCGACGTCGGCGGACGGCATGACGACGAACGGGTCGCTGCCGCCCAGCTCCAGCACCGTCTTCTTGATCATCTCTCCGGCGGTGGAGGCCACCGCGCGGCCCGCGGGCTCGCTGCCGGTGAGGGTGGCCGCCCGCACCCGCTCGTCGCGCAGGATGTCGTCGACCTGGGCGGAGCCGATGAGCAGGGTCTGGAAGCAGCCCTCGGGGAAGCCCGCCCGGTGGAACAGGTCCTCCAGGTACAGGGCGGTCTGCGGCACGTTCGAGGCGTGCTTGAGCAGTCCCACGTTGCCCGCCATCAGCGCGGGCGCCGCGAACCTGATCACCTGCCAGAGCGGGAAGTTCCACGGCATCACCGCGAGCACCGGGCCGAGCGGCCGGTAGCGGACCAGGGCCCGGGAGGCGCCGGAGTCCTTCACGTCGGCGTCGGCGGGCTCCTCGTCGGCCAGCAGCTCGGCGGCGTGGTCGGCGTACCAGTGCATCGCCTTGGCGCACTTGGCCGCCTCCGCGCGGGCCTGCTTGACCGGCTTGCCCATCTCCGTGGTGATGACCTTGCCGATCTCCTTCCGGTCCGCCTCCAGGAGGTCGGCGGCGCGGCGCATCAGCCCGGCCCGCTCGTAGAACCCCGTGGTCCGGTAGGTGCGGAAGGTGGCCTCCGCGAGCTCGATCCGGCGCTCGATCTCCTCCTCGCCCATGGCCTCGTACGTCCTGAGCGTCTCGCCGTTCGCCGGGTTCACCGTCGCGATGGGCATGGCCGACCTCCCTGGGTGCATTCGTGCTTCGACCTTGGCGCGCGGCGCGGGGAGCCGCAACGCGGACGGGTCGCGTCGTTCCTCGTGGTGTCTCGTGGTGTCTCGTCAGTGCGAGTGCTCCGCCAGACGGTCGAGAAACGCGGCCTGCGCCTTCACGATCACCTCGCGCGCCCGGTCGAGGCCGAACCACGCCACCCGGTCCAGCTCGGGGAACTCCTCGGTCCGCCCCGACCTCGGCGGCCACTCCATGGTGAAGGTGCCGGGGACGACCGTCGCCGGATCGAGGTCGGTCGCCACGGCCCAGACCATGACCACCTTCCCGCCCGCCTGCCGCACCTCACCGAGCGGCACCGCCTCGCCCTCGGGCGGCGGCAGCCCCAGCTCCTCCTGGAACTCGCGCCGAGCGGCCTCCCACGCCGGTTCCGCCGGATCGTACTCGCCCTTGGGGACGGTCCACGCCCCGGCGTCCCGGCGGGCGTAGAACGGGCCGCCCATGTGGCCGAGGAGCACCTGGAGCTCCCCGCCGGGAGCGCGCCGGTGCAGCAGCAGACCCGCGCTGCGCCTCACGGGGCCACCCCGGGGTGGGCGGCGAGCAGGGTGTCCACGGTGTCCGCGTCCTCGGGGCGCTTGTCCTCGCGGTAGCGGACCACGCGGGCGAAGCGGAGGGTGACGCCGGCCGGGTAGCGCGTGGAGCGCTGGAGGCCGTCGTAGGCGATCTCGACGACGAGTTCGGGGCGTACGGTCACCCCCCAGCCGTGCTCCTCGACGGCCAGCTCCCCGAGGCGCTCGGTCTGCCAGGCCAGCAGCGCGTCGGTCATGCCCTTGAAGGTCTTGCCGAGCATCGCGAAGGAGCCGTCGGCGGTGCGGGCGCCCAGGTGGAGGTTGGAGAGCCTGCCGGTGCGGCGGCCGTGACCCCACTCGGCGGCCAGCACCACCAGGTCGAGCGTGTGGACCGGCTTGACCTTCAGCCAGGACGCGCCGCGCCGTCCCGCGCTGTAGGCCGCGTCGAGCCCCTTGACGACCACGCCCTCGTGCCCGCGCGCCAGCGTCTCGGCGAGGAACTCCTCGGCGGCACCGGTGTCCTCGGGGCCGTGCACCAGCGTGCGCCGTACCCGCAACGGCTCGGGAACCAGCCGCTCCAGCTCCGCGTGCCGTTCGGTCAGCGGCAGGTCGAGCAGGTCGCGCCCGTCGACGGAGAGCGCGTCGAAGAACACCACCGAGACCGGGACCGCCCGCGCCGCCGTGGCCACGTCGGTGCGGGAGCCGACCCGGCCGGCGGTCTCCTGGAAGGAGCGGGGGCGTCCGTCCGCGTCGAGGGAGATCGCCTCGCCGTCCAGGACGAACCGCTCGCCGGGCAGCGCCAGGGCCGCCTCGGTGACCTCGGGGAGCCGGTCGGTGATGTCGTCCAGGGTGCGGGTGTAGAGCCGTACCGTGCCGCCGTCCCGGTGCACCTGGACGCGGATGCCGTCCAGCTTCTCCTCCACGGCCCCGGCGCCCAGCTTGCCGACCGCCTCGGCGACCGAGGACGCGCTGTGCGCCAGCATCGGCAGCACGGGCCGTCCGACGGTGAGCCGGAACCGGTCCAGGGCGACGGGCCCGTCGGCCAGCAGGGCCTCGGCCACCGTCTGGAGCGACCCCGCGAGCATCACCGCGCGCCGTACGTCCGCCGGGGGAGCGTCCGTCGCAGCGGCCAGGCCCTCGACGGCGGCCGCGTCCAGGGCGCCCTGGCGGACCTCCCCGGTGAGCAGCCCGGTCAGGAAGCGCTGCTCGTCCTCCGTGGCGGCGCCCATCAGCTCGCCGACCAGCCGGGTCCGCTCGGCCTGCGAACCGGCGCCGGAGACCGCGCCGAGCCGGGTGAGACGGGCGTCCACGTCTCGTACGGTCAGGCTCGGTGCGTCCGCGGGCGGGACGCGGCGGCTCAGCACCTTCCAGCCGACGCCGATCCGGCCCTGCGGGAGCCGTCCCGCCAGGTACGGGATGACGACCGGCACGTCCGCCGCCTCCGCCTCGCGGAACAGCTCCGCGAGCAGGACGGTCTTCCGGGACCGCGCCGACGTGGCGGCGACCTCCCGGGACACCTGGGCCAACCGGGCAAGCAGCATGCAGTCAGGGTGCACCGGAGCGGGCCGTCGTACACCCCGTGGCTGCCGCGCGAGGCCGCGTACGCCCTCCCCGGGTGCTCCGGAGTGCCCTCACTGCGCGAGGGCGGCGTCCAGGTCCGACATGATCAGGTCGCCGACGACCGCCGACGCCGCGCGGTACCCGCCGCTCGCCGCGTGCACGACCTGCTCGGCGAAGCCCATCGCGTTGCCGGCGGTCCACACGCCCGGCACGCTGGTCCGGCCCGTCGGGTCCACCACGGGGTAGGCGCCGAACGGCGTCTCCTGAAGCTCCGCCCCCAGCCGCTCCATCAGGCCGGTCTGCGGAACCGCCTTCGGGGCGACGAACACCACCGTGCGGTCGTGCGCCGTGCCGTCCGCCAGCCGTACCCCGGTCAGCCGGTCGTCCTCGACCCGCAGGGCGGCCACCTCGCCGGGCACCACCTTGACCCCGGCCGCGGCGAGCCGCCGCAGGTCGTCGTCGGACAGCTCCTGCTCGGCGACCGTGTGCAGGAAGAGCGTCACGTCGTCCGACCAGCCGGACACCATCAGGGCCTGGTGCACGCTGAGCGGACTCGTGGCCAGGACGCCGAAGCGTTCGTCCCGCACCTCCCAGCCGTGGCAGAACGGGCAGTGCAGCACGTCCCGGCCGTACCGCTCGGCGACCCCGGGCACGTCCGGCAGTTCGTCCCTGAGCCCGGTGGTGACGATCAGCCGACGGGCGTGCACGGTGTCCCCGCCGGCCAGCTCCACCGCGAAGTCCTCGCCCCGGGACACGTCCACCGCCCGGTCGCGGACCAGCTCCACCCCGTAGCGCGCGATCTCCTCCCGGCCGAGGGCCAGGAAATCGGCGGGGGACATGCCGTCCCGGGTCAGGTAGCCCTGCATGTGGTCCGAGGGCGCGTTGCGCGGCTCACCGGCGTCGACCACCAGGGTGCGCAGCCGCGAGCGGCCCAGTACCAGCGCGGCGGAGAGCCCCGCCGCGCCGCCGCCGACGACCACCACGTCGTAGGTGCCGGTCAGGTTCTTGCTCTGGGTGACGTCCTTGTTGCGGGTCATGGTGACCACCTCCACCTAGAAGGTCGCTCGGACACCACGGGATTGACAAACATGTTTGCCGGAACTGCAATAAACGCATGACGACCGCAGACGATGTCCTCGCCGGTGTCGGACCGCGGCTCCGCCAGCTGCGCAAGGAGCGCGAGGTGACCCTGGCGGCGCTGTCCGAGTCGACCGGCATCTCGGTGAGCACCCTGTCGCGGCTGGAGTCGGGCCTGCGCAAGCCGAGCCTCGAACTGCTGCTGCCGATCGCCCAGGCCCACCAGGTGCCGCTGGACGAACTGGTCGGTGCCCCGCAGGTCGGCGACCCCCGGGTGCGCGCCAAGCCCATCGTGCGGCACGGCCGCACCCACTGGCCGCTCACCCGCCAGGCGGGCGGCCTCCAGGCGTTCAAGGTGCTGGAGCCCCAGCGCAGCGAGGAGCCCGACCCGCGCACCCATGAGGGGTACGAGTGGCTCTACGTCCTCTCTGGCCGGCTGCGGCTCGTGCTCGGCGAGCACGACGTGGTGCTGGCGGCGGGGGAGGCGGCCGAGTTCGACACCCGGGTGCCGCACTGGTTCGGCTCGACGGGGGAGGGGCCGGCCGAGTTCCTGAGCCTCTTCGGCCCGCAGGGCGAGCGGATGCACGTACGGGCGCGGCCCGCGCAGGCGTGACCCCGCACCCTGTTCCCTGATCCCACCCTGTTCCCTGATCGGCAAGCGACCGCTTAGTATGCGGTGGACCGGTCGGACGACGCAGTCGGTGGAGGCCCCGCATGCAGGCATGGCAGGTGCACGAGAACGGCGAGCCGGGCGAGGTGATGCGCCTCGCGGACGTGGCGCCGCCGACGCCGGGCGACGGTCAGGTCCTGCTCAGGGTCCGTGCCGCGAACATCAACTTCCCGGACGCCCTGCTGTGCCGGGGGCAGTACCAGGTGCGGCCGCCGCTGCCGTTCACGCCGGGTGTGGAGATCTGCGGCGAGACCGAGGACGGACGCCGCGTCATCGCCAACCCGGCGCTGCCGCACGGCGGCTTCGCCGAGTACGCCCTCGCGGACGCCCGTGCCCTGCTGCCCGCGCCGGACGCCCTCGACGACGCCGAGGCGGCCGCCCTGCACATCGGCTACCAGACCGGCTGGTTCGGCCTGCACCGCCGGGCCCGGCTGGAAGCCGGGGAGACCCTGCTGGTCCACGCCGCCGCGGGCGGTGTCGGGAGCGCCGCCGTACAGCTGGGCAAGGCGGCCGGTGCCACCGTCGTAGGCGTCGTCGGTGGCCCCGAGAAGGCCGCCGTCGCGCGCGAGCTGGGCTGCGACGTGGTCGTCGACCGGCACGCCGAGGACGTCGTCGCCGCCGTGAAGGAGGCCACCGGCGGCCGCGGTGCCGACGTGATCTACGACCCGGTCGGCGGCGCGGCCTACGCCCAGTCCGCCAAGGTCGTCGCCTTCGAGGGCCGGATCGTCGTCGTCGGCTTCGCGAGCGGCACGATCCCCAGCCCCGCGCTGAACCACGCACTGGTGAAGAACTACGCGATCCTCGGCCTGCACTGGGGCCTGTACAACACCAAGAACCCGAAGCTGGTCCAGCACTGCCACGAACAGCTCACCGAGCTGGCCGCGCGGGGCGCGATCAAGCCTCTGGTGAGCGAGCGGGTGCCGCTCACCGGCGCCGCCGAGGCCGTACAGCGCGTCGCCGACGGCAGGACCACCGGCCGCCTGGCCGTCGTACCGGAGAACCTGGACAAGGGAGCCGCCGCATGACCGACGCAGCGGAACTGCGCCGCCGTACCCGTGAGTTGCTGGCCGCTCATCCGCCGGCGACCACCGAACGCCTGGACTTCCTGCGCGCCCGCTTCGACGCGGGACTCGCCTGGGTGCACTACCCGGAGGGCCTCGGCGGCCTCGGCGCCCCGCGCGCCCTCCAGGCCGTCGTGGACGCCGAGCTGGCCGCGGAAGGCGCCCCCGACAACGACCCCCGCCGCATCGGCATCGGCCTCGGCATGGCCGCCCCGACCATCCTCCAGTACGGCACCGAGGAGCAGAAGCGCCGGCTGCTGCGCCCGCTGTGGACCGGCGAGGAGGTCTGGTGCCAGCTCTTCAGCGAGCCGGGCGCCGGGTCCGACCTGGCCGCCCTCGGCACCCGCGCGGTACGGGACGGCGAGGACTGGGTGGTGAGCGGGCAGAAGGTGTGGACCTCCAGCGCGCACCTCGCCCGCTGGGCCATCCTCATCGCCCGCACCGACCCGGACGTGCCCAAGCACCGGGGCATCACCTACTTCGTGTGCGACATGACCGACCCCGGGGTCGAGGTGCGGCCGCTGCGCCAGATCACCGGCGAGGCCGAGTTCAACGAGGTGTTCCTCACCGACGTCCGTATCCCCGACTCCCGCCGCCTGGGCGAGATCGGCGACGGCTGGCGGGTCGCGCAGACCACGCTGAACAACGAACGCGTCGCCATCGGCGGCACGCCGATCCCCCGCGAGGGCGGCATGATCGGCAAGATCGCCGAGACCTGGCGGGAACGCCCCGAACTGCGCACCCACGACCTGCACCAGCGGCTGCTCGGACTGTGGGTCGAGGCCGAGGTCGCCCGCCTCACCGGCGTACGCCTGCGCCAGCAACTGGCGGCCGGGCAGCCCGGCCCCGAGGGCGCCGGCATGAAGCTGAACTTCGCCCGGCTCAACCAGGAGATCAGCGGCCTGGAGGTCGAACTCCTCGGCGCCGAGGGCCTGCTCTACGACGACTGGACCATGCGCCGCCCCGAACTGGTCGACTTCACCGGCCGCGACGCCGGATACCGCTACCTGCGGTCCAAGGGCAACAGCATCGAGGGCGGGACCAGCGAGGTCCTGCTGAACATCGTCGCCGAGCGCGTCCTCGGCCTGCCCGCCGAGCCGCGCACCGACAAGGACGTCGCATGGAAGGACCTCGCCCGATGAGCGCACAGCCGGAACCCGCTCTGCTCCCCTCGGAGGAGGAAGAGGCGCTGCGCGCCGCCGTCCGGGACCTGCTCACCGACCACTGCGACCCGGCGGGCGTCATCACCCGCACCGAGTCGGCCGCCCGCCACGACGTGGCGCTGTGGAAGACCCTCGCCGACTCGATGGGCCTCGCGGGCCTGCTGATCCCGGAGGAGCTGGGCGGCCAGGGCGCCACCCACCGCGAAGCCGCCGTGGTCGTGGAGGAACTGGGCCGTGCGGTCGCACCGGTCCCGTACCTCACGAGTGCCGTCGTCGCCACCGAGGCGCTGCTGGCCTGCGGGGCCGACGACCTGCTCGGCGAGCTGGCGTCCGCCACCACCGTCGCCGTGCTCGCCGTCGGGCTGCACGTCGCACCGGGCGGCGCCGTCCCGCACCTGCGTCTCGAAGGGGGCGTGCTGCACGGGGAGTCGACCGGCATCGCCGACGCGTCCGTCGCCGACGTGCTGCTCGTGCCCGCGGACGACGGGGGCCTGTACGCGGTCGGCGCCGCCGACGCCACGGTCACCGAGCAGGTGTCGCTCGACTCCACCCGGCCGCTGGCGCGCGTGACCCTCGACGGTGCCCCGGGGCGTCGCCTCGGTGACGCGGAACCTGCCGTACGCCGTGCCCTGCGGACCGGTGCCGGACTGCTCGCCTCCGAACAGCTGGGCCTCGCCGACTGGTTGCTGACCGAGACGGTCCACTACCTCAAGGAACGCAAGCAGTTCAACCGCCAGGTCGGCGGCTTCCAGGCGCTCAAGCACCGGCTGGCCCGGCTGTGGCTGGAGGTGGCGGGCCTGCGCGCCGCCGCCCGGAACGCGGCCGACGCCCTGGCGACCGGCGCGGACACCGACGTGGCCGTGGCCGTGGCCCAGGCGTACGCGGCCCAGGTCGCGGTGCACGCCGCCGAGGAGGCGCTGCAACTGCACGGCGGCATCGGCATGACGTGGGAACACCCGGTCCACCTGTACCTCAAGCGGGCCAAGGCCGACTCGATCGCCTACGGAGCGGCGGGCACCCACCGCGCGGCGCTGGCCGAACTGGTCGACCTGCGGGCTCCCTGACGCACCCGGCCGCGATGAGGTGAACGACCGGCGGCGGTCCGGCCAACTCACCGCACGGCTCTGCTCCCTGGGGCCGTCGGGACCCCATACTCACAGGCGTCCCGTACGGCACTTCCAGGGAGGCAGAGCATGGCCCTCACCACCCGTCGCAGAGCCCTCACCACCCTCGGCGCCGCCCTCGCGGGCGCGGTCGCCCTGCCCGCCGGCACCGCGCTGGCGTCCGAAGGCAGGCACGGACCGCGCCCGCTGTGGCGCGCGCACGCCCACAACGACTACGAGCACCCCCGGCCCCTCCTCGACGCCCTCGACCACCGCTTCGGCAGCGTCGAGGCCGACATCTACCTGGTCGACGGCCAACTCCTGGTCGCCCACGACCCCGAGGACCTCGACCCGTCCCGCACCCTGGAGTCGCTCTACCTCGACCCGCTCGCCGCCCGCGTCCGCGCGCACCACGGCCGGGTCTACCGGCGGGACCGCGGCTCCCTGCAACTCCTGATCGACATCAAGACCGAGGGCGAGGCGACCTACCTCGAACTCGACCGCCGACTGCGCCGCTACCAGCATCTGTTCACCTCCTACGCCCACGGACGGGTCTTCCCCGGCGCGGTCACTGCGGTCGTCTCCGGCGACCGGGCGGCCCGTGCGCCCATGGAGGCCCAGCGCAGCCGCCGCGCCTTCTACGACGGCCGCCTCACCGACCTCGGCACCACCGCACCGGCCTCGTTCGTCCCGCTGATCAGCGACAACTGGACGCTCAACTTCACCTGGCAGGGTGTCGGCTCCTTCCCGGCGGCCGAGCGGCGCAGACTGCGGGACATCGTGGGCGCGGCACACGCGCGCGGACAGCGGGTGCGCTTCTGGGCCACGCCCGACGTGGCGGGGTCCGCGCGGGACGCCGTGTGGGCCGAACTGCTCGCCGCCGGTGTCGACCACCTCAACACCGACGACCTCGGGGGCCTCGAAGCGTTCCTCGACGCGCACCGGGACGCGTAGGGCAGCGTCGGAACACCACTCGTTCGGAGGACAGGTCAGCCGCCCGGACGAACCCTCCGCTACGCCACACTTACGGCCGAACGCCGCGAAGTGGACGTGGCGGAGGAGGTTGACGATGGCCGTTTCCATCTCTGTGGTGCTCTTGCTGTCCATCCTGGCGGTGCTCTTCCTGCGCAACGGCGGGCTGAAGGTCTCGCACGCACTGGTGTGCCTGCTGCTCGGCTTCTATCTGGCGAGCACGAGCATCGCCCCGACCATCAACAGCGGACTGACCGCCACGGCGGACATCGTGGGCAGCCTCAGACCGTAGAGCGGTGCCTCCGCGACCTCGCCGGCCTAAGGGCTGTCCCGCAACGACCTGGAAGCCCATGCCGGGGTTCGAAAAGTGGCGATGCCGTGCGAGCAGTGTGCGTACGGTGCGGGAGTGATCGACACTGATAGCGCTCGGTTGGGTGCGGAGGCCGCGCGGCGGTTGGCTGAGGCGGACTGCTGTGAGATAGCTCCAGGGCTCACGGATGACGAGTTCAGCCGGATCGAGGCGACCTATGGGTTTGAGTTCTCCCCAGAGCATCGTGCCTTCCTGACGGGAGGGCTGCCTGTTGCCTCACCTCCCGAGGAAGGCGCGACGTGGCAGCAACCCTGGCCCGACTGGCGTCACGCGGATCTAGACGACCTGCGCGATCGGCTGGAGTGGCCCGCACGAGAGGTGCTGGCCGACGTCGCTCATGGCAGCTGGCATCCGGCCCTGGGGGCGCGTCCCGCCACCAATGATGAGGCCGTGGAGGTGACCCGAGCGGTACTTGCGCAAGCGCCTCAACTCGTCCCCGTATACGCGCACCGCTTCATACCTGCGGGTCGCCACACCCCGGGGCATCCGGTCTTGTCGGTGTGGGGAACCGACATCATCTGCTACGGCCACGATCTGGCCGATTACATCGACCGCGAGTTCAGTGAGGTTGACGAGGATGCGCCTTGGGCTCCGCAGGCGTCCGTGCCGTTCTGGAAGGACTTCCTCGGCTGAGACTGCCGCCAGATGGTGCCGGTCGTAAATGATCTCTGTCGTGCCTGGTGTGATCACGGCCTCGGAGCCGTCCTGGATAGCCCCATTCGCAGGGCTGAGCCCGCGCTGTTTCGGCAAGCTGCTGACCACACTGCGGCGCGATGGAGCAGATGCAGTCCACCGAGGCCGGCCGTGGAGCCTGCCGCTGGAGGACCGGGTGTTATTGGTCACGGCCTATTGGCGTACCAACCTGACGTTGCGACAGCTCGCTCCGTTGTTCGGCGTCTCGAAGTCCACGGCCAGCCGAGTCATCAACCACCTCGGCCCCCTGCTCGCGCTTCGGCCCCGCAAGCGGTTCGCCAAGAACACTGTGCTCATCGTGGACGGCACCCTGGTCCCCACCCGGGATCACACCATCGCCGAGCGGTCGAAGAACTATCGGTACTCCACCAACCACCAGGTCGTCATCGACGCCGTCACCCGCCTGATCGTCGTGGTCGGCCGACCGCTCGCCGGGAACCGCAACGACTGCAAGGCATGGGAGGAGTCCGGCGCCAAGGCCGCCGTCGGCAAGACCCTCACGATCGCCGATGGCGGCTACCCGGGCACCGGACTCGTCATCCCGCACCGTCGGGAGCGCGGCCAGACCGAACTCCCAGCCTGGAAACAGGATCACAACAGGTCCCACAAGCAGGTCCGGGCACGGGTCGAGCACGTCTTCGCCCGCATGAAGACCTGGAAGATCCTCCGCGACTGCCGCCTCAAAGGCGACGGCGTCCACCACGCCATGCTCGGTATCGCCCGGATGCACAACCTCGTCCTCACCGGATAGATCAACGGGCCTCACCGTGATCAACCATGCCCGAGGCGACCCGTAGACGTCGATCACGCGGGAGCGGATGAGGAAGCGCACCCCCTCGGGCGCCTCCAGCGAGAAGCCGCTGCCCCGGCCCGGGACCACGTCGACGATCAGTCGGGTGTGGCGCCACGCCTCGTACTGGCTGCGCGACATCCAGAACTCCACCGGCTCCTCGACGCCGTCGACGGCCAGCTCGCCGAGCAGGACGTCCGAGGCGCCGGTGCGGAACTCGCCGGCCGGGTAGCACATGGGTGCGCTGCCGTCGCAGCAACCGCCGGACTGGTGGAACATCAGCGGGCCGTGCGCCTCGCGGAGCCGCCGCAGCAGTGCGGACGCCTCGGGGGTCAGCTCGACGCGCGGGGTCTCCTCGTATGTGTCGCCCATACCGCGTATGCCAGCACGGGGAACGTTGCGAGTGCGTTGCGCGGCACCCGTGGCGGGCCCGCCGCGCCCTCCGCAGAATACCTCTTTTGACATACCTATCCGGCCATATCTATTGTCTCGGGGTGACCGACTCCAGCACCCCTCGCCGGGACATCGACCGCATGGCCTCCGGCCTCGCGGCGTGCCTTCCGGTCCTGCACCGGGCGCTGGACCGACAGGTCACCGCCCGGTACCCGCACCCCAAGCCCCCCGAGGGACAGCTCGCCCTGCTGCGGTACGTCGCGCAGCACGAGGGCGTCACGGTGCGCGAGGCCGCCGAGGCCCTGCTGATGAAGCCGAACAACGTCAGTGCCCTGGTCTCCCAGCTCGTCGAGCAGGGTGACCTGGAGCGCCGGCGGGACAGCGCCGACAAGCGGGTCGCCCACCTCCACCTCACGGCCACGGCCCGTGAGCGGGTGTCCGAGGTGCGGGAACTGGAGACCGCGTTCATCCGCCACGCCCTGACCTCCCTCACCGAGGGCCAGCAGGGCGCGCTCGGCTCCGCCCTGGACGCCCTCGACGCGTTGACGCGGCACCTCCACCCCGGCGCCCGCTGACCCACGTGCCCGCCCTCGCGGCGCGCCGTTCCCTTCCCGCACCACCCCCGAAACCGGAAGAGAAGCTCCTCCATGCCCTCCACGTCCGTGGATCACCCCGCCATGCCCGCGGCCGGGACCGCCCCCGCCCCTGGGGGCTTTGGCCGCCTGCGGTCCAACCCGTGGCTGACCCTCCTCGCCGTCGCGTTCGGCCTGTTCATGGTCCAGCTCGACGGTTCCGTCGTCGCCATCGCCAACCCCGAGATCGGCAGCGACCTGCACGCGTCCACCGCCCAGCTCCAGTGGGTGACCAACGCCTACCTGCTGGCCCTCGCCGCCACCCTCATCCTCGGCGGCAAGCTCGGTGACCGCTTCGGCCGCCGCACCTACTACCTGGTGGGTGTCGCCGGATTCACCCTGGCCTCGGTCGCCATCGGCCTGGCCGGTTCGATCGAGGGCGTCGTCGCCTTCCGCGCCCTCCAAGGCGTCTTCGGCGGACTGCTGATGCCCAACACCCTCGGACTGCTCCGCTCCGTGTTCCCGCCCAAGAGGTTCGGCATGGCCGTCGGCATCTGGGCCATGGTCTCCGCCGTCGCCACGGCCCTCGGGCCCATCGTCGGCGGCCTCCTCGTGGAGCACGTCGACTGGGAGTCCGTCTTCTACGTCAACGCCCCCATCGGCGTCGCCGCCATCGCCTTCGGCGCCCTCGTCCTCCCGGAGAGCCGCAACGCCGCGGGCCGCGAGCGCTTCGACATACCCGGGCTGGGCCTGCTCGCCCTCGGCCTCCTGGCCGTCGTCTTCGGCGTCGTCAAGGGCGAGACCTGGGGCTGGACCTCCGCCGGCACCCTCGGCGCCGTCGCCGCCGGTCTCCTGCTCCTGCTCGTGTTCGGCCGGTACGAGACCCGCGTGGAGCACCCGCTGCTGCCGATGCGCCTGTTCCGCAGCCGCGCGCTGACCATCGGCGCGATCGTCACCGCGCTGAACTTCTTCGTGATGCTCGGCGTGATCTTCTTCGTCATGCTCTACCTGCAGAACGTGCGCGGCTTCACGCCGGTCGAGGCGGGCGTGCGCACGCTTCCGCTCAGCCTCGCCTCGCTGGTCGCCTCGCCGCTGGGCGCGGCCCTGACCCAGCGCTTCGGTCCCCGGCTGACCATGCCGCTGGGCATGCTGCTCCAGGCGGCCTCCTGCTTCGGCATGCTCACCTGGCAGACCGACTCCGCCTACGCCACGATGTGGCCGCCGTTCATCGCGCTCGGTCTCGGCGTCGGCATGGTGATGGCCGCCTCCTCCGACGCCATCGTGGGCAACGCCCCCGTCCGGGACGGCGGAGTGGCGGGAGGTCTCCAGGCGACGACCCTGCAGATCGGCGGCGCGCTCGGCACGTCCGTGCTGGTCTCCCTGATCAGCGCCAAGGTGGGCGCCACCCTCACCGGTGAGCTGACCGGCGCGGGCGTGCCCCCGGCCGTGGCCCACGGTCTCCAGGAGGCCCGGGACGCCGTGGCCATGGGCGTGGCGCCCGTCTCCGGCGAGATGCCGGCCGGGCTGCGGGCCGCCGTGGTGGAGGGCAGCGGGCAGGCGTTCATGAACGGCGTGCACGTGGCCGTGGTCGTCACCGGTGTCCTCTGCGTGCTCGGCGCCGCGCTGGCGGCCGCCGGTCTCAGGCCTCCCCGGCCGCGGCGCGCGGAAGCACCGTGACCCGGTGGAAGTTGCACCCCGGGGCCGACAGCGCCGTCGGCCCCGGTGGACCCGCGGCGAGGTCGGCCGGGGGCCGGGACTGGTGGGCTTTGAGGGCGATGCTCACCAGGCTCAACAGCAGATCCACGTCCGCGTCGCAGTCCAGGTGCACGGTCACCCAACGGGAGCCGGGGACCAGACGGATGGCGGTGGAGCCGCCCAGGTCGTACTGGAAGCGCTGGATGGCCCGGTGGGTGAGGTGGAGGTCCACGTCCCGGTCCGAGTGGAAGTGGACGATCTCGTCGCGGACGGAGCACAGGGCCCGTCCGGTTCCGCAACTGGCCGGACCCGCCGAGAGGTCGGGCCAGGTTTGCAGCCGCTCGAAGGCGTGCTGGGCCGGAGTCATGGCCCTATCGTCGCCCGCTCACCGCTTCGCAACCAGAGGTTGAGCGATTTGTAACCGGCACGTGAGGTCGGCGGGAGCCCTGGCGGCCCCCGCCGACCGTGTCCCGAAGCCTGTCCCGACGCCCTTCCGGGCGTGCGTCGGGACACGCGTCGGGGCGTGTGCCGGGGCGTGCGTCAGGGTGCCACGCAGCCGATCGAGTCGACCGGGAAGTCATTGCCCGTCGATGTGGCGGTGAAGCCGAAGGTCACGCTCCCGTCCGGTGGTACGACCCGGTTGTGGTCCACGTTCCGGACCGTGACCGTACCGTCGGTGCCGCTGGTCAGCGAACCGTTCCACACTCCGCCGAGCGTGGTACCGCTGCCCGGCTGCCATTGCACGGCCCAGCCGTTGAGCGGCTCGGTGCCGTGGTTCATCACCTCGACCGAACCCTGGAAGCCGCCGCTCCAGGAGTTCTCCACGGAGTACACGGCCATGCAGGAGCCGGTGTGCGTGGGCGGCGTGGTCGGGTCCGTCGGGGTCGGTGTCGGATCCGGGTCCGGGGTGCTGCCGGAACCGCGGATGCCGGTGACCTCTCCGTTGCCGCCGTCGAAGACGACGTCCGAGCAGGAGAAGAAGTTCTCCTGGCTGTCCGAACGTACCCACTGCATGAAGATCAGCGCGTTGCCGGAGCGGCCCGAGGGCAGCGCGAGGTCCCAGTAGTAGTGGCCCCCGTCGGTGCCCGGCGAGCCCTGCTGGGGCGGGTCGGTCACCGTCTGGATCAGCTCCAGGTCGTCCCAGCCCAGCTCGGACGTGGGCGACCAGCCCGGCTTGGTCAGGTACACCCGGAAGTCACCGGGGTGAGCCGCCCAGTTGCTGTACTGCACCGGAATCGTCGCACCCGACGTCAGGTGCGTGCGGGGCCAGTCCGAGCGGGCGGCGTTGTAGGCGGAGAAGTCGTAGGGGGAACGGTCCCCGGCGCTGCACAGGGTGCCGTCCGGCACGTAACCGGCACCGCGGCCGCCCGCGTTGGAGTCGAGCACGGCGAACCAGTTGTACAGGGCCGTTGCCCCGCTCTGGTCGAGGGCGGACTGACAGGCGGGGTTCGTCGGGTCGAGGGCGCCGGTGCCGGTCTTGGCGTCCAGCTGACACAGGTAGGTGCGGGAGCCGGGCATCATCGCCACGCCGTGCGCCTCGGCCCGCCCCTGCCCCAGCAGAAGGGTCACGCCGAGCGAGCCGACCAGGGTGGCCAGCACCGCCGCGAGGGTGAGGAGTCTGGTGCGTCGAACCATAGGGGTCTCCTGGTTCCGGTCCGTGAGTGGGCTGACAGGTGTCTGAAGGGGGGGCGAAGGGGTGTCTGGAGGAGTGTCTGAGGGTGTGTCTGAAGGGATGCCCTAATGATCAGTGCATGACAAGATCAGGACGGAGCCCCATGGAACCCCCGCCCGTCCGGGGCGGGCGCTTCGACCGGACGGGCGGGGAGGCGGGGCGTTACGCCGTGGTGCAGGCGGTGTCGTTCAGGCGGTAGCCGGCCGGCTCGGCGAACGCGCCGCCGTAGGTGCCCTGGAAGCCGAACGACAGGCTGCCACCCGGCGCGATCCGGGCGTTGTGGCTCGCGCCGGTCGCCGTGACGGCGCCCGAGGACGGTGCCACGGACGCGTTCCAGGCGTTGGTGATCCGCTGGCCGGAGGGCAGGGTGAAGGCCAGTTGCCAGCCGTCGACGGGAGTCGTACCGGTGTTGGTGACGGTGACGTCCGCGGTGAACCCGTCCTGCCAGACGTTCGTGCCGTACGACACCGCACAGGCCGATGTGCCGCCCGGGTCGCCGGGATCGGGGTCGGGATCGGTCCCGCCGGGGGTGCCGCCGGTCTCGATGGTGGACGAGAAGGAGTTCACGGCCAGTCCGGCACCGTTCTGCCAGGGCTCGAACCCCGCCTGAACGCTCGTCAGGTACCAGTCGTCCTCGGCGAGTCCGCGCGCGACGGTCGCCCGGACGAAGTCCATGACGTCGAAGCTCCAGCCGGTGATCGCCGACGGTGCCACGAACGACAGCACGTCGTTCGAGCCGTTGCCGCCGCTCCACACCTCCCAGGTCCGGCCGCCGACGGAGGCCGTACCGACCGGTGAGCCGATGGGCTGGATCGGACCCACCCGGTTGAACCAGATCATGATCTCGGTCTGATTGACCCCGTCGGTGCGGGCCGTCGGGTCCAGCCAGATGTCGTACGAGGCGTTGTAGACGGCGTCGTCGACGAAACCGTACGAGATGCTGGACGGTGCCCCGGAGACGGTGTCGAGCCGGACGGGCAGGGCGGTGCCCGGCGAACAGTTGGTGTAATGGCAGCCGTTGAAGACCGACGGGTACGACTTCGGTGCCCCGTTGGTGGGTGCCGAGCCGTCGGCCTGCGTGACCCGGAAGCCGGTGTCGGTGGCGGTGACGCACTGGGTGGCGGTGGAGCCCCAGCGGTTGTTCTGGACGACGTACCGGCCCTGGATCGTCGTCGTCCCGAAAGGTTCGCAGATCGTGGTGTCCGCCTGGGCGGGCACGGCGGCCGTCACGAGAGACGCGACGAGGGCGAAGGCGGCGAAGGCTGCGCTCAGGGCCGCCAAGAGGCCGCGAGGGGCGCGGGCCTGGGGCCGTAACGTTCGCATGGGGGGCCTCTCCGGGAGGGTGCGGGGGGAAGGAGGGGCCGGTGCGGGAGCGCTCCCAACTCCCCACTGATGGGAGCGCTCCCACTTACCGGTTGATGGGACTGTAGAAGCGGTTCATGTTCCTGACAAGACTGTGCGCACCAGAGTTGTCGAAGGAATCTCGAAGCCGCAGATGGGAGGGGTTGCGCTCCGGGAGCGCTTCTGGAGCGCTCCCGGCCGGCCGCCAGATCGCTCAGGCGGAGTCCCGGAGCACCAGCTCCGTACGGAGGATGACGTGCCGCCAGGCGGCCGGGGAGTCCTCCATCTCCTCCAGCAGCAGCCGCACCATCGTGCGGCCGATCTCCTCCAGCGGCTGCCGGACGGTCGTCAGCGGCGGGTCCGTGGGCCGGGCCGGGTGGAAGTCGTCGAAGCCGATCACGGCCACGTCCTGCGGCACTCGCCGGCCCGCGGCGCGCAGCGCGTTGAGCGCCCCGGCGGCCAGCGTGTCCGAGGCGGCGAAGACCGCGTCCAGGTCCGGGTGCCGGGCCAGCAGGTCGGTCATCGCCCGATGCCCGCTCTCCTCCGTGAAGTCGCTCCCCTCGACGACCAGCGACGGCCCCGCAGTCACGCCCGCCTGCTCCAGCGCCTCCCGGTAGCCGCGCAGTCGGCACTGGGCGACGTACATGTCGAGCGGTCCGCTGATGGCCCCGATCGTGCGCCGGCCGGCGTCCAGGAGATGCGTCACCGCACCGCGCGCACCGCCCGCGTTGTCCGCGTCGACGTAGGTGACGCACTCCTCGCCGGAACGCCGCCCCAGCATGACGGTGGGCAGCCCCGCGTCGGCGAGCATGTCGGGCAGCGGATCCTCGGCGTGCACGGACATGAGCAGCACCCCGTCGACCCGGCCGCCGCGCGCGTACTCCACGAAACGCCGCCGTTCGGTGTCCGTGCGGACCAGGGTGAGCAGCAGCTGCAACGGGGTGTCGGTGAGGGCGTCGCCGACGGCGTGGACGATCTCCGTGAAGAACGGCTCCCCGAACAGCCGCCAGTCCGGCTCCGTCATCACCAGCGCGACGGCGTCGGCACGGTGGCCCGCCAGGGAACGGGCCGCGAGATTCGGCACGTACCCCAGTTCGGCGATGGCCCGCTGCACGGCCCGGCGCGTCGAGTCGCGCACGCCGGCCGCGTTGTTGACGACCCTTGAGACGGTGCCTCGCCCCACGCCTGCGCGGGCGGCCACCTCCTCCAGCGTCGGCGTACCCGGACGCTGCCTGCCCATGTCCGCCCGCCTTCCCCCACGAGATCATCCGATACTACGGTCCGCCGGGTCGCTTGCCTGCCGGGACGGCTGATCACAAAGAGGTGAGACCGGGGAGCCTCGCGCCCCACGCGGCGGCGCACAGGGCACGGTCCACCTCCTGCGCGTAGACGGCCGCGCCCAGCCACGCGTGGGCGAAGCGACCGGTGTCGGCCGGGAGCAGCCTGCCGAACGGGTCGCGCGCCCGTTCCACGGCGGTGGCGTGCAACTCGGCGAGCAGCTCACCGGCGGTGCCGAGGCCGTACCGACGCAGGCGCGTGGTCTCCGACTCCCGGCTCCCGGGGAAGGCCAGCACACGGCGGCCGCCGGACGCGGCCTGGTGGACCCGGCGCCGCAGCAGATGCACGGGAGCCTCGTCCGCGGCGGTCGCCGCCGGTACGGACGGCGTGGTCCGCGCCTCGCCCGCGGGGCCCGACGCCGCATCCGCCGGCAGGTCCGCGCGGCGGAGCCGGTCGAGACCGAGGTCGACACGACTGTCCGGATCGGTGGGACGGCTCGCCGCGAGCAGCAACGCGCGGGGCTGCGGGGCCGGGGTGAGCCGGGCGACCACGCGGAGCCGGGCACTCCCCGTGTACGTGAGCCGAGCGAGGAGGCGCAGGTTCTCACGGTGGGGCAACGCGGGGTCGTCGTGGGCGGCGGCCAGACGGACCCTCAGCCCGTCGCAGTCGGCGAGCAGACACTCGCCCGCCGCCTCGCGGACCGTGCCGATGAGCGTGACGTCGAGGAACAGCAGGTCCTGGCCGTCCCGCCCGGTGCCTTCAGCGACGTCGGCGGTGCTCCGGGCCTCGTGGGCGTCCTCGGCCCTCCCTGCGTCCAGGTCGCTCGCCAGGGCCCGGGAGACCTGTTCGGCCACCGGCACCGCCCACAGCCGGTCGAGCGGCTCGGCGTGCCACGAGCCGCCGGGTGCGCGCACGGCCCGTACGCCCGCCCCCGCCCCCAGGCGGCCCGTCGGGGAGACCGTCGCCCCGGACACGGCGAGTCCCGCACGGGAGAGTTCGCGATGCGTCAGGGACGTGTCGCCGATGCGCACGGCACGGTCCGCCGAGCCCGTGGCCCGTTCGGCGCCGCCCGGGGCCACGTCCGGGACCGTGTAGAGCCGCCCCGCGGCATCGGCGGTCCAGGTGACGGTGCCCGCGTAGCCGGTCGTCGTGAGGACCGGCTCGGCGAAGAGCCCGTACAGGCGCAGTGACCCGTCCGGTGAGTACGGCTGGCGCACTCTGCCGCGCAGCCCGGCCAACTCGGGCCCCTTGGCGTCCGGGAGGCGGTGCGCGAGGAGGAGGACGTCGCGCAGTGCGGCGCTGAGATCGCTCAGGCGGTGGGCGGGGTCGGCGGCACGGGCCGCGCGCAGCGCCGTGACCACGGCGACGGCACGGCCGGAGGCGCGCGGGAGGCCGGCGAGTCGCGCGGTGTGCGCGGCCCGCAGCAACTCCGCCTGGAGCACGGCCCCGGCACCTTCGATGCCCGCTTCCAGTACGGCGGCCGCCGCATCGTGCAGCGCCGCCGAGGCGGCGCACTGGGCGGGGGTGGCCGATTCCGGGGCGGGGTCGTCGCCGGAGGCCGGGGCAGAGGCGGGGGCAGAGGTCGGGGCAGGGGCCGGGGCGAGTGCCGAGGCCGGTGCGGAGGCCCCGGCCGGTCCCGGAGGCGCCTCCTGCGGTGGCTCCGTGGGCGAGGGCGCACCCTCTGCCGGTCCGGTCGGATCGGCGACCGGGGCCGCCGATGCTGCGGCGGCCCGGTGAAGGCAGTCCGGCGCCAGCAGGCACCCGCAGCGGATCGCCTCGGCACTGGACACGACCCCGTCGGGAGCGTGCAGTTCGAGATCGGTCTCGTCGTCGACCGCGATGCGCACGATGTCGCCGTCCCGGACCACCGGCCGCCCCGAGACCTTGGCGACCCCCGCGTCCAGCCGCTTGCGCAGCCGGGGGGTGAGCGCCGCGACGAGCTCGGCGGTCACCGAGGGGCTGACCGGCGGAAGGAGCGGGCTCATGCGATCTTCTCCCCTACCCAGCGGGCGAGTTCGAGCGGACTGAGCGCGGCGACCGGCATGCCCGCGGCGACGAGCTGTTCCGCCACCCCGGTGGAGTAGCGCGGGCGGCCCGCGTCGTCGAGGCTCGCGCAGCCCAGCACATGGCAGCCGGCGCCGACCAGGGCGCGGACCTCGGCGAGCAGCCCGCCCAGCGGATAGCCCTCCTCGAAGTCGCTGACGACGACCACGAGGGTGCGGGACGGCACGGTGACCAGCTCACGGGCGTGCCGCAGCCCCGCGGCGATGTGCGTGCCGCCGCCCACGCTGACCTCGAGCAGCAGGGACAGCGGATCGTCGACGTGCTCGGTGAGGTCCATGACCTCCGTGGAGAAGGCCAGGAAGTGCGTGGACAGGGTGGGAACCCCCGCCAGCACCGACGCGGTGAGGGCGGCCCAGACCGTGGACGCCTCCATGGACCCCGACACGTCCGTCACCAGGACCAGCCGCCAGTCGGCGGATCTCCTGGCCCGGGTGCGGAAGACGGGGTGCTCCGGGACCACCCGGACCGTGCCGTCCGGACCGCGGTGCGCCGAGGCCAGGTTGGCCCGCAGGGTGCGGGGGAGGTCGAGGCCACCGCCCGGCCGGCGGCTGGGGCGCGGCACCACGGTGCCGTGCAGCGCCGGGCGCAACCGGGTGGCCAACTCCCGGGTCAGGGCCTCGACCAGGCGCCGCACGAGCGGCCGGAGCGCGGCCAGCCGTGCCTCGGGCAGACCTCCCGCATGCCGCAGCACGGTGCGCAGCAGATCGACGGAGGGCCGCACGCTGTCCGGATCGAGTTCGGCCAGGACGTCCGGCCGGCCCGAGGAGGCCGCGGCCGCCAGGACCTCCTCACGGATGCCCGGCCCGAACAGCGCCGAGAGTTCCTCCGACCACTCGCGCACACTCGGATACGAAGGCTCCCGGCCGCCACCCGGGCCGCCCCGGCCTCGCCCGGTCAGGTCACCCCGGCTGCCCTCGCCGCGACCGCTGCCGTACAGCTCGTCCAAGGCGGTGGCTGCCGGGGCCGCCACCGAGGACAGCCGGTCGGTACGGCGACCGAGCACGAGCCGCCAGCGGTCGGCGGGCGTGAGGCGGTGGTCCCCCGCGCCGACGGCAGCCGTGGCCGTGCCGTGGGGCGGGTCGGCCACGGCTGCCGGGGTCTGGAGCCGGTCCGGATCCGGGGCCGGGGGCAGCAGTCTCAACCCGTCGAGGGCGGCCCGCGCCATGAGGTCGGCGCGGGTCCACAGGGCGAGCGCCGTGGGATCCACCCCGCCCGTGTCGGCCGGCCGGTCCACGCCGACGCGCTCCTCGACGACGGACAGCAGACGGTCTCGGGCGGCCGGGCTCAGGGTGTCGAAGCCGCCGCGCAAGGCCGGCAGCCGCTCCAGGAACTCCCGGTCGGCCAGCTCCGTCACCCGGTCGAGAAGTGGCTCCAGCGCCGGAGCCGCCGACTCCAGCAGCGGCCCCGTGGCTGTCAGCAGTCCGGTGAGCCGGGCGGTGAGCGCGGAGCGGGACGCGCGGTCGCGGGCCCCGTCGACCCAGGACGCGACACGTTCGCCCAGTGCGTCGGGATCCTCGTGCCCGAGGAGCACCCGGACGGCTCCGGCGGCGCCGCGCATCAGGGGCGAACCCTCGCGGGCCAACCGGGCCAGGGCGTCGGCCAGCCGGACGCCGCCGAGCACGTCCGCGCGGTGGGCGAGTTCCAGCAGGGCGTGCGCGTCCGCCGGGTCCTCGGCACCGCTCAGCCCGTCCACCTGACGCACCGCCGCGGCGGTGAGCAGCTCGGCCACGGCGGTGGCCCGGAGCGCACGGTCCTCGTCGGCACCGAGCCCGGGGACGTGCCCCGCCCGCAACCGGTCCAACAGGCCGAGGCCGGTGAGGAGTTCGGGCAGTGCGGCGGCACCGGGCAGCACGTCGGCGGTCTCCGTGAGCCGGGCGTCCGCCAGGTCCGCCAGACCGCACTCGGCCGCCTGCCGGAGTCCGTCCAGGGTCTGCGCGGCGGTGGGGCCGCCCTCGTCCCGCTCCGACCGCCACCGCTCGCGCAGTACCCCCTCGGCGGCCTGGGCGGGCGTGACACCGTGCACGCCGACCGCGGACAGCATCGCCGCGGTCGCCGGCGTCCAGCGCACTTCCCACCGTGTCGTCAACGTCTCGGCGCCGCCCGCACCGACGACGCCCCGCGCCTCGGCGTAGGGCACGCCGCACACCGTCAGGCGGCGCAGCAACAGGTCGCGCGCGCGGTCCAGCTCGGACCGCAGGGGGTCCAGCCGCAGTTCCCTGGCGGTCGTCGACGCGATGCCCCCCGAGGCGCCGCTGCCCCGTGCGGTGCCACCCGTCCCCGCCGGCCCGCCGTCGGCCGAACCCGGACCCGGCAGCCCCAGGGCCGTCAGCTCGGCCTCGACCGCCGGAGCGAGGCCGCTGCGCGGGGCGTCCGGGGCGGGGCGGCCGCTGCGGGTGCCGACGAGGACCTGTTCCATCGCCCTGGCGACGGCCCGCCCTCTGCCGTACGGCTCGCCCTGCGTGAGTACGGTCTGCATGGCCTCCACCAGCTCCCCCCGGCCGGCCGCCGGCAGCCCGCGCAGCCGTGCCAGGTCCGAGGCCAACCGCACGATCTCGCGTGCGTCGGCCGGACCCGACGGATGCCCGAGGCCGCGCAGCGCCGCACACACGCGTACGGCCGCGTGCGTCAGTGCCTCCTCCAGCGCCCCCGGATCACCGGCCGCCCCCAGCACCAGATGCTGCCACTCGGGGTCCCGGATGCCGGCTGGGTAACCGGACCGCTCGTCCAGGAGGGCGTACGTGTACGGGATGAGGGACGTGATCCACCCGGGCCGCCCGGCCGGTCCGGCGGCGGCTTTGGAACCGTCCTGCCCGGGTTCGGCCGCGGCGGCCGGGGAGACGAGTGCGGGCGCGTGGAAGGCGCCCACGACCAGGGCGGCCCGCGCACCGTCCGCGGTGGCGGCGGCCAGCCGGGAGCGCATCCACGCCTCGCGCCGCAGATCCAGCTCGGGTACGCCACCGGACGCCACGGCCTCCTCGCGCAGGGCCCAGCCGGTCAGGAGCGCGGCGCGGCGCAACGCCTCCGGCCCGGACCCCGGAGCCGTGGCCTCGACGAGGCGGTCCCACAGATCCTCACCGGGACGACCGGTGAGCCGCGCCCGCAGTGCCTTGCCGAGGCCGGAACGGTCCGAAGGGGCCGGCTGCGGCTGCGGCAGTGATTCCGGCGAGCCGGGTGCCGTGCGCGTGGTGGGGGCTTCCGGGCGCCGCCCTTCCCGCCATGCCCGGTCGGCCAGCGGCAGGTCACAGGCGACGACCGGAACGCCCTGCCGGGCGGCCCAGCGCACGGCGGCCAGCTCGGGGGAGAAGTCGGCGAACGGATAGAAGGCCGGTCCCAAGCCCTCCTCCCCGCCGGCGGCGGCCAGCGCGACCGGTGCCCGCGTCTCCTCGTGGCCCAGCCAGGGGAGCCACTCCTGCATCTCGGCGGGCAGCTCGACCAGCAGGACGTCCGGGGCGGCCCGGTCGAGCAGCGTCGGCACGGCCGCGGCCAGGGACGGCGCGTGATGCCGAACGCCGACGAGGAACGGCGTCCCGGGGCCGGTGAGCGCCGCGACCGCCTGGTCCGCGGACAGGGGCGCGGAGGGGGAGTGGCAGCCGGGGGAGGACGGGGAGCGAGACACTGCCGTCAGCCCTCCAGGACCGTGCGCAGGTCCCACAGGGTGCGCCAGGTGGCGGAACCCTGCTCGGCGCGGCGCCGGACCGGACCGTCCCAGTACCCGCGCAGCCGCGCCGCGTCCGCGGGATCGTCCTTGCGGACCACACCGAGGAGATGGCCCGGCAGCAGGCCCAGCACGTCGCGGTCCCCGGGGAAGTACGCCGCGGCCAGCCCCAGCGCGCCCGCGACCGACACTGCCTCCGCGGTGCTCATGACCGTGGAGGGGCGCTCGACCTCCCAGCCCTCCGCCGACCTGCCCTCGCGCAGGTCGCGGAAGGCGACGACCAGCGCCTCCAGGACCGCCTCGTCGACCTTGAAGGGCGCGCCGGCCCGTTCGACCGAGGCCCGGGCCTGGCTGCGGACCAGGGCCGTCTCGGCGTCGAGGTCCGGAATGGGGCCGACCGTCTCGAAGTTGAAGCGGCGCTTCAGCGCGGCGGACATCTCGGAGACGCCCTTGTCGCGGAGGTTCGCGGTGGCGATGAGGTTGAAGCCGGGGGCGGCGTGCGCCAGGGCGTCGTCGGTGCCCGAGAGTTCGGGAACGGCGATGCGCCGCTCGGAGAGCAGGGAGACCAGAGCGTCCTGCACCTCCGGCAGACAGCGCGTCACCTCCTCGACGCGGGCGATGCCGCCCCGGGTCATCGCGGTCAGGACGGGGGAGGGCACGAGAGCCGTCCGGCTGGGGCCCTGGGCGAGCAGCATGGCGTAGTTCCAGCCGTACTTCAGCTGGTCCTCGGTCGTGCCCGCGGTGCCCTGCACCACCAGACCGCTGGTGCCGCACACGGCCGCCGACAGCAGTTCGGACAGCATGGACTTGGCGGTGCCGGGCTCTCCGACGAGCAGCAGTCCGCGTTCCCCGGCGAGGGTGACGACGCACCGCTCGACCAGCGACCGGTCGCCCACGAACTTGCCCTCCACCGTCAGCCGGCGGGGCACGCCCTCGGGTGTCTCGGCGCCCTCGGGCAGCCGCAGGGCACGTCCGTCGCTGCCCATGACGAAGGTGACCACGGCGCGGGGGGTGAGCCGCCAGGCGGGCGGGCGCGGACCGTCGTCGTAGGCGGCGAGAAAGGCCAGTTCGGCGGCATACCGCTCCTCGGGCGGCACGATCTGGCGGGCGGTGTCGGGGGCGAGGGTGGTGGTCATCGACGGATCTTCCGGTCGGGTCGGGCTGCGGTCACTGGGGCGTCGTGCGGGGTCATCGGCGGCGGCCCCCGCGCGTGGCACGGGTGGTGAGCTCCTCGTAGGCGGGCGCGTCCCGGTCGCGCACCCGTGCCCAGGCGCGGGTGAACAGCTCGGGCACCGGGACCAGCGGAACGGAACGGAATCCCTCGCCGACCGGGTACAGCACCTCCTTCCACGTCTCCACCGGCAGGGCGGGCGACTTGAGATCGCGCCAGCCGCAGGGCAGGAAGAGGGAACGGCCGGCCCGCGGCCGTTTGGCCTCGACGACCAGGTCCGTGGCGGCCAGCTCGGCCCGGGCCTTCTTCGACCGCGCGGGCCTCCAGCCGGTCCAACGGGCGCAGTTGCGGTCGGTCGGGTCGGGCAGAGCGAGCAGCTGCAGGTAGAGCGCCGCCGCGTCCTCGCTCAGGCCGTGGGTCCGCGCCACCTCGACGACGAGCGCCGGAACACTGACCGTGGGGTCCTGGGCGGGTCCGTCGGCCCCCTCGTGATCCGGCCCGGCGCCGACGCTGCGCGCCAGGTCGTCGCCCAAAATCGTGCGCAGGGCCCGCACCCCGGTGCCGCGCGCGGCACCCACGAGCCCTTCGAGCAGTCCGAACACGGCGTCGTCCGGGCCGGTGAGGCCGGCCGGTCGCACCAGGACGGTCTCCCGGTCGCCGTGCCAGGGGCGCAGGACCAGGGCCGCACCGATCCGCGTCGTGCCCTCCGCATCGGCGCCGCCGGTGGCGGGCAGCCCGTACGCCCTGCGGAGTTCGGCGGCGGTGGTGCCGCCCTTCTCCGTCCACTCCACGTCCAGGTCGAGCAGCAGCCCCGGATCGGTGAGGCGGTGGCGCAGCGCGGCCAGCCCCTGGGGCAGGGCCGCGCGCAAGGGGTGGCCGAGGGGGAGGGCGTAGGCGAGCGAGGCGAGGGCGTCGACGGCGCCGGACAGGGTGTAACGGTGCGGCACGGCGGCGGGGTCCTCCGCGACCAGTCGCCCGTTCTTGTCCGGTCGTTGGACCGTGGTGCGGCTGAGCCAAGGGGTGCGCCCGGGATTGAGCACGGCCTCGGCGGATCCGACCGGCAGGCCGTCGAGCGTGACGGCCAGGTCCTCGGGCAGGCGGACGAGGGAACCCAGGCGCTCGGACCAGACCCGGCCCACGGCGCCCGTGTCCGGTCCCGCCGTCCACAACTCGGCCAATTCGTCGGGCAGCAGCGCGCCGATGAGCGCCGCCCGGTCGGTGGCGAGGAGGGAGTTCAGCATGCGGTTGCCCGCGTCCAGCTGACGGGGCTTGAGGCCGGTCGTGGCGAGTGCGCCGGCGTCGAGGCGCTCCGGTTGCGCGGCGAGGAGCACGGTGGCCTGGAGCGGTCCGACGCCATGGCCGGTGGCCGCGGCGAGGTCGGCCGGCGCCTCGGGCTGCCAGGGCGGGGCTCCCTTGTCACGGGTCAGCCGGGCGACCGCGGAGAGTGCGCCGGCGGGGAGCGTCGGGGCGTGCCGGGTCTCCTTCTCCAGCGTGAAGTGGGCGACGGCGCCGAAGACGCCCGCCGGATCGTGTTCGACTGCCAGCCAGTTGACGCGGTCCCGGGCCATGTCGACGTTCTGGCAGCCGAGGACGACCACGGTGCGGCCCTCGCGTCGCAGGACCTGCCCCGCACGCTCCCGCTGCCGGTGCTTGTCGAACGGCTCGCCCAGGACGATCTCCCGGACAACGTCCCCGGGTGCGGCGAGCGGCCCTTCGGCGAGCGCCTCGAACAGGAGGAGCAGCGCCTCCCGTTCCGCCTCCGGCAGGGTCGGTGCCGTGGCCCGGTAGGCCAGGGGCCGCAGCACGCCCAGCAGCTCGGGCCAGATCATGCCGATGCGGGGGACGGTGTGCTCGTCGCTGTGCCACCCGTCACCGAGCGCGGACCTACGGGTGCGCTCGGGCAGGCGCATGCCGTCGGCGGGCTTGCCCGAGAGCACGTGGTTCACGCCACGGATCTGCCGGAGCGCGGTCCACTGGCTCTCGCCGCCCCACGACCCCCACATGCGAGCCAGGCCGTCGGCGGCCGCGCGCAGGGTGCGGTCGTCACCGTGCTCGGGCCGGTAGTCCGCGAACATCCCCTCGGTCCGCTTCCGTTGCGGCTTCGGCTGCTCCACGGGCGGGGTGACGAAGCGGGTGACCGCGTCGGCGATCTGGACCGTGGTGCGGACCAGAGCCGTCACACCCACGAGGAGCCGCTTGTCGGTGAGTCCGGGAAGCGCACGGGCCACGAGCCGCCGTACCACCTCGTCGGCGGTGGGCACCACGGGCCTGTTCGCGGCGGACGCCCCGCCGGCTGCTCCCGTGGCCGCTCCGGAGTCGGCGTCGCGCTCACCGGCCGCCTCGTCCGCGGCCTTCGCCGCGCTCACCTGCGCCTGGCGCTCCGCCAGCGCCCGTACCGCCGCGCGCAGCAGGTCGGCCGCATCCTCGTCGGTGAAGGCGCGCAGCACGGCCGACGACCCCTCGTCCCGGGGGCGCAGCGCGTGCCAGAAGGAGACCGGCGGGACGAACGGGGTGCCCGCGGCGAATTCCCCGCCCCGCTCGTTCGGTGTCACCCGGCCGAGCACGCCCGCGTCGCTGCCGTCGTCCGGCGCGCACAGGGCGACCTGGCGTCGCGTGCGCGCCACGACGGGCGCGGCGCCCCCGGGCAGGCGCAGCGCACCGAGCGGGGTGACGCGTTCGCCGCGCCCGGAGGTGCGCAGTGTGACGGTGCGGCCGTCGGGCGTTCCCACCGTGGTCAGTGTCCCGCCCGCCGCTTCCTCGGCGCGCACCCAACGCCCGAGCACGGCGCCGTCGGTGCCGAACGGGCTCCGCTCGAGACCGGGTTGCAGCGGCAGCACCTCGCACTGGTCCTGCAACAGCGTCGCGTCGTCACGGATACCGGAGCGGAGGAAGGCGGGCAGCGACGCGCGACTGTGCGTGCCCGTCGCCGGGTCGTACTCCAGCCACACGTGCTGTCGGCCCTGCCTGCCCTGCCGCCAGTACGACGTGCCGTCGCCGATGACGGGCCTGCTCGCGGGCAGGACGGTGTCGCCGGCGTGCAGGGTGCGCCCGCCGCCGGCCCGGCCGCCGTCGGGCAGCGGGATGGACGGGGCGGCCTCGTCGCCACGCCACCAGTGGGAGATCTGTTCGCCCGTGAGCGTGAGGACCTCGGACGGCCGGGCGGACCAGTAGCCGCGCTGCTTGCCGTCCTGCCACCACACCACGAGCAGTTCCCCGTCGGCGTAGCGGAACTGCGGGCGCTGCCAGCGGTCCAGGTCGGCCGGGAGCCGCAGGTCGTGTTCGAGCAGAATCCCGTCCGGGCCGACGACGACCGCCTTGGGCCCGCGGCTGAGGATCAGGCAGGGCCAGGCCTCGTTCACGATCAGCGGGGTGTCGCGGTCCCCGCGGGGCCCGTTGCCGTGCCGGGCGCGGGTCTCGGTGTCGAGCAGCCGCAGGGCTTCGTCCAGGGCGGGCCAGCCCAGTTCGTCCAGGAGGCCGGTCCGCAGGGTACGCCCGAGCAGCGGAGCCGCCTCGTACCCGACGGCACGGGCGACGGCCTCGGGATTGACCCGGGGGGCCACCGACCGGTAGGGGCTCAGCCGGTTGAGCGCCTCGCGGGCTCCGGGCAGGCCCACCGCGCAGGCGAGTTCACCGACGGCGCCGTCGAGCCACTCGCGCAGCACCCCGCTCAGCACGGGATGGTCGGCGAGATGGTCCAGTACCGGGTGCGACGGCCGCTCGTGCCCTGCGGCACCGACGGCCCGCAGCAGCAGGGGGCGCAGCCGTGGGTCAGCGGCGACGGCGGCCAGATCACGCCGCTCCGGCCGGGTGTCGAGCACCCAGCGGTCCAGTTCGAGGTGGACCTCGGCGTCGGTGTCGGGCAGGGCGAGGGGAATGCCCTCCGCGGCGCACAGGTCGAGCAGAGCGATGTCGACGCCCACGTGCCGGCGGCCGGTGAACAGGTCGACGGCCCGTCCGTCGGCGCGCAACCGGGGCGCCATCCGTGCGACGAGGCCGAGCGTGGCCGGGGAGCTGTCGCACACCGTGGCGCCGCGCTTGCGATGGGCGGCCCAACGGCTCAGCCAGTCCGCCGCGTCTACACCGCCCGGGTCCTCGGCCACCGTGCCGCTTCCGGCCGCCGTCCCACCGTCCTCGGCCACCGTGCCGCTTCCGGCCGCCGTCCCACCGTCCTCGCCGGTCAGCAGCCGGTCGGCACCGCACTTGGCCAGCAACTCGAGCCAGAACTCGTCACTCCTGGTGCCGTGATCCAGCCCGGCCGGCATGATCTCCAGCAGCCGTTCCCGGACCGCGGGCCGCCGCTCGGCGAGGATGGCGAGCGTCGCCCGGTACGCGGTCCAGAAGGAGGCGGGCGCCCGGACGGCCGCGGGAGAGGCGACCAGGTCGGCGACGAGGTCGCACTCCGCCTCCACGCGGGGCAGCCCGGCCGCCTTGATCAGCACGCGGGCGTCCTGCGGCAGCGACGCGTACGGCGGCATACCGGCCGCACAGCGTTCGACGGCCAGCTGACGGAACTGGGCCCAGGCCTCGGCGGCGTCCAGCCTGGCGGCCAGGTCCCGCACATGCTGCTTCAGCGCCTTGACCGTCAGCGCCCCGGCGAAGGCGAACTCCAGGAACACGGCGCGCTGCCGCTGCTCGTCGACGGCGAGCGCGTGCACCCGCTCCGCCTCCCGCGCCTTGCCGAAGAAGGCGGCGGCGTACGTGGTGTTGTCGAACTGGAGGAAGATCCGCGCGGCCTGCTCGTAGAAGGTCGGCAGGAAGTGCGGCACGGCCCGGCCGAGCCGGTCGCCGAGCTGCTCGAAGCCCTCCTTGGCGTTGCCCGGGCGGGACTTGGCCTGGCGGGCGAGCCGCTCGACGTCCTTGACCAGGGCCAGCGCGTGGTGCCCGTTGGCCGGGTCGTTGACCAGGGCCCAGGCGGGGAATCCAAGGGTTTCCCGCCTGATCTGCCCGACCTCGGGAGTCTCCGCGTCCCGCACGAGGCCGAGGAAGTCCAGCGCGAGGTCCTCGGCCTCCCCGAGGGTGCCCGGCACCAGCCGGACGACGCTGCGCTCGCCGAGCGCGGCATGCGTGTACGTACGGACGGTGAGGGTGTCGGCGTCCTCCCGGCCGCTGCTGCCGGGCGGCAGGAGCGCGCCGGCCTCGAGCAGCGCCGAGGCGGTGGCGTCGTCGAGACCGGTGACCTCGCGCGCGCCGGTGGCCCCGTGGGGCGCGGTGGTGGTGTCCATGGCGTTCACGCGGCGCGCTCCTCGTCCTCGATGTCGCGACCCGCGTACAGCGCGGCAGCCATGCGCATGCCTTCCGACCAGGCGACCGGCCCGACCCGGCCGAGCTTCAGCACCCGCCCGGCGGCGTCGGTCCACATGAGGGGGCCGGTCTCCGTCTCCTCGTAGCCGTCGTAGTCGCCGACCCAGACTCGGGCCTCCACGCCCCGGCCGTCCTCCCAGGCGGAACAGACCGCGTATCCGCCCCGTACACGGTGGCCGAGCTGGGTGACCCGGCCGTGCAGGAAGCGCAGCTCCTTGAAGGCGCCGCCCGCGTACTCCTCGACCGAGGAGGCATCGGCGTCGAGTCCGGCGGGGCGGTGCCACACCTCGCGGAAGAGCTGCTGAGCGCGCTGTTCGACGCCGAGCTCGACGGCGAACTCCCGCAGCTCCTCCAGGTCTTCGAGGAGCACGGGATGCGGGAGACGGACGAGGTCTGGGGCGACGCGGACCGTGTCACCGTCGAGGTCGACGAGGCCGAGGCCGCGCTCGGGGTCGGCGTCGCGCAGGAATCCCGCGACCTCGCCGTCGGCACCGGTGACCACGAGGTTGCGCAGGGCGGACCGCCAGGCCGGGTCGGGCCACACGCGGGTGAGCACGGCGAGGGGCACGGGCAGTGACCGCACCATCCACCGCTCCACGTCGCTCAGGCACTGGCGTTCGTGACGCTCCAGCCACTCGACGAGCTGCCGCAGTCCGACCACCGTGGGATCGTCCGCGAGCTTGGCCGGCACCGACTTCAGCCGCCGTCCGGTGGCGTTGCGGCACACCACCTTCCCGTCGTCCAGGGCGACCTCGTAGTCCCCGGCCGTCACCCACCCCATGAGTGCCTCCCCGCACCGCAGTGATCAAGTGATGACGACTGTAAGCGAGCCCACTGACAACGCCGTCGGCGCGGGGGACGCAGGGTGGGGGAGGGGCACGGGGCGGGCGACCGGGCAGCCGTCAGTCGTCCAGGCGGACCGGCATCAGCAGCGAGAACGCGCTCTCGTCGTCCTCCCGGCGGATCGCCAGTGGCGCGGTGGGGGCGGGCCCGAACTCCAGGACGAGCCGGTCCCGGTCCGCGGCGGCGAGCGCGTCCAGCAGGTACCCGCGGTCGACACCGACGTGGTGCCCGGCCCCGTCCGCGTCCCTGTCCGGGGCGCCCTCCCCGCAGACGATCACCGTGCCGTCGTCCACCGCCGAGAGCACGCTGACGTCGCGCGCGGACCGACCCGGCTCGCCCTGTTCACCCGTGCGGACTGGGCCGGTCTCCAACGCCTCCCGGAACCCGGGCACATCGACGACGACGCGCCGCCCGGGCGGCAGCTGAACGAGACGGCGGTAGTCGGGGAAGTCGTGGGCCAGGCGCCGCCCCGACGCCTGGCGCTCCCCTGCCTCCAGCGTCACGCGGTCAGCCTCCACGGCGAAACGGACGGGCCCGTCGTCGCCCAGCAGCGCCCGCATCGCGTCGACGAGCGGTGCGGGCACGACGACCTGCTCGCGCGGTCCCCCGTGTCCGACGGCGGCCAGGCGCGCGACGGCCATCCGGTAGCGGTCGGTGGCCACGACGTGGAGCGTGTCGCCCTCGACGTCGAACAGGACGCCGCCGAGCATCGGCAGCTCGGGGTCCCGGCCCGCGGCGAAGCGGACCGCGTCGAGCGCGTCCGCCAGCGCGGGCGCGGGAAGGGACAGGTGGACGGTGCCGGTACGCGGCGAGGTGGTCATGGGATTCTCCCTGTGATCGAGTAGCGCTTCGAGCGTGGAGAACTCGCTGCGGGCCTCGGCCAGCCCCCGCTCCAGACGGCGCAGGTGTGCCCGGAGCAGCCCTCGCACCAGGTCGGCGTCCGCCCCGGACCAGCCGGCCAGCACCAGCCGGATGTCCGCCAGCGGCATACCCGCCCGCCGCAGCCGGACCAGCACCCTGGCCTCCTCGAGCTGGCCGGGGGCGTACCACCGGTAGCCACTCGCCGGATCGACCCGGGCGGGGACCAGCACACCGGCACGGTCGTAGAACCGCAGGGCGCTCACGCCCAGTCCGCTGTCGCGGGCCGTCTCCCCAATGCTGCGCATCTCGTTCTCCACGTCGGGAACTCTGATCCCTGGACCAGGTCGAGGGTCAATCATGAGGGGATTCATCATGAGGGGATTCCCGCAGGAGTGGCCGGCCGTACGCACGGCCCGCCCCCTCGGGCCGCACCGCCCGGTCCGTCTGTCATCCTTGCGCCGTGCAGAAGCCCAGCGCCGTCACCCCGGACGCCCCCGCGGCGATACGGACGCCGCTCCTCACCCAGGAGTGGCTCGACCTCGCCTTCATCCACTGGGCCGTCGAGCCCGCCGCCGTGGCGGGACTGATGCCGCGCGGCACCGTCCCCGACACGCACGACGGTCTCACCTACGTCGGGCTCGTGGCGTTCCGCATGCACCGGGTCGGATGGTTCCGGCTGCCCGGGATCCCGTACTTCGGCTCGTTCCCGGAGACCAACGTGCGGCTGTACAGCGTGGACGCGCACGGGCGGCGCGGCGTGGTCTTCCGGTCGATGGACGCCGCGCGGCTGATTCCGGTGGTGATGGGGCGCGTCGGCTTCCGGCTGCCCTACCTGTGGTCCCGCATGACCGTCCGCTCCGTGGGCGACACCGTGACCTACACCAGCTTCCGCCGCTGGCCGGGACCGCGCGGCGCCCACAGCCGCATCATCCTGCGGACCGGCGAGCGCATCGACGAGCCCACGGCCCTGGAGCACTTCCTCACCGCCCGCTGGGGCATGCACAACATGTTCTTCGGCGGAGCGGCGTACCTGCCCAACCACCATCCCCGCTGGCCCCTGCACCGGGCCCGACTCGTCTCGTGCGACGAGGACCTGGTCGAGAGTGCCGGGGTACCGGCGACGGGCGAGGGCCCGGTCAGCGTCCTCTACTCGCCGGGGGTCCCGGTCCGCCTCGGTCGTCCCGCGCTGCCGGTCTCCGCGGTCCCTGCCGGCCCTTGACCTCAAGCATGGTTGAGGCACCACGGTGATCCGCATGAACACACAGGGCTCACCCACGGAAGCCGGCGCCGAGGACATCGAGGCCATCGAGCACGTCGTGGCCACCGTCGAACGCACCCAGCGCGACAAGGACGCCGAAGGGTTCCTCACCCTCTTCCGGCCCGACGCGCTCTGGACGACCGCGCACGGCAAGGTGCTCCTGGGCCTCGACGCGATCGCCGAGTTCACGCGCGCGGTGCTGCCCCAGGCCGTGTGGGACGGCGACGTCACCTACGAGGTGATCCACACGCAGTTTCTGCGCCCGGACGTGGCGGCGGTCAAGGTCCGGCAGGTCTACCACTCGGCCGGGGGAGACGCGGAGGGCGCGCCGCTGTACGTCATGACCAAGCAGGACGACGGACGCTGGCTGCTGCATGCCTGCCAGAACACCGAAGTCCGGAGCGGGTGAGGCAGGCAGCGCGGGGGCGGCCCAGCGAGCCCGTGCACCACGATCTCCGCCCGCCCCCTGGACGCCATTGATCGAATCGTTCAATGATTGTGGGACAGGTACGGCCTGCGGGTCCTCACCCGGCAACGCCCCATCGCGAAGCGGACGACGCCAGAGCCACGGGAGTGACTGCATGACCGACGATCCAAGGACGAGTCGCCGCAGCCAGGCGTGGTTCGGCGCACAGGGCCGCAGCGGCATGGTGTACCGCTCGTGGATGCGCAGCCAGGGCTTCGGCCACGAGGTGTTCGACGGGCGCCCCGTCATCGGCATCGCGACCAGTGCCTCCGAACTCGCCCCGTGCAACGCCCACCTCACCCGCGTCGCCGAGGCCGTCAAGCGCGGTGTGTGGCAGGCCGGCGGCTTCCCCCTGCAGTTCCCCACGATGGCCACCGGCGAGACACTGATGCGCCCCACCGCCATGCTGTACCGCAACCTCATGGCCATGGAGGTCGAGGAGCTGATCCGGGCCAATCCGCTCGACGGTGTCGTGTTGCTGTCGGGCTGCGACAAGACGACCCCGGCCATGCTCATGGGCGCCGCCAGTGTCGACCTGCCCGCCGTCATGGTCACCGGCGGGCCGATGCTCAACGGCAAGTACCGGGGGCAGGACGTGGGGTCCGGCACCCACGTGTGGAAGTTCGAGGAGGACCTGAAGACCGGCCGGATGACCGAGGAGGAGTGCTTCTTCGCGGAAGGCTGCATGGCCCGCTCCAACGGGCACTGCATGACGATGGGGACCGCCTCGACGATGGCCTGCCTGGCCGAGGCGCTCGGCATGCAGCTGCCGGGCTCCGCGGCCTGGCCCGCGGTCGACTCGAGGCGGATGGAAACCGCGCAGGCGGCGGGGCAGCGCATCGTGGGGATGGTGGAGGAGGAGCTGCGCCCCTCGCGGATCCTGACCCGGGAAGCGTTCGAGAACGCCGTCCGGGTCAACGCGGCCATCGGCGGCTCCACGAACGCCGTCATCCATCTCCTGGCCCTTGCCGGGCGCGTCGGCGTCGAGTTGAGCCTGCGGGACTTCGACGACCTCGCCCGCGCGGTGCCGACGCTGGTCAACCTGATGCCCAGCGGCAAGTACCTGATGGAGGACTTCTGCTACGCGGGCGGCCTGCCCGCCGTCCTGGCCGAACTGCTCAGCGGGGATCTGCTGCACGGCAACCAGATCACGGTCACCGGACGCACGATCGCCGAGAACACCGGGGGCACCGAGAACACCGGGGACATCGAACGGGTCGACTCCGACGTCATCACCCGCCTCGACGCCCCCTTCCAGCCGGCCGGCACCGGGATCGCCGTCCTCCGCGGCAACCTGTGCCCCGACGGCGCCGTGATCAAGCAGTCCGCCGCGTCACCGCACCTGCTCACCCACCGCGGCCCCGCGCGTGTCTTCGACTCTCCCGAGGCGTATCACGAGGTGGCCGACGACCCGGATCTCGACATCGACGAGAACACCGTCGTCGTCATCCGCAACGCCGGCCCCAAGGGCTACCCCGGCATGCCCGAGGTCTCCAACGTCCCCCTGCCCGCCAAGCTGCTGAAGGCCGGCGTCAAGGACATGGTGCGCGTCTGCGACGGCCGGATGAGCGGCACCGGGTACGGGACGGTGGTCCTGCACGTGGCGCCCGAGGCCGCCGTCGGCGGACCCCTCGCCCTGGTCCACGACGGGGACCCGGTCGTCCTCGACGTCCCGAACCGCACCCTGCGCCTGGACGTCGACGACGCCGAACTCACGCGACGCAGGCAGGCGTGGCGCGCACCCGCCGAACGGCACGCCGGCGGCTACGCCTGGCTCTACACCCAGAACGTCGAACAGGCCGACCGGGGCGCCGATTTCGGATTCCTGCGCGGAAACCGCGGACACGAGGTCCCCCGCGACTCCCACTGAGTCCGCAGGCGATGCGCTGCCGGCCTCCGTGTGGAGAAGGGCGAGCGAGCCGGCCGACCAGGACGAGGCGGCGCGCCGGGCGATCGCCCGCCACTTCGCGACCTGGGAGGGGCTGCTCGCCGGCGGAATCACCCTCCGCGGTCTACGACTGGGGACTCACCGCGCGAGAGAGGGCTTCCCACGAGGATCTCACGCACCGGCTGCGGCGGTGACGACCACTGGGCGCGGGACGTCGGCATCGACGGCGGCGCGTCCTCCGCGGAGGAGACGACCGTCCGCATCGTGCCGGACACGACCGTCCGCATCGTGCCGGACGCCGCCGTCCGCATCGTGCCGGACGCGGCCGACGACCTCTGAACGCACCCGTCCATCGTCGCCGCGGCGAACCGGGTCGGCACACGGTGCCAGGCCGGCAGCGGCGGCGCCTGCCCGGCAGCCCGGGTAGCGTGGAAGTGGGGCATACCCGCAAAAACCGCAGGAGCAGGCTGTCACGTCAGGGCTGAAGCAGGATGCACCGGGTCTCCCCGGCGCGTGAGGTAAGAAGCCACCGCCCGCTGACGCGTATCCCACAGGGCCGTCACGACGGCATCGACACCCCGACAGCGAAGGACGGCGAGCATGGCCATCATCTCGCGAGGTTTCCACGGCCGCCGGCCGCTCGACAGTGCCAGACTGCCGCCCGGTCAGTACGAGACCACCAGTTTCCCCGTGCTGTCGGCCGGGCCCACCCCTCGTGTGCCACGGGAGACCTGGGAGCTCTCCGTCACCACGGAGACCGGGCAGCGGCACACCTGGGACTGGGACGGCCTGATGGCCCTGCCGGCGGAGTCCCCGACGGTCGATCTGCACTGCGTGACCAAATGGTCGAAGTTCGGCACCGAATGGCGGGGCGTCTCCCTGGACGTCCTGCTGGCGGACGTGGAGAGCGCGGCGGAGCATGTCCTTGTCGGCTCCTACGGCGGCTACACGACCAACGTTCCGCTCGCCGATCTGCTCGACGGCAAGGCATGGATCGCCTACGGATACGGCGGCGGCGACCTGACGCCCGAGCACGGGGGGCCGGCACGGCTCCTCGTCCCGCACCTGTACCTGTGGAAGTCCGCGAAGTGGGTGCGAGACATCCAGCTGAGAGAGAGCGACGTCCCCGGCTTCTGGGAAGGCGCCGGCTACCACAACTACGGAGACCCATGGCGGGAACAGCGGTACCAGGGAGACTAGGAGAGCGGCTTCGGTGGCGGGTCGCCGAGGTGACCGGCCGCCGGGCGGAATCCGCCACAGCCGTGACACTGGAGCTCGACGTGCCCGACTGGCCCGGGCACACGGCCGGCCAGCACGTGGACGTGCGGCTGACCGCGGAGGACGGGTACAGCACCCAGCGCAGCTACTCCATCGCCTCCGCGCCCGGGGAAGGACGCCTCGAGCTCACAGTCCAGCGCCTGCCCGATGGCGAGGTGTCGCCCTACCTGGTCGACGAACTCGTCCCCGGCGACCGGCTCGAACTGCGCGGCCCGGTCGGCGGCTGGTTCGTCTGGCACCACAGGCAGACGGAGCCGGTACTGCTCGTGGCAGGCGGCTCCGGCCTCGTGCCACTGATGAGCATGGTCCGCGCTCGCCAGGCAGCCGGCAGCAGGGCGCCGTTTCGGCTCCTGTACTCCGTGAGGACCCCCGAGGACCTGTTGTACCGCTCCGAGCTCCGTATGGGGGCGCCGGGGCTGGACACCGCCTATCTCTACACCCGCAAGACACCCGCGGACGCGCCGCGTCCTCCCGGTCGCATCACGCCCGACGATCTTGCACGAAAGGGCTGGCCTCCCGACTTCGAGCCGACCTGCTATGTGTGCGGGCCCACGGGATTCGTCGAGAGGGCGGCCGCCTGGCTGGTGTTGCTCGGACACGCGCCGGAGCGTGTCCGCACCGAACGCTTCGGCGACAGTGGAGGTTGAGATGGCGCCGACGAGGACGGACGAACCGGACGCGGACGGCGTCCCTGACTGCCACATCGACGGAAACGCTCTGGCGGGCCCCCTCTCCGAGGTGTTCGCCGTCGATGTCACCGCCGCGACGAGCCGGTGCGCACACTGCGGTTGTACGGGTCCGCTCGCCCGTCTGTACGTGTACGACAAGGCCCCGGGCCTCGTCGCGCGCTGTCAGCAGTGCGGCGGAGTCGTGCTGCGCATGGTGCGCGCGAGGGGTGCCGCATGCCTCGACATGACCGGTGTCGCCCTGCTGTCGATCCCGCTGGGGGAGGCGGGCAACCAAGGGGCCTGACGGCGGCGGCGCGCCGCCGTTCCCGACCGTCGGGCGGCCGGCCCGAACCGGCGCGCACAGCCCGACGAAGTGCTACCCGCCGTCGTCGGGCTGCTCCAGGACGCGAAAGCGCGCTGTGCCGACCCGGATCACACCGTCGGTCAGCGGGGTGCACCGGACACCGCCCTTTCCCCGCAGAGCGCGTTGTGCGCCCGGCGCGATGACGGCGTCCATCCACGCGCAGGGCCGTGCGGCTCGGTTGACCGCCAGCACCACGGGTCCGGCGCCGCTGTCGAGTTCGATGGTCCGGCCGATGAACGAGTCGATGTCGACGCCGCGGAGCAGGACGTTTCGGCGGGTCTGCCTGAGATCGGCGCCGAAGGGGAGGCCTTCCACGGCCATCACGGTGACCGCCGCGTCCCGGTGCGCCGGCCGGGCGAAGTAGCGGTCGCCGACGATCCCCAGCCGGCTGCGCACCTCGACCTGCTCGACCAGGCCACCGTCCGGGTCCGCCGCCGCGCCGTGGGCCGGGCGTCCGGCGTACCGGTGCACCGGCGAGACGAGCAGTTGGACGACCTCCACCTCGCGGGGAGGGCTGTCGGGGGTACTCATGCCGAGGGGGACTCCACTCCTGTGCCGGTGGGGCGACGACGGTGATCGGCCGCGGCGTCCGTGGCCCTTGTGAGGCCCGCCAGGCAGGCGTCCGCGACCTGCCGGCAGCGGGCCACCGCACTGGTCGTGTCGTTTCCGGCCCGTCCCCGAGCGAGGCCGGTGCACGGGCCGTAGCCCGGTCTGCGGGCTCCGGCGCTCTTGGCCAGCCCGATGGTAGTCCGGCGGCCCGCGAGGTGGCAGGCCGCGTGACCGGGTGCCGACGCGCAGTAGGGGCGCAGTAGAGGCGCGGTGGACGGAACGACCCGTGTCACGCGGGGGCGTCGTCCGGGCCGGCCAGGACGAGCGACAGGCTGCCCGCAGCGCCGTCGGCGAGACGGATCGGGATGTCCCAGTCCTGCTGCTGGACATGGCAGGCCGGGAACGGGATGTCCGGGTCGTCGTCGCAGGACGCGGCCGTCGCCGACACGTGCAGCACACCTTCCGGGACCACCGGGTCCAGTTCGAGCAGGCGGGCCGGGCCGGTGTCCGCGCCCTCCCCGGTACGCAGCAGCTCGGGTGGGGAGGCGGAGACCAGGAGCCGGGTCGAGGGCCCGTATCGCGTGTCCAGCTTCTGTCCGGGAGGTGCTCGGAAGACCACCTCCAGTCGCAGGATGCCCGGAGCCACCTCCGTCACGTCCCGTCGGGTCCGGTGGGCGACGACCGCCTGCCGCACGGTCTCCTGCGGCAGGCGCAACCGGGTCAGCCGGTGCCCGGCCGACTCGACGACCACGATCTCGTCCCCGACGACTACGGCGTCACTGGGCTCGCGCAGGCCGGTGGCGAGCGTGCTGACCTCACCGGTCGCCGTGTCGTAGCGGCGCAGAGCGTGGTTGTAGGTGTCGGAGACGGCCACCGAGCCGTCGGGCAGGGCCGTCACACCCAGCGGATGCTGCAACAGGGCCTGCCCGGCCGGACCGTCCCGGTGCCCGAAGTCGAACAGTCCGGTTCCGACGGCCGTTCGGACCGTGCCGTCCAGGTCGACCCAGCGCAGTGCGGAGGTCTCGGAGTCGGCGACCCAGAGCCTCTCCCCGGACGCCGCCAGCCCGGACGGCTGCGCGAACCAGGCCTCGGCCCCGGGCCCGTCGACGAGACCTTCGTCGGTCGTCCCCGCCGTGACGGCGACACTGCCGTCCCGCGGGTCGTAGGCCCACAGCTGGTGCACGCCGGCCATGGCGATCCACACCCGGTCGTTCCACAGGGCGACGTCCCAGGGCGAGGAGAGGCTGACGGCACGGGCCGGCCCGGACGTGGGTTCCCCGCGCATCCACTGCCGGCCCGTGCCGGCCAGGGTGGAGACGTCGCCGGTGACGGGATCGTAGCGGCGCAGGGCGTGATTGACGGTGTCGGCGACGACCACCGAGCCGTCGTCGAGCAGAGCCAGGCCCTGCGGTTCGCTGAAGCACGCCTCGCCGGCGGGACCGTCCGCGAAGCCCCGCTGCCCGCTCCCGACCCGCCGCACGACGCCCTCACCGTCCGGTGTCAGCTCCACCAGTCGGTGCCGGGTGGTGTCACTGACCAGGAATGTCCCGGAGGGCAGCAGCAGCGCCTTGCCGGGGAAGCGCAGGATCGTCGGCTCCGGTTCGGGCGCCGCGTACGGGGCGTCGCCGCGCCGCAGGGTGCCCTTGGCCAGGTGCTCGGCCTCCAGCTCCTCGATCAGCCGCTCGATGGCCGGCGCGTGTCCCTCGCCCGCGTACTGGGCGACGACGTAGCCCTCGGGGTCGACCACGACGAGGGTGGGCCAGGCGCGTACCGCGTACTGCTTCCAGGTGGCCAACTCCGGATCGTCCAGCACGGGGTGCTCGACGGCATAGCGTTCGACGGCGTCCAGAACGGCTCTGTGATCGGCCTCGTGCAGGAACTTCGGTGAATGCACACCTACGATCACGACGGTGTCCCGGTGTCTCTCCTCCAGCCCGCGCAGTTCGTCGAGGGCGTGCAGGCAGTTGATGCAGCAGAAGGTCCAGAAGTCGACGATCACGATCCGCCCGCGCAGGGCCGCCAGCGTCAGCTCCCGGTCACCGGTGTTGATCCAGCCGCCCCTGCCCTCCAGCTCAGGGGCGCGAACCCGGATGCGCTTCGCCATGCCTCAAGCCAACCACACGGCCGGCGTGCCCCGCCTCCGGTACGGCGGGAGCCCCGCAGCGCCCGTCATACGTGACCGGGCCCGCCGCTGCCGAGGGCACCGGGTCCGCCGGACGCTGCCGCGGCTGGTCCACGCCCACCTCATCCTCTGGATCGCGGACCCCGAGCATCAGGACTATCTTCAGCGTTGTCCGAACGGCTACACGTGCCACTGCGTCCGGGAAGGCTGGAAGCTGCCCCAGGCGTCGGCCTGACGGGGGCAGCCTCGTGCGGCCGGAGATCTCCGGTCGGGCGGGATCGCTGCCGACCCCACGACCCGAAGGTTTGGATGAGCAGACATGCCTGGTCCGTCAGATCGACCGCATCGTGTGCGAGTCGACGATGCCCGTATCGAGACCGAACGGCTCGTACTGCGCAGGTGGTCGACAGACGATGCTGCGGGGGCGGTCGCCGTGTACGGCGAAGACGAGGTCGCCCGATGGCTGGCCCCGGCCATGGGGACGGTGCCCGACAGGGAGGCCATGGCGGGAGTGCTCGGCCAGTGGATCGAGGAGTGCTCGCGCCTTGAACCCCCCGCGGGTCGTTGGGCCGTCGAGCTTTCGGAGACCGGCGAGCTCGTCGGCGGGGCCGCGATCCTGCCGCTGCCACCCGACGGTGTCGACCTGGAGATCGGCTGGCAGCTCGCGAGACCCTTCTGGGGACGTGGCCTGGCAACCGAAGCGGGCCACGGCGTGGCCCACTACGCCTTCACAGCGGGGGTGGACGAGGTCTTCGCCGTGGTGCGCCCCCGCAACACGCGTGGAATCGCGACGGCACGGCGCGTGGGCATGGAATGGGTGGGTGAGACGGACAAGTACTACGGACTCACCTTGCAGGTCTATCGGCTGCGCGAGGGGGACCTGGACGTCCCGCCTCTGCCCGGGCGCCGCTCACCGGCAGAGGGCGCGTGACAGGACGTCGTGAGCTGCGGGACGACAGCCGTCGTGGTGACAGCCGTCGTGGTGACAGATCAGGCCGCAGGAGCGGCCGGGACGACCCTGGCCGACCGGCCGGAGCCGGAGCCCGCGGGAAACGACGTGCTCGTCGAGGTCTACGCGTCGGGATACACCCCCGGCGCGCTGACGTGGCCCGGGACCCGGACCGATCGGCTGGGCCGGGACCGCACCCCGTCGATCCCCGGCCACGAGGTCGCCGGTGTCGTGACCGCCCTTGGCTACGGCACAAGGGGGCTGTCGGTGGGACAGCGGGTGTTCGGTCTCGCCTTCACCGTGCCACGGTTGCGAGGACGTCGTTGCCCAGTCGCTGGATGACATCCGTGGCGAGCCGGTGCCGCACCAGCTTGCCGTCCCGCGTGGAGCGCACCAGGCCCGCGTCGCGCAGCGTCCGCAGGGCCCGGGAGACCTGCGGTTCGCTGGATCCGAGCCGGGCGGCGAGCTCCGAGGTGGTGATGGGCTCGCCCAGCAGGTGGCGGCACAGCTCCATCCGGGCGGGCGAGGTCAGCGCCATCAGCCGGTCGTGCAGATCCCGCAGGGTCAGCTGTCCGTCCGGGGTGGTCCCGCGCGCCGGGTACTGCACCACCACGCACGACGGGTGCTCGTGCTTGACCGTCAGATGCGGCCAGACCCGGGCCGAGGGGACGAGGACGAGCGGGCGCGGGGCCACCCTCACCTCGTCGATCTGCAGCTTGTCCAGCCGGACCCGTTCCCCCGGCCCGACCCGGACCGCCGTCGGCAGCAGCTCGGCCAGCACGTCGGCGGGTGGCCGGGCCGCCAGTCGGCGACGTACTTCCCGCGCATGGTCCTCCAGGGCCGGCCGCAGCGTGCGCCAGTCGTCCGCGAAGAACGCGGTGTCGGCGGCCCGCAGCACCGCGAGCACACGGTCCCGCAGTTCCAGCGGTGCCGACACCAGCTGCCGCGCCAGCTCACCGCGGGCGTAGGAGCGGCGCAGACAGCGGCGGACGTAGTCCTCCGCGGTGGTGGTGCCGGCACGGAGTTCGTGTGCCGACGGCAGGGGCCGCGCGCTGGTGCCGAGGACTCCGGGCGCCACCAGTCCGAGGAAGGCATCCGCCGACAGCGTCGCGATCGCCGCCAGCGCCTCGTCCAGGCTCGCGGCGAGAGGAACCGCAAGGGGAAAGAACAGGCGGCAGCGGAAGCGGGCCCACAGCGGAGCGAACACGGACAACTCGTCGCGCAGTTCGGGGCCCGCGGCCGCGGCGCGGGCGGCCCAGTCGGCGGCCTCCGGGTGGTGCTCGGGTTCGGCGAGCACGTGCAGGCTCGCCATCAGTTCCGACAGGGCGAAGGGCCCGGCCACAAGGTCCGCGGGGCCGAGCCCTCCGAGGTCGAGGACGATGCTCACGCCGTCAGCGTACGGCGGTGCTCACCGCACCGGCGCGCCCGGACCGAGCGGGATGCCCAGCAGGTACCAGACGAAGAACAGCAGCACCCAGACCAGCAGCATGATCATCGCGAGGGGCAGCGTGAAGGAGACCAGAGTGCCGATGCCGGCCTTGTGGCGCAGGGTCTGCAGATAGCCGACACACAGCATGAACGACGTGCTCATCGGGGTGATGGAGTTGGTGCAGGAGTCGGCGATGCGGTAGAGGGCCATGGTGGTCGCCGGGCTGGTGCCCAGGAGCATCAGCATCGGCACGAGGGCCGGGGCGACCAGGGCCCACAGGGCGGAGCCGGAGGTGATGAGGAGGTTCATCAGCGCGACCGCGATGATCAGCAGGGAGAACAGCACCAACGTGGGCGCGCCCCACTGCTTGAGGAAGTCCGCGCCTTCGACCGCGACGACCGTGGCGATGTTGGTCCACTTGAACAGGGCCAGGAACTGGGACACGGCGAAGAAGAGCACCAACAGCGGGGCGATGGAACGCACTCCCTCCGCCATGAACTCCGGGATCGCCCGGCTCCCCCTGATCCGCCCGGTGAACCGCCCGTACACGGCACCGATGAGCAGGAAGAAGACGGTCAGGAAGACGGCGATGGAGTCCATGAAGGTGGACTCCACGATCGCCCCTCCCTCGCCGCGCAGCGGCGACGAGGCGGGCAGCATGGCAAGCACGATCAGCGCTGTATACCCGAGCACGGCCAGTCCGGTCAGCCTCAGGGCACGCGATTCGGTGCTGTCGTCGACCTCCGCGGCGACGACCCGCTGTGCCGCGGCGGTCTCCAGGTCGGCGTCGGGGACCAGGTGGTGCTCGCGCTTGGCGAGGACCTTGTCCACGACCAGGGCGATGGTGCCCGCCAGCACGAACGCCGAGACGGTGGTGAAGTACATGTTGTCCGTCGCGCGGACCACCACGTCCTCGTCGACGAGCTGCGCGGCCTCGGTGGCCACCGACGCGAACAGCGCGTCACCGGGGGCGATCAGCGGGTTGGCGTCGCCCGCCGCGTTGATGGCGACGAACGCGACGATCATGCCGAGCATCGGGGAGCGTCCCACGGCGCGGAAAGCCACCGCTCCGAGCGGGATGAGGACGACGTACGCGGAGTCGGACAGGAACTTCCCCAGCACACCGCCCAGGGCCACGCCCAGGACTACCGTGCGCGGGGACAGGCCCGACAGCATGCGGCGTGCGAGCGCTTCGAAGAGGCCCGACCGCTCGGCGACCGCGACGCCGAGCATCACCATCAGCACGGTTCCGAGCGGGCCGAAGGTGACGAAGGAGTCCTGGGCCCCGCTGACCAGGTCCCGTACGGCGTCCGCCGACAGGGCGCTCCGGACACCGACCGGGTCACCCGAGGACGGGTCCTCGACCTGAAGTCCGGAGGCGTTCAGTGCCCAGCTGACGAGGGCGACGACCCCGCCCAGGATCCAGAACAGCCAGAACGGATGCGGCAGCGCGTTGCCGGCCCGCTCGACCACGTCCAGGAGCCGGGAGCCACGGCCCCCCTTGCCGGGCTCGGCAGCCCGCGCCTCCCGGGTCCGGCTGTTCGGTGTGCTCATGGCGGCCTCCTGGGGGACGGTGAACGAGGGCATGACGCGGCCGCGCCGCGAGCAGGACGAGACGGCACCCCGGAGCCACGCACGATCCGTCGCGCCGTCGTGCCGTCGCGAGGGCTCGCGGGCAGTTCCCGGGGTGTGCGCTGCACAGTAGGTCCCGTGCCCGGTCCCGTCACCGTTCGACGGAACAGTTGACCTGATGACGTCAAGTGATCGCCATGACGTGGGCCACTGCCTAGCGTCACGGGTGTGACCTGCTACGACACCTCCCATGCCGGGCGGCCCGAACCCCTCCGGGGCGGCACGCTGTGGCGCCGCACCCTGCGCATCCCCGTGCGGGACGGCGTCCGTCTCGCGGCGGACCTGTACTCCGCCTCACCCGAGCCGGAGACGACCGCGCTTCCCGTGCTCCTCGAGCGCACCCCGTACGGCCGGCGCGCGCGGCGCGGTTCGGACCAGGACCGCGGCGATGCGCCGGTCCCGCGGCCGGAGGACATCGCCCGGCACTTCACCGACGCCCGCTACCACGTCGTGCGGCAGGACTGCCGGGGCCGCGGCGACTCCGAGGGAACGTTCGTGAAGTACCTCGGCGAGGGCCCGGACGGGGCGGACACCGTCGCGTGGCTCAGGAACCAGCCGTGGTGCGACGGCAGGGTCGTGATGACCGGGGTGTCCTACTCCGCCCACGTCCAGGCAGCCGCGGCCGCCGAGGGGGTGACCGGGCTCGCCGCCATGTTCCAGGACTCGGGCGGCTTCTCCTCCGCGTACGACGCGGGCATGCGGATGGGCGGCGCCTTCGAACTGAAGCAGGTGACCTGGGCACTGCGCCAGGCGGCGAAGAGCCCGGAGGCGGCGGTGGACCCGGTGCTGGCCGAGGAACTGCGGCGGGTGGACGTGGCGGGCTGGTTCGGTGCGATGCCGTGGCGGCCGGGCTGCACGCCGCTGCGGCACCTGCCGGCGTACGAGGACTTCCTGCTGGAGCAGTGGCGGGAGGACACCTTCGGGGACTACTACCGCAACCCGGCGATCTACGGGCGCGGTTTCTACGACCGTTTCCCGGACGTGCCGAGCCTCCACATGGGCAGTTGGTACGACCCCTACGTCCGTTCCACCATCGAGAACTTCACCGCCCTGCGGGAGCTGAAGTCGGCCCCCTCCTACCTGGTGATGGGCCCGTGGACGCACGGGCACCGCTGCGACACGTACGCCGGGGACGTGGACTTCGGCCCGCGGGCCGCACTGGACGGCAACCTCGCCCCGTCCTACCTGGAGTTCCGGCGCCGCTGGTTCGACCGAGCGCTGGGCCGGGAGGACGAGGGGCGTCCGGACGGCGGCGACCTCCCCGCCGTCCAGTACTTCCTGATGGGCGGCGGCGACGGCCGACGTGACGGGGCGGGGCGGATGCGGCACGGTGGCGCATGGCGCACCGACACCCGATGGCCGCCGGCCTTCACGGCACCCGTCGCGCTCTACCTCACCCCCGCGGGCAATCTCACCCTCGCCCCGCCCACCGAGGCCGCCGCGTCGGTGACCTACGACTTCGACCCGCGCCACCCGGTCCCCACCATGGGCGGGCAGGTCACCTCGGGCGAGCCGGTGATGACGGGCGGGGCCTACGATCAGAACGCCCCCGACGCCCGGGTGCACGGGGCGCGGGAGCCGTACCTGCCGCTGGACTCCCGCCCGGACGTCATCACCCTGACCACACCCCCGCTCGAACGGGACGTGATCCTGGCCGGCCCGGTGTCGGCACGGCTCCACGTCTCCACGACCGCCCCGGACACCGACTTCACCATCAAGCTGATCGACGTCCACCCGCCCAACGCCGACTATCCGCACGGCTTCGCCATGAACCTCACCGACGGCATCTTCCGCTGCCGCTTCCACCGCTCGTACGAGAAGCCGGAACTGCTCACTCCGGGCGAGGTGTACGAGGTCGAGGTCGCCGCCCCCGACACGGCGAACCGCTTCGCCGCCGGCCACCGCATCCGGCTCGACATCTCCTCCAGCAACTTCCCCCGCTTCGACGTCAACACCAACACCGGCCGGCCGGAGGCAGCCGCCCGCCGCACCGCCGTCGCCGCGAACACCGTGCACATGGATGCCGAGCGCCCCTCCCACCTCCGAGTGTGGCTGGAAGGGGGAGCAGACGCACTCGCGTAGCCGGGCAGCCGACTCGAGGCTCTAGAAGAACCCAAGCTTCTTCGGGCTGTATGAACAAAGAATGTTCTTGGTCTGCTGGTAGTGCTCCAGCATCATCTTGTGATTCTCCCGGCCGATGCCCGACTGCTTGTAGCCGCCGAAGGCTGCGTGCGCCGGGTAGGCGTGGTAGCAGTTCGTCCACACGCGTCCCGCCTGGATCGCGCGGCCCGCGCGGTAGGCGGTGTTCATGTCGCGGGTCCATACCCCGGCGCCGAGGCCGTACAGCGTGTCGTTGGCGGTCTTGACGGCGTCGTCGAAGTCGTCGAAGGACGTCACCGACACCACCGGGCCGAAGATCTCCTCCTGGAAGATCCGCATCCGGTTGTGGCCCTCGAAGATCGTCGGCTGGACGTAGTAGCCGCCCTTCAACTCGCCGTCGTGCTCGATCCGCTCACCACCGGTGAGTACCTTCGCGCCCTCCTGGCGGCCGATGTCCAGGTAGGAGAGGATCTTCTCCAGCTGGTCGTTGGAGGCCTGCGCGCCGATCATCGTGCCGGTGTCCAGGGGATGGCCGGGCTTGATCAGCTCGGTGCGGGCGACGGCCGCCTCCATGAACTCGGCGTAGGCGCCCCGCTGGACGAGCGCCCGGGACGGGCAGGTGCAGACCTCACCCTGGTTGAGCGCGAACATCGTGAAGCCCTCGAGCGCCTTGTCGCGGAAGTCGTCGTCCCGCGCCCAGACGTCGTCGAAGAAGATGTTCGGCGACTTGCCGCCCAGCTCCAGTGTGACCGGTTTGATGTTCTCCGAGGCGTACTGCATGATCAGCCGGCCGGTGGTGGTCTCGCCGGTGAACGCCACCTTCGCCACCCGGGGGCTCGACGCGAGCGGTTTGCCCGCCTCCACGCCGAAGCCGTTGACGACGTTCAGGACGCCGGGCGGCAGCAGGTCCGCGACCAGGCTCAGCCAGTAGTGGATCGAGGCCGGGGTCTGCTCCGCGGGCTTCAGTACGACCGCGTTTCCGGCGGCGAGGGCGGGCGCGAGCTTCCAGGTCGCCATCAGGATCGGGAAGTTCCACGGGATGATCTGCGCGACGACCCCCAACGGCTCGTGGAAGTGGTACGCCACGGTGTCGTCGTCGATCTCGCCGAGCGAACCCTCCTGGGCGCGGACCGCGCCCGCGAAGTAGCGGAAGTGGTCGATGGCGAGGGGGATGTCGGCCGCCAGAGTCTCGCGCACCGGCTTGCCGTTCTCCCAGGTCTCGGCGACCGCCAGGCGCTCCAGGTTCGCCTCCATGCGGTCGGCGATCTTCAGCAGGATGTCGGAACGCTCGGTCACCGAGGTACGGCCCCAGCCCGGAGCGGCCTCGTGGGCGGCGTCGAGCGCCCGCTCCACGTCGTCCGCCGTGCCGCGCGCGATCTCGGTGAACGGCAGGCCGTTCACCGGGGACGGGTTCTCGAAGTACTGCCCGCGCGCCGGCGGCACGTACTCGCCGCCGATGAAGTGGTCGTAGCGCGACTGATAGGAGACGATCGCGCCCTCGGTGCCGGGCGCCGCGTAACGGGTCATCCTGTCTGCCTCCCTCATCGAGCGCTGTCCGCCGTTGGACAGCTCTGCGCGCGAGGCTAGGCAGCGGGACGTTGCAGACACGTTGCGCGCGTCGCGGTCGGCGCCCGGTCGCTCGGAGCGCCGCTCGGCGGAGGGCGCTCACCAGGCGTTGGGCGCGGCCAGCTCCGACTCCAGCGCCGCGAGCCGGGAGCTCGTCGCCGCCGTGGGCCGCACCGCCGCGAGCGCACGCCACACGTCGAGGTCGTCCTCTCCCCAGGGTGCGTGAGCCCAGTCGGCCAGCAGGTCGGGGTCACCGCAGGCGATCAGCGCCGCGCGCAGACCGTCGGCGAGCCGGCGCCTGAGCCGTGCGACCGCCGGAGCCTGGGAGCCGGGCAGCAGCGGACCCGCGTACGCCGACGCGGCCGCCGTGATCGCACCGGCCCGCAGCCGGCGTTCGACGACGGAGGCGTCGGACTCGACGGGCATCGTGAGCCGGTACGGCCGGGAAGCCAGTCGGCCGGGTCCCAGGATGCCGCGCAGCCGGGCCAGCTCGGCCCTCAGCGTCACCGGCGGTACCGTCTCGTCCTCGTACAGAGCGCACAGCAACTCGTCGCCCGTCAGACCCTCCGGATGGTGGGCCAGCAGCACGACGATCTCGCTGTGCCGCCGGCTCATCCGGACCCTGCGACCGTCCGCGCTCAGCAGGGCCTCGTCGCGGCCCAGCGCGGTCAGCTCGGCCGCCTCAGGACCGGACGGCTCCGGAGCGAGCAGCGCCAGCTGGGACTCCGCGGCACGCGCCACCGCCTGTACGAAGCCCAGACTGTGCGGATGCGCCAGACCGTCACCGCCGGTGATGTCCACGGCGCCGAGCACCCGACCGGTGCGGGGATCGTGCACCGGAGCGGCGGCGCAGGTCCAGGGCTGTACCCGGCGTATGAAGTGCTCGGCCGCGAACACCTGCACCGGACGGCCGACGGCCACCGCCGTGCCCGGCGCGTTCGTCCCGACGGCCGACTCCGACCAGCGGGCCCCGGGCACGAAGTTCATCCGTCCCGCCCGGCGCCGGGTGGCAGGATGCCCCTCGACCCACAGCAGCCTGCCGTGCGCGTCGCACACCGCGAGCAGATGCTCGCCGTCGGCGGCGAACGTGCCCAGCAACTCGCGGACCAGCGGCATCACCCGCGACAGCGGGTGTTCGGCCCGGTAGGCGCCGAGGTCGCCGTCCATCAGCTCCACGCTCGCGGTACCGTCCGGGCCGACACCCGCCCGCACCGACCGCCGCCACGAATCCGCGACCACGGCCCGCACGGGCCGCGGCACCGTCCCCGCTTCGGTGAAGGTCTCGTGGGCCCGGCGCAGTGCCCGCGCGTGCTCGACGGGGTCGGCCCCCGGTTCCAGAGCCAGCCATGCATCGGTCAACTCGGCCTCCCCGGACGGTGTTGCGGTGTGGGACATCGTGACTCCGCGGGTACGCGCGGACAACCACTTCGACCAGCCGGACACCCGAATGTGGCGCTCCGAGTGGGCCGGCGAGGATGTCGGGCGACGGCCGGGCGACGGCGGGGCGACGGCGGGGCGACGGCCGGACGAGGGGTCAGGCGAAGTTGACCAGTCTGATGTAGCGGGTCCAGTCCCAGAACGGCCCCGGATCCGTGTGGTCGCTGCCGGGGACCTCGTGGTGCGCGATGATGTGCGTGCGGTCCTTGGGGATGCCGTAGGCGGTGCAGATCGCCGCGGTGAGCCGGGCCGACTGCTCGTACATGGCGTTGGTGAAGTACTCGGGACGGTCGACCCACCCCTCGTGTTCGATCCCGATGCTGCGGGTGTTGTAGTCCCAGTTGCCCGCGTGCCAGGCGATGTCCGTCTCCCGCACACACTGCGCCACGTGCCCGTCGGAGGACCGGACCACGTAGTGCGCGGACACCTGCTTCTCGGGATCGCGGAAGATGGACAGCGTGTCCGCGTACGTCTCCTGCGTGACGTGGACGACCACGAAGTCGACGGGGTAGGCCGTGGGCCGGCTCGACCGGCTGTAGTTCGACGTGTTCGCCGGCAGCCACTCGGCTGAGGGGTAGTCGACGGCGCGGACCTGCGCGGCGGCCCGGGTACCGGAGAGCAGGGTGTAGGGGACGGTGGCCAGCGCGGCGCCCTTCAGGAGCCGCCGCCTGGTCGGAGCGGGTGCTGTCCTCTCCCTTTCCATGGGATTGCCCTTTCGTCGGTGGGCCCAGGGCCCGGTGGGGGGGGAGTGCTCAGCCGTTCGGAACGGAATGACGGAGCGACATGTCCGAGCGGCACGACAGAGCGAAATGACTGCGGAACGAAATGACTGCGGAACGAAGTGACTGCGGAGCGGAATGCCGACGCGGACGTCCGACCGCCCCGTGGGCGAGGTGCGTCCGCGTGAATCACCGTACGGGGAGCGGGGGTTGCGCAGTAGAGCGCCGCGCCGTTCCGTGGACAGCCACCGCCTTGTGGACACCGTGCTCACTCGATCGAGTGAACGGGAGCGACGGTTCGGCTTGTCGGTGACCCCGGCGGGCGAGTGTCAGGCCCGCTCCGCCACCGCGCCGGGATCGTCCAGGACCGCCCGGACCACCGAGTGCGCGGCGCCGAGCAGCGGCCCTTGCGGACCCAGCTCGGAGACCGCGACCGGGCAGGCGGGGCCCGCCGTGCGCCGGGCCAGTTCGTCCCGCAGCGACGGCAGCAGCCAGGGCGCGAGTCCGGCGAGGGCGCCGCCCAGCACCACGCCCTCGGGGTCCAGCAGGTTCACCGCACCGGTCAGGGCGATGCCGAGCGCCGTGCCCGCCTCGCGCAGGGCACGCCGTACGTCCTCGTCACCCTCCGCGGCCCGTCCGGCGAGCAGCCCGACCCGGTCTTCCCCGGGCTCGACGCCCGCCGCGCGCAGGACCGCCTTCTCACCGGCGTACTGTTCCAGGCACCCGCGCCCGCCGCAGGCACACGCGGGCCCGTCGGGATGGACCGGCACGTGCCCCAGCTCACCGGCGAACCCGCGGGTACCGCGCAGCAGCCGACCGTCGAACACCACGGCCGCGCCGATGCCGATCTCGGCCGAGACGTGCAGGAAGTCCCGGGGAGTGCCGTCGCCGAGCCAGAGTTCGGCGAGCGCGCCGAAGTTGGCCTCGTTGTCCACGGTCGGCGGCAGATCCGCCGGCAGCAGGGCGCCGAGGTCCGCGTCGTGCCAGTCCAGGTTCGGCGCGCGGACGACCGTCCGGCCGTCCCTGGCCACCAGACCGGGCACGGCCACCGCGAGCCCGGCCGGCCACAGTCCCTCGGTCTCCGCCTCCGAGACCACCTGCCGCACCAGGCCGGTGAGCTGCTCCAGCACCGGCTCCGGCGAACGGCCCCGGTTGCTGCCGTACCGCACCGCACGCGCGCGGACGCGGCCGCGGAGGTCCACCGCGCAGACCGCCAGATGGTCGACGCCGACCTCCGCCCCGATGCCGGCCGGGCCCTGCCCGCTGACCGCGAGTGCGGACCCGGGACGACCCACACGGCCGGGGCGTTCGGGACCCAACTCCTCCAGCAGGCCCGAGCGGATGAGTTCGTCCACGAGGGTAGACACCGCGGCCCGCGTCAGCCCGATCCGCGAGGCCACGGCGGCCCGGGACAGTGGGCCCTCGGCGCTGACGGTGTGCATCACCCGCGCCAGATTGCGGCGGCGCATCCCCTGCTGGGTGTCCGGCAGCGCGCGCCCTGGGCGGGCCGGCTGGGCTTCGTGCGGCGGTGCGCTCATGCCTCCGTCAGTCCTTGGTCTGTCGTCGCTCGGTCCGGTCCCGGCCGGTCCCCACGGTTCGCGGGCGGGCCACGTGCGGGCCGTCCGGCGCCGGAGGCGAGGGGGGATGCCCCCTCCTCACGTCCCGGTCTGCTCGGCGACCCGTCCACGGCGGCTCCGCGGGGAGCGGAGCGTGGACTGTCCGCCGGTGGCCCCGCCCGTGCGGGCGCGCCCTCAGCGGGAGGCCGCGTCCCGTTCCAGCAGCGGTGCCGCGTCGGAGAGTACCCCGGTGATCCGGTTGAGCGTCGCCTCGTCCCGTTCCACGGCGTCGAGCACCGGCCCGGCGGCCGTGTCCCAGCGTCGGGCGACCGCGGCCGCGTCCTCACCGGTCAGCAGACCGGCCGCCTGCGCCGCGGCACCGAGCGCGACCAGCTCCCTGGCCTCCGGGATCTGGACCGGGCGTCCCGACAGCCGCAGTACCGTCTGCTGCCAGGCCGTCCCGCGGGCACCGCCGCCGATCAGCAGCAGCGGCGCGGACGGGTCCGCGTCGGCGTCGAGGACGAGGTCGAGCGCGCCGAGCAGCGAATGGACGGCGCCGTCGTACGCGGCCTGGAGCAGCTGTCCGGCGGTCGTGTCGTGGCGCAGCCCGTGCAGGAGGCCGGAGGAGTGCGGGAGGTTCGGTGTGCGCTCGCCGTCGAGGAAGGGCAGCAGGGTGACGCCGGTGCCCGGCTCGACGGCTTCCCGGTCCAGGCCCAGCAGGGACGCGACGCGGTCCACGGCGAGCGTGCAGTTGAGGGTGCAGGCCAGCGGCAGCCAGTCGCCGCGCGCGTCGGCGAAGCCCGCCACGGTGCCGGTCGGGTCGGCGGGCCGGCGCTGCGACACGGCGTACGCCGTGCCCGACGTGCCGAGGCTCATCACCGGGACGCCGGGGCGCAGTCCGAGCCCCAGCGCGGCGGCCGCGTTGTCGCCGGTGCCGGCGGCGACCAGGGTGCCCTTGGAGAACGGCAGGCCGTGGTCGGCGCGCACGGTGCCGGCCACCTCGCCGGGCCGGACCACCCGGGGCAGCAACACCGGGTCGAGGCCCACGCGCGCGAGGATCTCCTCGTCGTAGGCCTCCGTGCCCGACGCCCACCAGCCGGTGCCGGACACGTCGCCGCGGTCGGTGGTCCCCTCGCCGGTGAGGCGCTCGGTGAGGTAGTCGTGGGGGAGCCGTACGGCCTTCACCGCGCGGGCCGCCTCCGGCTCGTGCTCGGCCAGCCAGGCCCACTTGGTGACCGTGAAGGAGGCGCTGGGCACGCTCCCCGTGCGCTCCGCCCAGGCCTTGGCCCCGCCCAGCTCGTCGATCAGCCGGCGGGCCTGCGGAGCGGAGCGCACGTCGTTCCAGAGCAGGGCGGGGCGCACCGGCTCGCCCTGGGCGTCCAGCGTGACCAGACCGTGCTGCTGTCCGCCGATGGACACCGCGGCGGCCTCGCGGGCGGCCTCGCCGCACTGGCTCAGGGCCTCGCCGAGCGCGTCCCACCACTGGCGGGGATCGCTCTCGCGGCCGGTCCCGGAGGACACGGTGTGGGGCGCCTGGCCGCTCGCGACGACCCGGCCGGTGGCCGCGTCGACGACCAGTGCCTTGGTGGACTGGGTGGACGTGTCCACGCCGACGACGAGCGGACCCTCGGCTGCTGACATCGGGCTTCTCCCTCTTCCGCGGGTCCTGTGACCCGGCCTTCACTCCTTCGGGGACACCTTGTCCCTTCCCAGGACCGTGTGTGCATACTAATTTGTAAAGCGCCATGACGAAATAGTCGGCAGCGATTGATCGGCATCGAGTGAGGAGCCGCGGAATGAACTACCAGCCCACTCCCGAGGACAGGTTCACTTTCGGTTTGTGGACGGTCGGCTGGCAGGGCCGTGACCCGTTCGGTGACGCCACCAGGCAGGCCCTGGACCCCGCCGAGTCGGTACGGCGTCTGTCCGAGCTGGGTGCGCACGGCGTCACCTTCCACGACGACGACCTGATCCCCTTCGGGTCGAGCGACACGGAGCGGGAGTCGCACATCAAGCGGTTCCGGCAGGCGCTGGACGCGACCGGCATGAAGGTGCCGATGGCGACGACGAACCTGTTCACGCACCCGGTGTTCAAGGACGGCGCCTTCACGGCGAACGACCGGGACGTGCGGCGGTACGCGCTGCGCAAGACGATCCGCAACATCGACCTCGCGGTCGAGCTGGGCGCGAGCGTCTACGTGGCCTGGGGAGGCCGCGAGGGCGCGGAGTCCGGTGCGGCCAAGGACGTGCGGGACGCCCTGGACCGGATGAAGGAGGCCTTCGACCTGTTGGGCGAGTACGTCACCGAGCAGGGCTACGACCTGAAGTTCGCGATCGAGCCCAAGCCGAACGAGCCGCGCGGTGACATCCTGCTCCCGACCGTGGGGCACGCCCTGGCGTTCATCGAGCGTCTCGAGCGGCCGGAGCTGTACGGCGTGAATCCGGAGGTCGGCCACGAGCAGATGGCCGGTCTGAACTTCCCCCACGGGATCGCACAGGCGCTGTGGGCGGGCAAGCTCTTCCACATTGACCTCAATGGCCAGTCGGGCATCAAGTACGACCAGGACCTGCGGTTCGGGGCGGGCGACCTGCGGGCCGCCTTCTGGCTCGTCGACCTGCTGGAGCGGGCCGGGTACGCGGGGCCGCGGCACTTCGACTTCAAGCCGCCGCGGACCGAGGACCTCGACGGCGTCTGGGCGTCGGCGGCCGGCTGCATGCGCAACTACCTGATCCTCAAGGACCGGGCGGCGGCATTCCGCGCCGACCCGCAGGTGCAGGAGGCGCTGGCCGCGGCGCGGCTGGACGAACTGGCCCGCCCGACCGCCGAGGACGGTCTCGCCGCCCTGCTGGCCGACCGGAGCGCCTACGACACGTTCGACGTGGACGCGGCCGCCGAGCGAGGCATGGCCTTCGAGCACCTCGACCAGCTCGCCATGGACCACCTCCTCGGCGCCCGCTGACCGGTCCGGCACTCGTGAGCACGCTCCGGCCCCGTCCTTCGCGGACGGGGCCGGAGCTCGTCAGGGGCGTCACCCGGCAGGGCGGGACGGGGCGTCAGAGCTCGCAGTCCGTCGCGAGGGCCGCCGCGGCCAGGGCCGTCGCCGGGTCCTGGCTCGGGCCGCCCACGGGGACCCATCGGCCGTGCTCCCTGCGGTACGGCCACCAACGCCCTTGGCGGTCCAGGCGGAGCTGGTGAGGCGCGCCGACGACGGTCCACCGGTTGGCCCGCGCCTTCAGCGAGGGCCGCTCGTCCTCCTCCCAGGCCGAGTCCAGTGCCGCACGCGCGCGTGCGAGCGTGTCGGCCTTCACCGCCCACTCCTCCTCCAGCACGGACAGGGCCGCTCCGCCTCCGAGCCGCCATGCGCGTACGGCCGCGGCCAGTGCCTCCCGCGTGCGCCCCGAACCGTCGGCGAGGCGGTCCATCACGTCCGGTCGCGGATCCCCCGCGGCCAAGCGCACCGCATCCTGTGCCGGGGTCGGCTCCGGTGCCACCGCGTGCCCGCCGTGCCCGCCGCGCAGGGCCTCGGCGAGCAGGCGGTGGGCCTCCGCGGCCGTCCGCGAGGCCAGAAAGGACAGGCCGGAAGGGTCGACGCCCGGCGGAGGCGCCGCCTCGGTGTCCAGGGACGGCGGCATGCCCGGGCCCTCCCCGGGACCGGGCGGCGGGGGCAACGGGGGCAGCACCTGGCCCGCCGCGTACGCCTCCGCGGCGGCCACACCCTCCGGCCGGGACGAGACGTCCTCCGTGGGCGCGGAGCCGTGTGTCTGGAGAGCGTCGAGTACGGCACCCTCCGCGCGTCCCCGCATCAACAGCAGGACGAAGGGGTCCTGGTCCAGCAGCCTCGCGACCTGGTAGCAGAGCGCGGCGGTGTGCCCGCAGTGGTCCCAGGCGCCGCAGTCGCACTCCGGTTCCAAGTCGCCCATGCCCGGCAGCAGGTCGATGCCGGCGGCCGCGGCGTCCTCCACGAGGTGCGGCGGCATGTCGCGGTCCAGCAACGCCGCGACATGCCCCGACCGTTCGATCGCCATGTCGACAAAGCGATCCCACTGTGCGTCGGAGAGCTGCTCCAGCAGGACATCGGCCCGGTGCGCCGTACGGTCCCGGTCCTGGACGACCGCGGTGATGCGCCCCGGCCGCACCGACACCGCCCCGACCGCTCCCGCGCGCGCCAGCCGGCGCCCCGTCTTCACCTGCGCCGCGTCCATCGCCGCGTCCTCCAGCGCCTTCAGCCAGGCGCGGCCCCACCAGGTCTGCGCGAAGCCCCGTCCCTGTGCGGGCGGCAGCGCGAGGAACGTCCGCTCCGCCTCGTCGTCGTACCGGGTCATCGCGTACCCCCTCGCAGCTCGACCAGGTCGGCCAGTTCCGCGTCCGTCAGTTCCGTGAGTGCCGCCTCGCCCGAGCCCAGAACGGCGTCGGCGAGTGCCCTCTTGCGGTCCAGGAGGGCGGCGATGCGGTCTTCGATGGTCCCCTCGGCGATCAGCCGGTGCACCTGCACGGGACGGGTCTGGCCGATCCGGTGGGCACGGTCGGTGGCCTGTGCCTCGACGGCCGGGTTCCACCAGCGGTCGTAGTGAACGACGTGCTCCGCGCGCGTGAGGTTCAGTCCGGTGCCCGCCGCCTTCAGGGACAGCAGGAAGACCGGGGCCTCGCCGTCCTGGAAGCGTCGCACCAGCGACTCCCGTGCGGTGACGGACGTGCCGCCGTGCAGGAACAGCGACGACACTCCGCGCGCGGCCAGGTGCTGCTCCAGGAGCCGCGCCATCTGCACGTACTGCGTGAAGACCAGCACGCTCGCCTCCTCGCTGAGGATCGTGTCGAGCAACTCGTCCAGCAGTTCCAGCTTCCCCGAGCGGCCGGTGATCCTCGGCCGGTCCTCTTTGAGGAACTGCGCCGGGTGGTTGCAGATCTGCTTGAGGCTCGTCAGCAGCTTCACGATCAGGCCGCGCCGCGCCATGTGGTCGGCCCCGGCGATCTCCGCGAGTGCCTCGCGCACCACCGCCTCGTACAGGCCCGTCTGTTCGGCGGTCAGCGACACGGGATGGTCCGTCTCGGTCTTCGGTGGCAGTTCCGGCGCGATGCCGGGATCCGATTTGCGGCGTCGCAGCAGGAAGGGCCGTACGAGCCGGGCGAGTCGCTCCGCCGCTGCCGGGTCCTGTCCGCCCTCGACGGCCTGGGCGTAGTGCCGGCGGAAGCTGCCGAGCCGGCCCAGCAGCCCGGGGGTGGTCCAGTCGAGGACGGCCCACAGCTCCGAGAGGTTGTTCTCCACCGGGGTGCCGGTGAGCGCCACGCGCGCGCGTGCGCCGATGGTGCGCAGTTGTCGCGCGGTCTCGGAGTACGGGTTCTTCACGTGCTGCGCCTCGTCCGCCACGACCATGCCCCACGACACGGTGGAGAGCCGTTCGGTGTCCAGGCGCATGGTGCCGTAGGTGGTCAGCACGAACTCGCCGTCCGCGAGGTCGTCGAGGTCGCGGCGAGGCCCGTGGAAGCGGCGTACGGGTGTGCCGGGCGTGAACCGTTCGATCTCCCGCTGCCAGTTGCCCATCAGGGAGGTCGGGCAGACCACCAGAGTGGGACCGGCGGCCTCCGCGTCCGACTGCCGGTGCAGATGCAGGGCGATCAGTGTGATGGTCTTCCCGAGCCCCATGTCGTCGGCGAGGCAGCAGCCGAGGCCCAACGACGTCATGCGGACCAGCCAGTTGAGGCCACGTCGCTGGTAGTCGCGCAGCGTGGCCCGGAGGGCGGCGGGCTGCGCCACTGGCTCCTGCGCCTCGGGGTCGGCGAGGCGCTCCCGCAGCGACGCCAGCCATCCCGTGGGGCGGACCTCCACGCGGTGTCCGTCGACCTCCGCCGAGCCCGTCAGGGCCGCGGCCAGGGCGTCGACCGGCGTGACCTTGTGGTCCTGGCGGGCGCGGGCGCGGTGGGCCTCCTCCGGATCGACGAGCACCCACTGGTCGCGCAGGCGCACGAGGGGGCGATTCGCCTCGGCGAGCAGGTCCAGCTCCTCGCGCGTGAGGGCCTCGCCGCCCAGGGCGAACGTCCAGTCGAAGGCGAGCAGCGCGTCCGCGGACAGCAACGACGGGCCGGCTTCGGGCGCAGCGGCACGCCATGCCGGGCCGCCGTCGGGCGGTCCCACCTCGGCGCGCTCGGTCAGGTCGCGGGCCAGCTCCCGCGGCCAGTGCACGTCGACTCCGGCACCGGCGAGCGCCCGGGAGCCGGTTCCGAGAAGCTCGGTGATCTCTTCGTCGGTGAGTTCGACGGCATCCGGTACGGTCGCCGACAGCAGGGGCGTGAGCGAGGGCCAGGCCCGTGCCGCCCGGCGCAGGGCGAGCAGGGCGTCCATCCGTGCGCGCGTGCCGAACGCCTCTGCCACGGTGCCGGCCCACACCTGAGCGGTGTCGGCGACGAGCCCGGGATCGCTGACGCTGTGCACCTGTGGCACCGCCCGGAACGTCGGCCGGGCGTCCTGGGGAGCCGCCGCCGACAGCCCCCGCACCTCGATACGCAGCGACAGCCGTACGCCCGTGTCGTGTCCCGCGGCGACGTCCAGGGCCCATTCGCGCAGTTCGGGCGAAGGCCGCGGCGCGCGCGAGGCGTAGGCGGGCCCGGCCGTCAGGAGTTCGGCGGCGGGGGAGCGGGGCAGCGTGTCCGCGACGGCGTCCAGGAAGGACCGCACCAAGAGTTCCGGGTCGGGCAGCCGCAGGGGACCGGCGCCGTCCACCGGGACCGCGTGGGCCTCGGGCGGCATGGCGGCGGCGAGATGGCGGACCCGCTCGGTCCCCTCGGCGTCCAGTGGACCGGTGCGCCAGGCGTCGTGTCCGCCCGCGGACAGGCCGGGCAGCAACAGCCCGCGTGCCACGAGGTGCAGGGCCTCGACGGCGACCGCTCCCCAGAACACCGACGCCCGGTGGCCGTCCGCGCGGGCACGCGCGCGTGTGAGCACCGGCAGGGCTGCCCGTACCGGGAGCAGCACGGCCGGCACGCTCACCGCCTCCACACCGTCGCCGTCGGGCAGTGCGACCGTCAGGCTTCCCGGGGCCCCCGTCGGTACGATGCCGGGCGCCTCGCCGTCGGGGCGCCAGAACGCGACCGTGCCGGTGCGCGCCGGATCGCCGGGCAGGAAGACGGCACAGCAGTCGACGAGTGCGGAGACCTCGGAGGGGTCGGGAGGAGTGTTCTGCGCAGCGATGACGTATTCCTCAAATTTGACTAGCCAGGGTGCGGCGGCCGAGTGTACACGGACGTCGAGACCGTGGGCTGCGACTTCGGCGTGGCATGCGTCACTATTCAGTGGGGGAGGTGTTGCGCCGATGCCTTCCCGGACTCGGTCGCCGACGAGCTCTCAGGGGCGCGTAGGGGTCGGTCCTCAGGGAGTTCTCAGGGTCGCGCCGCGGAACCGCCACGAGCGCGGGTCCGTTTTCAGGACAGAGAGCGGCAGTGGCCGCGAAGGAGGCGACATCATGTCGAAGAACGCCAAGGTCGCAGCAGGTGGCGTGGCGGCCGGGCTCATCCTGCTGATCTGGCTGCCCTGGTGGGCCGCCCTGCTGATAGTTCTGGGAGTCCCGGCCGCCGCCTACCTCACGCTCGACCCCTCGCAGCGGCGCAGGCTGCGCCGTGTCTCACGCAAGGAGATAGGCCGTTGAGGCGCTGACGCCCACGACGGCCGGCTCCCGGCGGTGGGACGCCTTCCGTGTCCCCGGTCAGCTCGGCCGTACGGCCATTTTGTCGAGGGCTTCCAGGAGTCCGGGCAGCGACGGCCCCCGCCCCACCGGCATGACCTCACCGGGCTCCTCGTCGAGCAGGATGAAGGCGATGTCGTCGGTCCTGGCGACGAGTGACCAGCCGGGGCCGTCCGCACGCAGCGTCCGCGCGTCCCCCGGCGCGAACGACGACCGGACCCGGCCGAGCGGCGGTGGTGAGTCGACGTAGGCGCGGGCCTCCGCGAGGACCCGCCGGACCCCGCCGTGTCCGGAGACCTCCGCGCCGGGCCGACCGTCCGTGGCCACGCTCTGGTCCGCGGCGTCGGCCGGTGTGCCCGCGCCGGTGCCCGTGCCGCCCTCTCCGCCGTCGCCGGGGACCCCCTCCGCCGCACCGGCGTCGCCGCCCGGCGTCGGGAACTCCGCGTCGTCGATCTGCTCCCGCCACTGTGCCCACTGCAGGGCGATCTCGTCGGCCCCCAGGCGGCGCTGCGGCGGCCCCCAGACGGTGGTGTCCGGCGGGCACAGTGCGGGCTGGTCGGTGGACTCGGGTCCCGGGTCGTGCGGCACGGGTACACCGGGTGCCGCCACGGCGACCGCGAGGGGCCAGCCGGGCAGTGCCGTGACGACCGTTCGCTCGTCCGGCGACAGGTCGTACTCCATGCCGCAGTCCCAGGACGCCACGGCGACGGCCACCAGCGAGACGTCATCGACGACGACCGTCCACCGGGCGCCGTCACCGTCCTGGCCCAGCACCAGGCCGTAGCCGTCGGCCAGCGGTGGGAGACCGAGCGCGGCGCACGCCTCCGGGTAGTCGTCGCCCAGCACACTCGGAAACTTCGCCGGCGTCAGCAGTACCGCCGTGAGCACATAGAGCGCATCGTCCGCGGCGGCGACGGCGTCCTCGTCCGTCCCGGCCATCCCAGCCTCCCCATCGGTTCGTCCAATGGCGGGCACCCTAGTGCGCCGGAGAAGCCCTTGTCACGACTCCCGGACGCACCCGAGCTGCAGCTTTCCGGTTGGACGGGGGCGAATCGACCACCCGGCGCCGGGGGTGGGTTCAGGTCGCGGGCAGCCCCAGCAGCGCACGGGCCACGTCCCCCGGGGGCTCGTCCCGTTCCCGCGCGAGCGCGATCACGGCCCGGCACGCCAGTTCGTTGACCCCGAACGACAGGGCCTCCGGCGACACGCGGCCCGCCGCCTCGTCGATCCGGTCCTGGTCGTCGTCCACGCACGCCGAGACGTACGCGGCTGCGGCCTCGAACAGGTTGTGCGAGCGGGGCCCGCCGCCCGTGGCCCCCTGCTTGCTCCCCTCCGTGCGCCGAGCGGTGCGGGATCTGTCCCAAGCCTCGCGGATCCTGGCGAACAAGCGAACCACCCTCCCCAACCGATCACCCTGGCTGACCGTACATCTCCTGCTACTCAACGTAGAGTTGAAGTCCCGACGGCAGAAGGGGGCGGCCATGGCAGGACGCTTCGAGCGATTGGCGCGGATCCGGCGCATGGATCCCCACGAGGACGCCTCGGAGATCTATCGGCTGTGCTCGGCCTACGAGTTCCCCTGGGACTTCGCGCGTGCCCTGGAGTTGGCGCTCTACCGCACCTACGCCGTGCCGAGCATCGGCCGACTGCTCGCCGAGACCGCGGAGTTCACCGACCGGCCCCAGAAGCGCTACGACGACACGGCGCTGCTGCTCGACGCCGTGGTCGAGCACGGCTTCGACAGCCGGCAGGGCCGCACGGCCATCCGGCGCATCAACCAGATGCACCGCAGCTACGACATCACCAACGACGACATGCGGTACGTCCTGTGTACGTTCGTGGTGATCCCCAAGCGCTGGATCGACACCTACGGATGGCGCCGGATGTCGCGCCACGAGACCGTCGCCTCCGCCACGCACTACCACACGCTGGGGCGGCACATGGGCATCAAGGACGTTCCCGGTTCCTACGAGGAGTTCGAGGCCTGCCTCGACGCCTACGAGGAGGCCCACTTCGCCTGGGACGAGGGCGCGCGCCGCGTCTCCGACGCCACACTCGACCTCATGGCCTCCTGGTATCCGCGCCCTCTTGCACCGCTCCTGCGCGCCGGGACCCTCGCCCTGCTCGACGAACCCCTGCTGCGGGCCTTCGGCTACGTTCCGCCGAGCCCCGTCACCCGCGCGGTCGTGCGCCGCGCCGTCAGGCTGCGCGGGCGCGCGGTCCGCCTGCTGCCGCCAAGGCGCGCCCCGCACCATGCCCGGCAGAACTGGGAGATCAAGGGCTATCCGAACGGCTACCGGCTGGCCGATCTGGGCACCCGCCCGGCCCCCGGCCTCCGGGGCTGCCCGGTCCGACACATCGACACGTCAGCCGCCGAGTGACGCGATCGTCTCCCGCAGCCAGCTGAGTTCCGCCCGGGAGGTGGCCCGCGCGACGATCAGTACGCCACGCCGGAAGGGGTCGTCCAACTCCTCGGCGCCCAACGGGCGGTCACCGTCGTAGAAGAAGCTCGCGGGCTCTTCCAGGAAGGCGAGCCGGCGGTGCAGTACGGCGGCCTGGGCGGCGGCGTCGTCCAGGTGCCGGAGGAAGGCGAGCACCGTGAACCAGCGGTTCTCGTCGGTGATGTCGCGCCGAACGGGTTCGGCGAGCCGTCGGCGCAGCTCCCGCCGCCCCTCCTCGGTGAGGGTCAGAACATGACGCGGTGCGGCAACGGAACCGGGCTGCGTGGTGCGCTCGAGAAGGCCCGCCGTCTCCAGGCGCTTGATAGCGGGATAGAGCGTGCTCTCGGCGACCGGCCGTACGTGCCCCGTCAGCGCGGTGATGCGCTTGCGCAGTTCGTAGCCGTGCAGTGGATTGTCGTAGAGGAAACCGAGGACGGCGAGCTCCAGCATGCCCGCATTGTCTCCCGAGGCCTCTGCGGCTCTTGAAGTCGGTGTACATCGTGCACTCAATACATCGTAGGCGATGTATCCTCTGGCGCGGCATGAGGAACGTGGCACATCACGGGGGGACGGCATGAACGAGGCACGGTTCGACGACAGGGGGAGTCTCATCCGTTGGACGGAGACGCCCGGAGAGGAACCCGCCCGGGTGTACGTGCACGGGCTCGGCTCGGTCTCGTCCGTGTACCACGCCCACATCGCGGCGCGCGCGGAACTCGCCGGCCGGCGCAGCCTCTTCGTCGATCTGCCCGGTCACGGCATCAGCGACCGCCCTGAGGATTTCGGGTACACGCTCGTCGACCACGCCGACGCGCTGGCCGCCGCTCTGGACTCGGCAGGACTGACCGGCGCCGAACTGGTCGCGCACAGCATGGGTGGTGCCGTCGCCGTCGTCCTCGCCCACCGGCGGCCGGAACTGGTCTCCCGCCTGGTCCTCACGGAGGCCAACCTGGACGCGCCCCCGCCGCCGACCGCGGGCAGCAGCGTCATCGCCTCCTACAAGGAGGACGAGTTCGTCGCCGGCGGCCACGCGCGCGTGCTTGAGGACGTCGGCCCCCAGTGGGCCGCGACGATGCGGCTGACGGATCCCCGCGCCCTGCACCGCTCCGCCGTCGGGCTGTGCCGGGGATCGGACCCGGTCATGCGCATCCTCCTCGCGGAGCTCAAGGTGGAGCGTGTCTGTCTTCAGGGCGAACTCAGCGGCGAACTGCCGGGCCGGGAGGCCCTGGAAGCGGCCGGCGTGCGCGTGACGACCGTGCCGGGTGCCGGGCACAACGTCATGCTCGACCGCCCCGACGCGTTCGCGGCGGCGATCGCCCGGCGGGACTGACTCAGCCCGTGCGGGTCGCCAGGACCAGGAACCGATCCTCCTCGTCGACGTACGCCGTCATCTCCCACCCTGAACCGGCCAGCAGCGGCCGGAGGTTGGCCTCGGCACGAAGGTCGCCCGGCGTGAGCCGCCGCCCCTGCCGTGCCGCGAGGGCCGCCCGGCCGATCGGGTGGAACAGTGCCAGCACACCGCCGGGCCGCACTACGCGCGCCAACTCCCGCAGGTTTCGGGCCGGATCCGGAAGATGCGCGACGAGACCCGCGGCGAAGACCGCGTCGAGTGTCCGGGAACGCAGGGGCAGCGCGGCCACGTCGGTCAGCAGCAGACGTCCGTCACGGTCCCTCCCCGCCCGTACCGCGGCCTGGAGCATGGCAGGCGTCAGATCGGCCCCGACGACCAGCCCCGACGGCCCCACGACCGCACGCAACGGGGGCAGGGCGCGACCGGTGCCGCATCCGGCATCGAGCACCCGATCGCCCTCGCGCAGCCCCAGCCCGGCGACCGCGGCGGTGTAGGCCGGTCCGTCGTCCGGGAACCGGCGGTCCCAGTCGGCGGCCCGGGAGCCGAAGAATTCCTGGACGTGCGTGTGGTCGTCGCTCATGCTTCGCATGATCCCCCAAGCGCACGCGAACCACGCGGAGCACAGAGAGAGCCGCAGTGCACACGTTCGAGCGTGACGCGATCGTTCCATCTCACCTCTGTGCCAGATAGCAACACCTTTCGAAATGCGCCCCCGTTGTGCGCCCCGTTCGGGACTAGCGTCCCGGGGCCATGGGACACCTGGACCACGCCGCTCTCGGCTGGCTGACCCCCGCGCTGTCGTACGCGATGGCCTGTACCGGCGCCGCCCTCGGGCTGCGCTGCACCGTGCGCGCCCTGGCCGCCACCGGGCGCACGCGCCGCAACTGGCTCCTGACCGCGGCCTCGGCGATCGGCACGGGCATCTGGACGATGCACTTCGTCGCCATGCTCGGCTTCCGGGTCAGCGGCACGGACATCCGGTACGACGTACCGCTCACCCTCGTGAGTCTGCTCGTCGCGGTGCTCGTCGTCTGCGCCGGCGTCTTCGCCGTCGGCTACGGCCGCAACCGGGCAGGGGCACTCCTGCTCGGCGGACTCACCACCGGAATCGGCGTCGCGAGCATGCACTATCTCGGCATGGCGGCCATGCGCCTGCACGGCGAGGTGAGCTACGACCCGGTACGCGTCGGACTCTCGGTGGTCATCGCCGTCGCGGCCGCCACAGCCGCTCTGTGGGCGGCGCTCAACACCCGGTCGCCGCTCGCCGTCGCCTTCGCCTCGTTGATCATGGGGGCGGCGGTGAGCAGCATGCACTACACCGGCATGCTCGCCGTGAGCGTGCGCGTCACGCCCTCCGGCGACGCGCTGCCCGGGGCCACGGCGATGCAGTTCATCTTCCCCCTCGCCGTCGGCCTCGGGTCCTACCTCTTCCTGACCTCGGCCTTCGTCGCGCTGTCGCCGACGGCCCGGGAGCACGAGGCGTCCGCCTCGGCCCGGCAGCAACCCGCCGGGAGCACCGCCCCGTAACGGCGGACCGGGCGTCAGGGCCCGGCGACAACGCGCCGAACACCGCCCCGAGCGAGGAGGCCATGCGTCCACCCCGTACCACCCCCGCCCGTCCCACGCCCGAAGCCGGCGCCGAGACCTCGGCCCCGCCGTCCGTGCGCGGCCGTCGCGCGCACGCCGGACCACCCGCCGACGAGGGCCCGGCCGAGCCCGCGGGCGAGGCACCCGACCCGCCCGCCACGCGCGCGTGGCGCGGGCGCGTGCAGCCCCGCACCGTGCGCGCCCGGATCATCTGCCTCCTGATGGTGCCCGTCGTATCCCTGCTGGCCCTGTGGGCGTACGCCACCGTCACCACCGCCCAGGACGTCTCCCGGCTGCGGCAGGTCCAGCGTGTGGACGCCCGTGTCCGGGCCCCCGTCAATACCGCCGTCGCCGCCCTGCAGGCCGAGCGGCTCGCGGCCGTGCGCCACGCCACCGACCCGTCGTCGGTGCCGGGTGCCGACTTCCGGGAACGGATCGCGCGCACCGACCGCGCGGTGGGACAGCTGCGGCTCGGCGACCACCACACCGTGGCCGACAGTGAGGAACTGCCTGCCGGAGTGGCCCGGCGGCTCGAGGCGTTCGTCACCGGCGCCGAACGGCTGGCGTCGCTGCGTACCGCCGTCCTCGACCACCGGGCGGACTGGGAGGAGGCCTACCGCCGCTACACGGCGGCCATCTCGGCCGCCTTTCACGTGGGCGGCGCGCTGAGCGGGGTCCAGGACGCCGATCCGGGATCCGACGCGCGCGTGCTGGTCGAGTTCGCCCGCGCGGGCGAGGCACTGGCCCAGGAGGACGCCCTGCTGGGAGGTGTCCGCCCGGCCGACGGACTCGCCGGCGAGCGGCTGCGCCTGTTCACCGGCGCCGTCGCCACGCGCCGGACGCTGACCGAGTCCGCCGTCGCCGATCTCGGCGGCTCCGAGCGGGCCGCCTGGCGGGATCTGGCCGGCAGCGGTGCCTACCTGACCGTGGGCGCCACGGAGGACCGGCTGCTCGACAGCGGATCGCCAAAACGGCCGGCCGGGGCCACGACATCCCGGACCGCCTGGGACGCGGCTCACGCGCGCGTGCGCGACGGCATGCGGGCCATCGAGCGGGACGCCGGACGTTCCGTTGCCGACCGGGCCGACCCGTTCACCCGCGGGGTGCTCACTCCGGCCGGGGCCGCGGTCCTGTTGGGACTCCTCGCCGTCGCCGCCTCGCTCGTCATCTCCGTCCGCATCGGCCGCGGCCTGGTGGTCGAGCTGGTGAGCCTGCGCAACAGCGCCTTGGAGATCGCCCGGCACAAGCTCCCCGAGGCGATGCGCAGACTGCGGGCCGGGGACGAGATCGACATCCGGACCGAGGCGCCGCCGCGGCCTCCCGCCGAGGACGAGGCCGGTCAGGTCGCCGAGGCACTGGACACCGTGCACCGGGCCGCCCTGCGCGCCGCGGTGGAACGTGCCGAACTCGCCGGCGGCATCGCCGGGGTCTTCGTCAACCTCGCCCGCCGGAGCCAGATCCTCGTCCACCGCCAACTGAGCCTCCTGGACAGCATGGAACGCCGCTCCGACGACCCGAACGAACTCAGCGACCTCTTCCGGCTCGACCACCTCACCACCCGCATGCGGCGCCACGCCGAAAGCCTGATCATCCTCTCCGGCGCGGCGCCCGGACGGGCCTGGCGCATGCCGGTCTCCCTGACCGACGTGGTCCGTGCAGCCGTCTCCGAAGTCGAGGACTACGCGCGCGTGGAGGTACGGCAGCTCCCCGACGCGTCCGTCCAGGGCGCGGCCGTCGCCGACGTCACCCACCTCCTGGCCGAGATCATCGAGAACGCGGCCCAGTTCTCACCACCCCACACACGCGTACGCGTCACCGGCGAACCGGTCGGCAACGGCTACGCGATCGAGGTCGAGGACCGCGGCCTCGGCATGGGCAAGGACGCCCTCGCCGAGGCCAACCACCGCATCGCGCGGTCGGAGACGCTCGACCTGTTCGACAGCGACCGGCTCGGTCTGTTCGTCGTCAGCCGACTCTCCGCCCGGCAGAACATCAAGGTGCACCTCAGGACCTCCCCCTACGGCGGCACCACCGCGGTCGTCCTCCTGCCCACCGCACTCCTGCACAGCGAAACGGCGCCACCTCCTGCCCGCGCGGCCCACGAGGCGGCCCGGGCCGAGGAGAACCCGCACGTGCGCGTGCCCCGCGCCGCCGGGCAGCAGGAAACCGTGTCGGCACCGGTCGACCGGCCGGCACTGACATCCGCCGTACCGGCCGCCTCGCGCACCACCACATCGGGCCGGCCCCCCGGAGCGCCCGCGCTGCGGCTGCACCGGTCCTCCGACGTCCCCGATACCTCCGAAGCCCCCGCGAGGAGCGACATCCCCGGCCCGCCGCAGCCGACGGGGGAGCCGGACGACCTGCCCCGCCGGGTACGGCAGGCGAGTCTCGCCCCCCAGCTGCGCGACGGCAGACCCCTTGAGCCGGCCCGCCCCGGCCCGGCGCACGACGACGAGCAGCGCACCCCCGAGGCCGTACGGGACCGTATGACCGCCTACCGCGACGGCTGGTCGCGCGGCGGTGGCCGTCGCCCCGGCCACCCCGCACCGCCGCCATCGCCGACCGGTGACAGCACCGAAGGAGACCCCGCATGATCCAGAATCCCGGCGCCGGGACCGCCCAGCGGTCCCGCCAACTCGACTGGCTCCTGGACGACCTTGTCGGACGCGTACCCGAGGTGCGTCACGCCGTGGTGCTGTCGAACGACGGACTCGCCGTGGGCGCCTCGCACGGACTCGCCCGCGAAGACGCCGAGCACCTCGCCGCCGTCGCCTCCGGCTTCCACAGCCTGGCCAAGGGGGCGGGCCGGCACTTCGGCGCCGGGGGCGTGCACCGGACCATGGTCGAAATGGACGACGGATACCTGTTCGTGGCCGCGGCGGGAGATGGTTCCTGCCTCGCCGTCCTCACCGCCGTGACCGCGGACATCGGTCTCGTGGCCTACGAGATGGCACGGCTGGTGAGACGCGTCGGCGAGCACCTCCACACCGCACCACGCGCCGCCGCACGACCACCCTTCGGCGCATGACCCGGAAGGGCCCCAAGGATGACCGACGACATCAAGGGCGGCGGCCGGGAGGGACCGGGCAGCCAGTGGTACGACAACGAGGCCGGACCCCTCGTCCGCCCCTACGCGATGACCGGCGGCCGCACCCGGCCGGGTCCCTCGGGAGTGCGCTTCGACCTGATCGCCCTCGTCACGCGCGCAGTCGGCGCACCGGACGTCGACGACACCGTGCTCGGACCGGAACACCGCACGCTGATCGACCTGTGCCGCACGGAGACCCAGTCGGTGGCCGAACTCGCCGCCGACGCGGACCTGCCCGTGGGCGTCGTCAGAGTGCTCCTCGGCGACCTGGCGGAACTCGGGTGCGTGACCGTCAGCCGTCCCGTGCCACCGGCGCAGTTGCCGGACGAACGGATTCTGCGCGAAGTGATCGACGGACTGCGCGCTCTGTAGGGAAGGCCGAACGAACGACCATGACCGGCACGCACGTGCACGACCACCCGCACCGAGAGAAGTGATCCATGGTCTGCGAACGCTCCGACGCCACGGACGGCGACACGACCGCGCTGGCGTTGAAGATCCTGGTCGCCGGAGGGTTCGGCGTGGGCAAGACCACCCTGGTGGGCGCGGTCAGCGAGATCCGGCCGCTGCGCACCGAGGAACTGCTCAGCGAGGCCGGACGGCTGGTGGACGACACCGACGGCATCGACCGGAAGGTCACCACCACCGTCGCCATGGACTTCGGACGCATCACCATCCGGTCCGGACTCTCCCTCTACCTCTTCGGCACACCGGGGCAGGACCGGTTCTGGTTCCTCTGGGACGAACTGGCGCAGGGGGCGCTGGGCGCCGTAGTCCTCGCGGACACCCGACGCCTGGCGGACTGCTTCCCCGCGGTTGACTACTTCGAACACCGGCACATCCCGTTCGTGGTGGCAGTGAACTGCTTCACGGGAGCACGCCGCCACGACGAGCACAGCGTCCTGCGCGCCCTCGACCTCGATCCGGGGACACCCGTGGTGCTGTGCGACGCCCGGGACCGTGACTCGGGGAAGGAAGTGCTGATCCGGCTCGTCGAGTACGCCGGGCGGATGCACACCGCCCGGCTCCTCGACTCCGTCCGCTGACCGGACCCGTCCCTCTGGACAGGGGCTCTCAGTCGGCCACCGACTTCTGGGCCAGGACCTTGTCCACGGTCACCCGGACGAGGAGTTCCCCCGGGACACCGTTGCGTGCCCCGAACTCCTCGGCGCGCTCCTCACCCATGTACCGCGCGCCGATGCGCGCGGCCCAGTGCCGCAGTTCGCCGAGGTCCTCCGAGATACGCGCACGTCCCTGCAGCACCACGAAGTGGAAGGGCGGCCGGTCGTCGTCCACGCACAGGGCGATGCGGCCGTCACGGACCAGATTGCGCCCCTTCACGGTGTCCTTGCCGGTGTTGAACACGAGGTCGTCCCCGTCCAGCAGGAACCAGATGGGCGCGATGTGCGGGCTGCCGTCGGCCCGGACGGTCGAGAGTTTTCCGGTGCGGGTGCCGTCCGAGACGAACGCCCGCCATTCCTCATCGGTCATCTTCTGTGCCATGCCCCCATCCTCCTTGCCCGGAGCACGGGCGTGGTGAAGGCTGGCGGACGGATCCCCCGGCCAGGGGGAGGCAACGCGTACGGGGAGACACGGGGAGATCGGATCATGGTGCAGAACCAGGGACTGGGCTGGCTGCTGGACGACCTGACCGCACGCGTCGAACACGTGCGGCACGCGCTGGTCCTGTCCAACGACGGATTGGTGACCGGGGCGAGTACGGGCCTGCGACGCGAGGACGCCGAGCACCTCGCCGCCGTATCGTCCGGACTGCACAGCCTGGCCAAGGGCTCGGGCCGCCATTTCGGCGCCGGCCAGGTACGCCAGACGATGGTCGAGTTCGACGACGCCGTCCTGTTCGTCACCGCGGCGGGATCGGGCAGTTGCCTGTGCGTGCTCAGCGGGGCGGAGGCCGACATCGGGCAGATCGCGTACGAGATGACGCTGCTCGTGAACCGGGTCGGCGAGCACCTCGACGTCGACGCGCGGCAGCCGGGACGAATATCGCCCACCGAGCCCTGACCTGCGCTGTCGGTGCCCCTGGGGGCGGTCGCAGAGTTATCCACAGGCTCGCCAGGGATGCTGCGGTTGCGGCTACGGTTTTTTGGTGTCGGCGGGCGCGGACGGCGCCGGCCACACACTCCACGGGGGAGACGAACCATGTCCGGCAACACCATCACGCACGACGTCGCAGCGGTCGGCGATCGGACCGGGACCACCCGGGGCGCCGCCCCGGTCACCTACCGCCGCGCGGCGCGAGAGCTGGGCCTCAGGCGCAGCGAGTTCGACCTCGCCGTGCACCTCGGCCGAGTCCGCACGGTGCCCGACGACGGAGGAGGCGGGCGGCGCGTCCCCCGCGACGAGATCGACCGGATCCGGGCGGCGGACGGCTTCCCCGAGGTCCTTCGGGCCGCTGTCCGGGCCGTCGGGACCACGGAGGGCGCGGCCCTCATGGACGTGACCACGGCCCGGTTCACCCGTCTCGCACGGCTGGGACTGCTGGTGCCCGTGAAGTTCTACGTCAACCGGTACCGCGCCGTCGTCTGGCTGTATCCGGCGGAGGAGCTACGGCAGTTCAGGACCGACGAGCACCACACCGCACTGCTGAAGGGCCGCACGCCCGAAGGCCTGCGGGACCAGCTCGGGGAAGGGCTGGACCTGCGTCCCCGCAACTGGCGGGGGAGGCATCTGGGATTCCTGCTCCGGCAGGCGGACGACCCGTGGGCCCGGGCCGCGGCGGTGGCGTCGCTGCTCGACGCCGCCGAAATCTCGGACGTCGTCACGGATCCCTACGAGCGCTCCCATCTGCGCCGGTTCCGTCCCGCACGCGCCACGCACGGGTCGCCGGGCTCCCCGGCCGCGCAGCTCGCCGAGGAGATCGTCACGGCCGGCGACCCGGACGAGGTCGACTGGCTCCGCTCGGACCTGGCGGCCGCGATGGACGTGGCCCGCCGCCATCGTCCGGCGCCCCGCCCGGCCACGCACGGTGCGCCGCACCCGCCCGGTCCGGAACCCCTGCCCCGCGGGACGGCGCAACCGGTGCCGCCCGAGGCGGAGAACGCCGCACCGCGCGCGGCGCAGCAACCCGGACGGCTGACTGGTCTGTTCGGCAGGCTGTGGCGCAGAGACTCCTGATCTACAGGGCCCGGAAAAGCCCTTCCTGGACCACGGAGACCAGCATGCGTCCTTCCCTGTCGTAGATCCGCCCACGGGCCAGCCCACGCCCGCCCGTCGCGATCGGCGACTCCTGGTCGTACAGGAACCACTCGTCGGCCCGGAACGGCCGGTGGAACCACATGGCATGGTCCAGCGACGCCATGTCGAACCCGCGCGGACCCCACAGCGGCTCCACAGGGATGCGCACGGCGTCCAGGAGCGTCATGTCGCTGGCGTAGGTCAGGGCGCAGGTGTGCACGAGCGGGTCGTCGCCCAGCGGCCCGACGGCGCGCATCCACACGGCGCTGCGGGGCTCGGCTCCCTCGACGTCCCCGGCGCTCCAGCGAAGCCGGTCGACGTAGCGGATGTCGAAGGGCTGACGGCGGGCCATCCGCTCCAGCTGCTCCGGCAGCGCGCCCAGGTGTTCCCGTACCTCGTCGGCGACCGTCGGCAGGGACTCCGGATCGGGGACCTTGCGGGCCGGCGGCAACTGGTGCTCGAAACTCCCCTGCTCAGGCTTGTGAAAGGAGGCGGTGAGCGTGAAGATCGTGCGGCCCTGCTGCACGGCGGTGACCCTGCGGGTGGTGAACGACCGTCCGTCCCTGTCCCGTTCGACCTGGTACACGATGGGCACTCCCGGACGTCCCGGACGCAGGAAGTACGCGTGCAGCGAGTGCACCGGGCGGTCACCGTCGGTGGTGCGGCCCGCGGCGACGAGGGCCTGGCCCGCCACCTGGCCGCCGAAGACCCGCTGCAGCGACTCCTCGGGGCTGCGGCCACGGAAGATGTTGACCTCGATCTGCTCCAGGTCGAGCAGGGCGACGAGGCTCTCGGCCGGATTCGTCATGCGTGGGGTTCTCCTGTGCTCACAGCTGGCCGACATCGGTGACACGGACGACCGCACGGCTCTCCGCGTCGGAGGCGGTGAGGTCGACCTCCGCACTGATGCCCCAGTCGTGGTCGTCGTTCGGGTCGTCGAAAATCTGCCGCACGCGCCACAGCCCGTTCTGCGGCTCCTCCTCGATGATGAGCAGCTTCGGACCGCGGGCGTCGGGGCCGGTGCCCAGGTCGTCGTACTCGTCCCAGTACTTGTCCATGGCCTCGCCCCACGCGTCGGCGTCCCAGCCTGCGTCGGCGTCCATCTCGCCCAGCTCACCGACCTGGTCCAGGGCGGCGAGCTCGACACGACGGAACATGGCGTTGCGGACCAGCACACGGAAGGCACGCGCGTTGGCCGTGACCGGTCGTACCTGATCGGCCTTCTCCTGAGCCTCCTCGGCGGTCATCTCCTCCGGGTTGGCGAGCTGCTCCCACTCGTCGAGGAGACTGGAGTCGACCTGGCGCACCATCTCGCCGAGCCACTCGATCAGGTCCTGCAGGTCCTCGGACTTGAGGTCGTCCGGCACCGTGTGGTCGAGGGCCTTGTAGGCGCTCGCCAGGTAGCGCAGCACGATGCCCTCGGTGCGGGCCAGTTCGTAGTGGGAGACCAGCTCCGTGAAGGTCAGTGCCCGTTCGTACATGTCGCGGATGACCGACTTCGGGGACAGCGGGTGGTCACCGACCCAGGGATGGCTCCTGCGGTACGTGTCGTAGGCGTGGAAGAGCAGCTCCTCCAAGGGCTTCGGGTACGTGATGTCCTGGAGGCGCTCCATGCGCTCCTCGTACTCGACGCCGTCCGCCTTCATCGCGGCCACGGCCTCACCGCGGGCCTTGTTCTGCTGGGCCGCGAGGATCTGCCGCGGGTCGTCCAGCGTGGACTCCACGACCGACACCATGTCCAGCGCGTACGAAGGCGACTCCGGGTCCAGCAGTTCGAAGGCGGCCAGGGCGAACGTCGACAGCGGCTGGTTCAGCGCGAAGTCCTGCTGCAGGTCCACCGTGAGACGCACGATGCGACCCTCCGCGTCCGGCTGGTCGAGCTTCTCCACGATGCCGCCGTCCAGCAGCGAGCGGTAGATGGCGATCGCCCGCCGGATGTGCCTCAGCTGCTGCCTGCGCGGCTCGTGGTTGTCCTCCAGCAGGTGCCGCATCGCGGAGAAGGCGTCGCCGGGGCGGGCGATCACCGACAGCAGCATGGTGTGGGTGACCCGGAAGCGGGACGTCAGCGGCTCCGGCTCCGAGCCGATGAGCTTGTCGAACGTGCTTTCCGACCAGGCGACGAACCCCTCGGGAGCCTTCTTCCGGACGACCTTCCGCCGCTTCTTCGGGTCGTCACCGGCCTTGGCGAGTGCCTTCTCGTTCTCGACGACGTGCTCGGGTGCCTGGGCGACGACGAAGCCCTCCGTGTCGAACCCGGCACGCCCGGCCCGGCCGGCGATCTGGTGGAACTCCCTGGCCCTCAGCGTGCGGACCCGGGTGCCGTCGTACTTGGTCAATGCGGTGAACAGCACGGTCCGGATCGGCACGTTGACGCCCACGCCGAGGGTGTCCGTCCCGCAGATCACCTTCAACAGGCCCGCCTGCGCCAGCTTCTCCACCAGCCGCCGGTACTTGGGGAGCATGCCGGCGTGGTGGACGCCGATGCCGTGCCGCACGTACCGGGAGAGATTGCGGCCGAACTTCGTGGTGAAGCGGAAGTTGCCGATCAGCTCGGCGATCCGTTCCTTCTCCTCACGCGTGCACATGTTGATGCTCATCAGCGCCTGCGCCCGCTCCACGGCCTGCGCCTGGGTGAAATGCACGATGTACACGGGGGCCTGCCGGGCCGCCAGCAGATCGGTGAGCGTCTCGGTGAGCGGGGTGTAGCGGAATTCGTAGGACAGCGGCACCGGACGGGTGGCCGAGCGGACCACCGCGGTGGGACGCCCGGTGCGGCGCGCCAGGTCCTTCTCGAAGAAGGAGACGTCGCCGAGCGTCGCCGACATCAGGACGAACTGGGCCTGCGGCAGTTCCAGCAGGGGAATCTGCCAGGCCCAGCCGCGGTCCGGCTCCGCGTAGAAGTGGAACTCGTCCATGACGACCTGACCGATGTCCGCGTGCTTGCCGTCACGCAGCGCGATCGACGCCAGAACCTCGGCGGTGCAGCAGATGACCGGGGCGTCGGAGTTCACCGAGGCGTCGCCGGTCAGCATGCCCACGTTCTCGGTGCCGAAGATCTTGCACAGCTCGAAGAACTTCTCCGACACCAGCGCCTTGATCGGAGCCGTGTAGAAGGTGACCTCGTCCCGGGCCAGGGCGGCGAAGTGCGCGCCGGCCGCGATCATGCTCTTGCCGGAACCGGTGGGAGTCGACACGATCACGTTCGCGCCGGAGACCACCTCGATCAGCGCCTCCTCCTGATGGGGGTAGAGCGTGAGACCGCGTTCCTGGGCCCACGCCTCGAAGGCTTCGTACAAGGCATCGGGGTCGGCGGTCCGCGGCAGCTGATCGATGAGGGTCACGCCCCCATCTTGCCTGTCCCGGGTCGTGATGGGGGAATCGGCTGTCCGCGTGAAGATCACGAACGCTACGCTGGGTCGCCGGCGCGGCAACCGCGGACGCGGACAACTGCACAGCGGCACACGAGGAATGGGGCGGGCAACGGCGATGATGGGACCAGCACACTCACTCTCGGGCGCCGCGGCGTGGCTCGGCGTCGGGGCGGCGACCGCCGCCGCAGGACATCCGATGCCCTGGCCGGTGCTGCTCTCCGGAGCCCTGATCTGCGCCGGAGCGGCGCTCGCCCCCGACCTCGACCACAAGGCGGCCACCATCTCCCGGGCCTTCGGACCGGTCTCCCGGGGGCTGTGCGAGATCGTGGACAAGCTGTCCTACGCCGTCTACAAGGCCACGAAGAAGCGGGGCGACCCGCGCCGCACCGGCGGGCACCGCACCCTGACGCACACCTGGCTGTGGGCGGTCCTGATCGGCGGCGGCACCTCGGTCCTGGCCATCACGGGTGGCCGTTGGGCGGTCCTGGCGATCCTCTTCGTGCACATGGTGCTGGCCATCGAGGGTCTGCTCTGGCGGGCCACCCGCGGTTCCAGCAGCGACGTGCTGGTCTGGCTGCTGGCCGGGACCAGCGCATGGATCCTCGCCGGGATCCTGGACAAGCCGGACGGTGGCGCGGACTGGCTGTTCACCGCGCCGGGCCAGGAGTACCTGTGGCTGGGGCTGCCGATCGTGCTCGGCGCGCTGGTGCACGACATCGGGGACGCGTTGACCGTCTCCGGCTGCCCGATACTGTGGCCCATACCGGTGGGCCGCAAGCGGTGGTATCCCATCGGCCCGCCGAAGGTCATGCGGTTCCGGGCGGGCAGCTGGGTGGAGCTGAAGGTGCTGATGCCGGTGTTCATGCTGCTCGGGGGAGTGGGCGGCGCGGCGGCGCTCAACGTCATCTGAGCGACGCGGGCCCGGTCGGCTCAGCCGGTCTCCCCGGTGTCCTGTCCCTCGCCCGCGCCGTAACGCCGCTCGAAGCGGGCGACGCGCCCCTCCGAGTCCACCGTTCGCGCCTTGCCCGTGTAGAAGGGGTGACTCTCCGAGGAGATCTCCACGTCCACCACCGGGTAGGTCTCGCCGTCGTCCCACGCGATGGTCTGGTCGCTGGTCGCGGTGGACCGGGTCAGGAAGGCGTACCCGGCGCTGCGGTCACGGAAGACGACGGGCCGGTAGTCGGGGTGCTTGTCCTGCTGCATGGCTGCTCCTCGTACGGCACGGTTCATCGGGGCGACGGCAGGTGCCTGCCGTCGCGAGTGGTGTCAGCCGGGCAGGGAGTCCTCGTCGACCACGTGCATCGCTGCCTCCTCGGCGGAGGCGGCCGCGCCGTCGATGCCCACGTCCAGGGCGACCAGTGCCGGCTCCTCGTCCTCGTGTGCCCCTTCGTCGGGTGCCACGAGCCGGCCGGAGCGGTCCGCGCCGACCTCGTTGTCCAGCAGTTCCCCGTCGGTGCCGTCGGAATCGCCCAGCCCGTCGCCGTCGGGCGCGAGCTCGTCCGGCCGCTCCTCGGCGAGCCGCTGGTCCAGCGTTTCGCCGCGGCGGCGTTCGGCGGCCGTCACGCCGGTGTGCTCCACCGCCCAGGGGCGCTCGGGCGGGGACCAGCCCCGGTCGAGGGGATCGTCGACACCGTCCTCCTCGAGGGTGTCCTCACCGTCGAGGAGGCCGGTGTCCTCCCGCTGCTCGGATCCGTCGGGCTGGTAGACGTCATCTCCCCATCCGTCGACGCTGTTCACGGATACCTCCAGGGGGTGGGGACCGGCCCCTTCTCACCGTGGACCGCGGCGGGCCGCCGCTGCACGGGGCACAGGTCTCACCCGTCGGAGAACCGCGCGGTTCCCGGGCCTGCCTCGAGCCGGTGCCTTCTCCCAGCCTTCCACTCCCGTTCGGGACCGCGCAACGGCACGGACGCCGTCGGGGTACCCGCCGGGCCGGTCGCCTCTGCGCTGCACCGCCCCGGAACCCTCCCGCTCTCGAAGAGCGTGACGTGGCTACCCGTGCCAGGACCGCCACAGTGCCGCGTAGGCACCGTCCGCCGCCACGAGTTCGTCGTGGCTGCCCAGCTCACTGATCCGGCCGTTCTCGACCACGGCGATGACGTCGGCGTCGTGGGCGGTGTGCAGGCGGTGGGCGATCGCGATCACCGTGCGACCGTCCAGGACCCGGGCCAGGGACCGTTCGAGATGGCGTGCGGCCCGTGGGTCGAGCAGGGACGTCGCCTCGTCCAGCACCAGGGTGTGCGGGTCGGCCAGCACCAGGCGGGCCAGCGCGATCTGCTGGGCCTGCGCCGGGGTCAGCGCGAAGCCGCCCGAGCCGACCTCGGTGTCCAGGCCCTCGTCCAGCCCACGGGACCAGTCCTCCGCGTCGACCGCGCCCAGCGCCGCCCACAGCTCGGCGTCGGTGGCGCCGGTCCTGGCGAGCCGGAGGTTGTCGCGCAGGGAGCCCACGAAGACGTGGTGCTCCTGGTTGACCAGGGCGACGTGCGAGCGGACCCGTTCCGCGGACATCCGGGAGAGTTCCGCCCCGCCCAGGGTGATCCGGCCCTCCCTGGGACCGTAGATGCCCGCGAGCAGCCTGCCCAGGGTGGATTTGCCGGCGCCCGAGGGGCCGACCAGGGCGAGCCTGGTGCCCGGGGCGACCTCCAGCGACACCTTGCGCAGGACGTCCACCCCCTCGAGGTAGCCGAAGTGCACGCGGTCGGCGTGCACGTGCCGTCCGTCGGGGGCCAGCGTGGCGTCACCGGCGTCCGGCTCGATGTCCCGCACGCCCACCAGCCGGGCCAGGGACACCTGGGCCACCTGCAGCTCGTCGTACCAGCGCAGGATGATGCCGACCGGGTCCACGAGCATCTGCGCGATCAGGGCGGCCGTGGTCAGCTGACCCACCCCGATCCAGCCCTGGAGGACGAAGACACCACCGATGAGCAGGACGGAGGCGAGCACGGTCACGTGCGTGACGTTGATGACGGGGAAGAGCACCGACCTCAGCCACAGCGTGTAGCGCTCCCAGGCCGTCCACTCCCTGACCCGGCGCTCGGACAGCTCGATGCGACGGGCGTCGAGGCGGTGGGACTCCACGGTGCGCCCGGCGTCCACCGTCTCGGCGAGCGCGGCGGCCACCGCGGCGTACCCGGCGGCCTCCGAGCGGTAGGCGGCGGGCGCCCTGCGGAAGTACCAGCGGCAGCCGATCACCAGCAGCGGCACCGCGATCAGTACCGCGGGCGCCAGCGGCGGCGCCGTCACCACCAGGCCACCGAGCAGCAGCACCACCCACACGGCACCGATCGCGAGCTGGGGCACGGCCTCGCGCATGGCGTTGGCGAGCCGGTCGATGTCCGTGGTGATCCGGGAGAGCAGGTCGCCCGTGCCGGCCCGCTCCAGCACACCGGGCGGCAGTCCGACCGACCGCACGAGGAAGTCCTCGCGCAGATCGGCGAGCATCCGTTCGCCGAGTATGGCCCCCCGCAGCCGTACCTCGCGCACGAACACGGCCTGCACGACGAGGGCGAGCACGAAGAGTGTGGCCGTGAGGCCGAGACGCAGCTCGCGCGCGTCGTCCGAGACCCGCTCCACGAGCCCGCCCAGCAGGTAGGGGCCCGCCATCGAGGCGATCACGGCAACGGTGTTGACGGTGACGAGGAAGAGGAAGGCCCGGCGGTGGCGGCGCAGCAGCTCTCCCACGTATGCGCGCACGGTCGGGCGCGCGCCGACGGGCAGGGTGCTCGCCGTCGTGGGGGCCGCCGGGTCGTAGGACGGTGGCGCGACGCCGATCATGCCGTCTCCTCGATCTCTTCCAGTCGGTGCAGTACGTCGTCGTCGCTCAGGGAGTCGTCCCGGTCCTCGGCGCGGCCGTCGTCGGTCGGGGCCTTCGCCAGTTTCCGGCCTGCCGGTACGGCGTCCGGGTGCGCCGCGGTCTCCTCGTCGGTCTCGCGGGTCACCACCGCCCGGTACCGGGGCTCGGTGTGCAGCAGCTCCCGGTGCGCACCGACCGCCGCGACCTCGCCTTCGTGCAGGAACACGATCCGGTCCGCACGGTCCAGCAGCAGCGGCGAGGAGGTGAACACCACCGTGGTGCGCCCCGCGCGCAGTGCCCGCACGCCTTCCGCGATCCGCGCCTCGGTGTGCGAGTCGACGGCCGAGGTCGGTTCGTCCAGGACCAGCGCCTCCGGGTCCGTGATCAGGGACCGGGCCAGCGCCAGTCGCTGGCGCTGGCCGCCCGACAACGAACGGCCGCGCTCGGTGATGCGGGCGTCCATCGGGTCGTCGGCGCCGAGCGAGCCCTGCGCGAGCGCCGTCAGTACGTCACCGCACTGGGCAGCGGTCAGCGCGTCCTCGGCGCCGACGGCACCGGACGCGGGCACGTCCAGCAGCTCCCGGAGCGTTCCGGAGAGCAGCACCGGGTCCTTGTCCTGCACCAGCACGGCGGTGCGCGCGGACTTGAGGGGAAGCTCGTCCAGCGGCACCCCGCCCAGCAGGGCCGACGTGCCCTCCTCCGAGGGGTGCCCGCCGAGCCGCTCCGCCAGCCGCCCGGCCGCGTCCGGGTCGCCGCACACCACGGCGGTGAACCGGCCCGCCGGAGCCAGGAGACCGGTGGCGGGGTCGTACAGGTCGCCGGTGGGGATCTCGGCGGCGCGCGAACCCGCGGTGTCCGTGGTGCGTTCCAGGGACAGCACCCGTGCCGCCCGTTTGGCCGAAGGCCGGGAGAAGGAGTACGCCATGGCGATCTCCTCGAAGTGCCGCAGCGGGTAGGTGAGGATCATGACGGAGCTGTAGACGGTGACGAGTTCACCGACGTCGATGCGGCCGTCGCGGGCCAGGTGGACGCCGTGCCAGACCACGGCGATCAGCAGCAGCCCGGGCAGCAGCACCTGGATGGCGGAGATCAGGGACCACATGCGGGCGCTGCGCACGGCAGCGTGGCGCACCTCCTGGGAGGCGCCGCGATAGCGGTCGAGGAAGAGTTCCTCGCCGCCGATGCCGCGCAGCACGCGCAGTCCGGCGACGGTGTCCGAGGCGAGTTCGGTGGCCCGGCCGGCCTTGTCGCGCTGGACGTCGGCCCGCCGGGTGGCGCGGGGCAGCAGGGGCAGTACCGCGAGGGCCAGCACGGGCAGGCCCACGATCACGACGACGCCGAGCGCCGGCTGGTAGACGACCAGCGCCACACAGACCAGCACGATGGTGAGCGCGGCCGCGGTGAAGCGGGAGACGGCCTCCACGAACCAGCCGATCTTCTCGACGTCGCCGGTGGACACGGCCACGACCTCACCGGCCGCGACGCGCCGGGTCAGCGCCGAGCCCAGCAGCGCCGTCTTGCGGGCCAGCAGTTGCTGGACGCGGGCCGCGGCGGTGATCCAGTTGGTGACGGCGGCGCGGTGCAGGAAGGTGTCGCCGAGCGCGTTGCCGACGCAGCACAGGACCATGACGCCGCCCGCGAGGGCGAGCCGGCTGCCGGAGCGGTCGACGACCGCCTGGATGGCGAGACCGACACAGAAGGGCAGGGCGGAGACGGAGGCGAAGTGCAGCAGGCCCCAGGCCAGCGACTTGAGTTGCCCACCGAGCTGGTTGCGGAACAGCCACCACAGGAATCGGGGGCCCGAGCGTGCGTCCGGCACACCCGGGTCGGGATACGGAAGGTCTTGGATCTGCATGACGTCCCAGTGGCTCGTGGCTCGTGTCAGGGATGCCGTTGCCATGCGGCATCAAGAGGCTGCAAACCGTGAAAGGTTCGCGTCGCGACGTGCCCAAAATCAAGCGGTTTTCCGCGATGGGGTACGAATCCGGCTGCGGTCCGCCACACCGCCTCCACACCACCCCTCGCGGCGCGTGCGCTGCTTCGAGGCCGTCCTGACGGCTTGTCCGAGGGGAGTGGGACCATGGACGGATGGCACGTGGTGGTGGACGGCGTACGGCGGTCGCGATGGCGGCCCTTGGAACCCTGCTGGCCGGGACGGCACTGTCCGCCTGCGGCGGCCCGTCGGGGGACGGCGGGGACTCCCGGGCGGGCGAATCCCCCGGCGAGGCGGGCCGGAGCAGTGCCGCGGCCGACCCGACGAGGATCCCCGGCGTCGGCGACCGGCTCCAGGGGCGCATCCCGGCAGACTCGCGCCAGGTGGTCGCCGTGTACGGGGACGGCAGCAATTCCGCCGAGTCCACGGTCGTGCTCTACACCAGACAGGGCTCCGCCTGGCACCGCGACCGGAGTTGGGCGGGGCACAACGGCACGAAGGGGTGGACGACCGACCACCACGAGAACGACAAACGCAGCCCCGTGGGTGTGTTCACGCTCAGCGACGCGGGCGGCGTGCTCCCGGACCCGGATCCGGCCCCCGGTACGGGGCTGCCGTACAGCAGGTCCGCGAGCTTCGCGGCACCGCGGTGGTGGGCGAAGCCGTACTGGCACGACTTCGACTACGTGATCGCCATCGACTACAACCGGGTCAAGGGCACCCCGCCGAACGACCCGACCCGCCCCGAAGGCACGTCCAAGGGCGGTTCGATCTGGCTGCACATGGACCACGGCAGCGGTACGTCGGCCTGCGTCAGCCTGCCCAAGCCGGCGATGGAGTACCTGCTGCGCACGCTCGACCCGGACCGGCACCCCGTCGTCGTGATGGGGGACAGGGCCCATCTGAAGGCCTGAGTCCGGGCCACTGCGTTCACGCCGTCGGGCGGCCCTCGCCCGTGTCGGGCCCGTCGACCAGGGTGTCCAGCAGTCCGCCCAGCACCGCGCGCTGCTCGTCCGTCAGCGGGGCAAGGATCTCCTCGGCGGCGGAGCGGCGCGCACCGCGCAGTTCCCGCAGGGCGGCGCGCCCGTCGTCGGTCAGCTCGATCCGGATGACCCGGCGGTTGGCGGGATCCGGGACGCGGCGTACCTTCCCGGCCGCCTCCAGCCCGTCGACCAGGGTCGTCACCGCCCGGGGCACGACTTCCAGCCGCTCGGCCAGGTCGGCCATACGGGGAGGCGAGCCCCAGTGTGCCAGCGTGCGCAGGAGCCGGGACTGGGCCGGGGTGATGCCGAGGTCGCGGTGCTCGAGATGGCGCTTCTGGATGCGGTGCACCCGGCGGGTGAGCCGCAGCAGCTGCTCGGCGAGCAGGCCGTCGGAATCGGGGGCGGTCATACGGGAACAATATCAGGATGATGTTCATTGTGAGTATAGGTAACAATGACCTATGATCCGTAAGGTCGACGAGAGCCCGCCGCAGGCCCCGGAGGTCTGCCGTTCGAGGATTCCGTCGGCCTTCCTCGCCGCCTCCGAAGGAGCCCATGCACCCCGATCGCGAATCCGCCCGGACCGCGCCCGCCGACGCCGTGGAACAGCCCCGGCAGGTGCGCCGCATCCTCAAGCTGTTCCGCCCCTACCGCGGCCGCCTCGCGGTCGTCGGCCTGCTGGTCGGTGCCGCGTCCCTGGTGTCGGTCGCCACGCCCTTCCTGCTCAAGGAGATCCTCGATGTCGCCATCCCCGAGGGGCGCACGGGACTGCTGAGCCTGCTCGCCCTCGGCATGATCTTCGGCGCCGTCCTCACCAGCGTCTTCGGCGTGCTGCAGACCCTGATCTCCACGACCGTGGGCCAGCGCGTCATGCACGACCTGCGCACCGCCGTCTACGGCCGGCTCCAGCAGATGTCCCTCGCCTTCTTCACCCGCACCCGCACCGGCGAGGTCCAGTCCCGCATCGCCAACGACATCGGCGGCATGCAGGCCACCGTCACCTCCACGGCGACCTCACTGGTCTCCAACCTGACCAGCGTGGTCGCCACGATCGTCGCCATGGTCGTCCTCGACTGGCGCCTGACCGTCGTCTCGCTGCTGCTCCTCCCGGTGTTCGTGTGGATCAGCCGTCGCGTCGGCAGGGAACGCAGGAAGATCACCACCCGGCGCCAGAAGCAGATGGCCGCGATGGCCGCCACGGTCACCGAGTCGCTCTCCGTCAGCGGCATCCTGCTCGGCCGCACCATGGGCCGGTCCGACTCGCTCACCCGCGCCTTCGCGGACGAGTCCGAGAGCCTGGTCGACCTGGAAGTGAGGTCGAACATGGCGGGCCGCTGGCGGATGGCCGTCATCACGATCGTCATGGCCGCCATGCCTGCCGTCATCTACTGGACCGCGGGCATCGCCCTGCAACTCGGCGGCCCCGACGTCTCCCTCGGCACGATCGTCGCCTTCGTCTCGCTCCAGCAGGGGCTGTTCCGCCCGACCGTGAGCCTGCTGTCGACCGGAGTGCAGATCCAGACCTCGCTCGCGCTCTTCCAGCGCATCTTCGAGTACCTCGACCTGCCGATCGACATCACCGAGCGAAAGGACGCCGTCCACCTCGACCACATCAAGGGCGAGGTCCGCTTCGAGAGCGTCGGGTTCGGCTACGCCGGCAAGGGTGGCCCGGTCCTCGACGGCATCGACGTCACCGTTCCCGCCGGCAGCAGCCTCGCCGTCGTCGGTCCCACCGGCGCCGGCAAGTCCACGCTCGGCCACCTGGTGCCGCGGCTGTACGACGTGACGGACGGCCGGGTCACCCTCGACGGGATCGACGTGCGCGACCTCGACTTCGACACCCTCGCCCGCGCGGTCGGCGTCGTCTCGCAGGAGACGTACCTCTTCCATGCCACCGTCGCCGAGAACCTGCGCTTCGCCAAGCCGGACGCCACGGACGCCGAGCTGGAGGCGGCGGCGAGGGCGGCCCAGATCCACGACCACATCGCCGCCCTGCCCGACGGCTACGACACCGTGGTCGGGGAGCGCGGCCACCGCTTCTCCGGCGGCGAGAAGCAGCGCCTGGCCATCGCCCGCACCATCCTGCGCGACCCGCCCGTCCTCGTCCTGGACGAGGCGACCAGCGCACTGGACACCCGTACCGAGGCCGCCGTGCAGGGCGCCATCGACGCCCTGTCCGCCAACCGCACCACGATCACCATCGCCCACCGCCTGTCCACCGTCCGTGACGCCGACCGGATCGTGGTCCTCGACTCCGGACGCCTGGCCGAACAGGGCACGCACGAGGCACTGCTCGCGCAGGACGGGAGGTATGCCGCGCTGGTCCGCCGGGACGCCCGACTGGAGCCGACAAGATGAAGATATGCCGGGTTTGCGTGCATGTGGGGGTTACCGTGCCCGCATGCAGATGAACACTCCGTCACGGAGCGCGAGAAGCGCGAGGAGCGCCAGAGGCCCCAGAGGCAGCCTCAGAAGCCCCACAGGCCTCAGAGGTCTCAGAGGTCTCGGGGGCTCCGGAAGTCCCAGAAGCCCCAGAGGCCCCAGGAGGGCGATCCGGCTGACGCGTCGGGGCCGTATCGCCCTGATCGCGGCCGGCGCCGTCGTGGCCGGTACGGCCGTGTCGGTGCCGCTGCTGACGACGGACGACGAGGGCGAGTCGCGTCCCACGTCCCTGGTGATTCCGGAGGGCTGGCGCGCGACCCAGGTCTACGGAGCCGTCGACAAGGCCCTCGCCCTGCCCGCGGGCACCACCAAGAAGTCTCTGGCCAAGGCCAACCTCAAGCTGCCCAACGACGCCGAGGGCAACCCCGAGGGCTACCTCTTCCCGGCGACCTATCCGCTCGGCGAGAACCCGACCCCGGAGAAGCTGCTGACGGCCATGGTCGACACGGCGAACAAGAAGTTCACCGGCGCGCCGGTCGCCGCGGGCGCCCAGCGCAACGCGCTGAACGTCTATCAGGCGGTCACCATCGCCAGCATCGTGCAGGCGGAGGCCGCAGCCAAGGAGGACATGGGCAAGGTGGCCCGGGTGATCTTCAACCGGCTGGAACGGGGCATGCCGCTGCAGATGGACTCCACCATCAACTACGCCCTGGGCCGCAGCACCCTGAAGACCACCACCAAGGACACGAAGATCGACAGTCCTTACAACTCGTACCAGCGCATGGGGCTGCCGCCCACCCCCATCGCCAATCCGGGCGACGAGGCGATGACCGCCGCGATCAACCCGACCCCCGGTGACTGGCTGTACTTCGTCACGGTCAAGCCGGGCGACACGCGCTTCACCGCCGACTACGCCGAACACCGGCGCAACGTGGACGAGTTCAACCGCCTCCAGCAGAGCGCCTCGAAGCAGGCCGGGGCCGCCAAGTGACCGGTCGGGGCGTCACGCGGCGACCGGCTCCTCCTCGGCCAGCAGCCGCCTGATGTCCCGCACGGCCGCGCGTCCCGCCCGGTTGGCGCCGATGGTGCTGGCGGAGGGCCCGTAGCCGACGAGATGGATCCGCTGGTCGGCGACCGCGCGCGTCCCCTCGACCCGGATACCGCCACCCGCCTCCCGGAGCCGCAGCGGCCTCAGATGGTCGATGGCGGCCCGGAATCCGGTCGCCCACAGAATGACGTCCGCGTCCACCCGCCGCCCGCCGTCCCACTCCACCCCGTCGGGCGTGATCCGGTCGAACATGGGCTGCCGGTCCAGCACACCCGACTCCAGCCCGGCCCGGACCGCGTCGTTCAGGGGCAGCCCCGTCACCGACACGACACTCTTCGGCGGCAGCCCCTGCCGCACCCGTTCCTCCACGAGCGCCACCGCGGCCCGGCCCGCCTCCTCGTCGAAGGGTCCCTCGCGGAAGACAGGGGGCCTCCTGGTCACCCACGTGGTGGACGCGGCATACGGCGCGATCTCCAGCAGATGCTGAGTCCCTGAGGCGCCGCCGCCCACCACGACCACGCGCAGACCGGTGAACTCCTCGGGCCCGGCGTACTGCGCGGTGTGCAGCTGCCGTCCCCGGAAGGCCTCCTGCCCCGGGTAGCGCGGCCAGAAGGGGCGGTCCCAGGTGCCGGTCGCGTTGATCAGCGCGCGCGTCGACCAGGACCCGGCCGACGTCTCGACGAGCAGCCGCCCGTCCGTTCCCTCGCGCACGGCGCGGACATCCACGGGCCGCCGTACTCGCAGGTCGAAGGTCCGCTCGTAGTCCGCGAAGTACCCGCTCACCACCTCGGCGGACGGCCGCGCCGGATCAGCCCCGGTCAGCTCCATGCCCGGCAGGGCGTGCATGCCGTGCACCTTGCCGTACGTCAGCGACGGCCAGCGGAACTGCCAGGCGCCGCCGGGACCGGGGGAGTGGTCGAGCACCACGAAGTCGCGCTCCGGCTCGAAGCCTGTGCGCCGCAGGTGATAGGCGGCGGCGAGTCCGGCCTGACCGGCCCCGATGACGACGACCTCGACCTCGCGTGTGTTGTTCACGCTTCTACCAACGGCGTCGCAGGCCTCGATCTTCCCCCGGTGTCAGGATGGGGTCATGCCAGATGCCTTCACCACCCGAGTCCTCAGCCTCGCCACCGGCTCGGCGGAGCGGGTCGCCGACATCACCGGTGACTGCGAGTCCTTCCTGCGCGAGGCGGCGTCCGGCCGCGACGGCCTCCTCAACGTCTTCGTCCCGCACGCCACCGCCGGGATCGCGATCATCGAGACCGGAGCCGGCAGTGACGACGACCTGCTGTCCGCCCTGCACACGCTGCTCCCGGCCGACGACCGCTGGCAGCACCGCCACGGCAGCCCCGGACACGGCCGCGACCACGTCCTGCCCGCCTTCGTACCCCCGCACGCGACACTGCCGGTGATCGCCGGCCGCCTGGAACTCGGAACCTGGCAGTCGGTGTGCCTGGTGGACACCAACCGGGACAACCCCGACCGCCGGGTGCGGCTGAGCTTCCTCGGCTGAACGGGACGCGGTGTCCTGCTCAGCCACCGTCCCGCCACGGGCCGCGCCGCCCCGTACCGCAGAACGGCCCGGTACGGGGTCGCCGTACCGGGCCGCACACAACACTGCCGAGCGTGCGGACGCGTCGCCGGACGGAGCCGGAGAGCAAGGCCGCCGGACCGGATGGCCGGGAATCAGGCGTCCACCCGCGTCCGTCCCCGGCCCACCAGCCGTTTCACCAGCGGCCAGGCCAGCAGCAGGACGATCACCGCGTACACCGTCACCGAGAACGGCGTGTTGACCAGGCCCGACACGCTGCCGTCGCTGATCTGCAGGGCGCGGCGCAGTTGCTGCTCGGCGTTCGGGCCGAGGATGACGCCGATCACGGCCGGCAGGATGGGCAGCCCGTAGCGTCGCATACCGAACCCGATCAGACCGATGACCAGCAGGATCACCAGGTCCACCACCTCACCGCCGACCGCGTACGCGCCGACCGCGGCGAAGAACATGATCCCCGCGTACAGGTACGGCCGGGGGATCCGCAGCAGCTTCGCCCACACCGGCGCCAGCGGCAGGTTCAGGGCGAGCAGCAGCACCATGCCCACGAACAGCGAGGCGATCAGACCCCACACCAGCTCGGGCTCGCGTTCGAAGAGCAGTGGGCCCGGCTGGATGCCGTACTGCTGGAAGGCGGCCAGCATGACCGCCGCGACCGCGGTGGTCGGCAGGCCCAGCGTCAGCATGGACACCAGCGTGCCCGCGGCCGAGGCCGACGCGGCCGACTCCGGGCCCGCCACGCCCTCGATGGCGCCCTTGCCCCACTCGTCCTTGTGCTTGGACAGCCGCTTCTCCGTGACGTACGACAGGAAGGTCGGGATCTCCGCACCGCCCGCCGGGATCGCGCCGAACGGGAAGCCGATGAGCGGACCGCGCAGCCAGGACTTCCAGGTGCGCTTCACGTCGGCGCGGCCGAGCCAGGGACGGCCCACCGGGATCGGTTCGGCCGCCCCGCGCCGCAGATGGGCCGCCACCCACAGCGCCTCGCCGATCGCGAACAGACCGACCGCCACGATCACCACGTCCACACCGTCGGCGAGTTGCAGCGAACCGAAGGTCAGCCGCTGCTGGCCCGTCATCTGGTCCAGGCCCACCAGGCCGATCGTCAGACCGATCAGCAGCGAGGCCAGGCCTCTGATCCGCGAGGACCCCAGCACCGACGTCACGGCGATGAACGCCAGCACCATGATGGCGAAGTAGTCCGGGGCGCCGATGTCCACGGCCAGGTCGGCGACCGTCGGGGCGAGGGCCACCAGCAGGACCGTGCCGATCATGCCGCCCGCGAAGTGACCGATGGCCGCGGCCGCCAGCGCCTGCGCGCCGCGGCCCGCCTTGGCCATCGGGTTGCCCTCCATCGCCGCGACCACGGCGGCGCTCTCGCCCGGCGTGTTGAGCAGGATGGAGGTGGTCGAACCGCCGAACATCGCGCCGTAGTAGATGCCCGCGAACATGATGAACGCCGCGACCGGGTCAAGGCCGTACGTCACCGGCAGCAGCAGCGCCACCGCCATCGCCGGACCGATGCCGGGCAGCACGCCGATGGCCGTGCCGAGCAGTACGCCGAGGGCGGCCCACAGGAGGTTGAGCGGGGTCAGGGCCGTGCCGAAGCCGTCCATGAGGGAGTTGAGGGCGTTCATGTCAGAGCACTCCCATCAGCGGACCGCCGGGCAGCGGCACACCGAGCAGCTTGTCGAAGACGACATAGGTGATCAGGGACAGCACCGCGGCGATCAGCGGATCGCGGTCCACGCGGCGGCTGCCGAGGGCGAAGGCGGCGCCCCAGAAGAGCAGCGCCCCGGCGACGGGGAAGCCGGCCGGCTCGATCAGGGCGGCGGCGCCCAGGAAGATCCCGGACAGCAGCAGCACCGTGCGCCAGTCGGCCGGTTCGGACAGGTCGATGTCCTCGCCGCCCTCGGCCTCGCCCCGGCCGCCGCGCAGCACGTCGACGGCGAGCAGCGCGGCTATCACCAGCAGGCCGATGCCCACCACGACCGGCACGGTCTTGGGACCGACCGGGCCGCGCTGGGTGATGTCGACGTCCATGGTGAGCGCGTCGGTCAGGACGAGCACGCCGAGCGCCAGCAGCAGCACGCACACGCCCAGTTCGGAGTGCTCGCGCAGCCACGAGCGCCGGCCGGCGGCCGCTTCCCCGGGCTCCTCGGTGAGTTCGGTCCGCGTCGTCACAGTCCCAGCTCCTTCAGCACCGACACCACGCGCTGGTCCTGGGCGTCCAGGAAGTCGCCGAACTCCTCGCCGGTCAGGAAGGCGTCGTCCCAGCCGTTCTGGTCCATGGACTTCTTCCACTCGGGGGAGTCGTGCAGTTCCTCGAAGAGGCGGGTCAGCTTGTTGCGCTGCGCCTCGGACAGACCGGGCGGGGCGACGATGCCTCGCCAGTTGGTGAAGTTCACGTCGTAGCCGGACTCCTTGAGCGTGGGCGCGTCCTTGAGGTCGTCCACCCGCTCGGGACCGGTCACCGCGAGCACCCGCAGCTCGCCCGCCTTGATCTGGTCCAGGTACTCGCCGACGCCGGAGACCCCGAAGCCGACCTTGTTGCCGAGGATCGAGGCGAGCAGCTCGCCGCCGCCGTCGAACGGGATGTAGTTGACCGACTTCGGCTGGATCCCGGCGGCCTGCGCCATCAGCATCGGCGCGAGGTGGTCGGGCCCGCCCGGCGACGAGCCACCGCCCACCGGGATCTTCCCCGGATCCTGTTTCCAGGCGTCGATCAACTCGTCGATCGTCTTGTACGGCGAGTCCTTGGCGACCACGACGACGTCCTGCTCCTCGGTCAGCCGCGCGATCGGTGTGGTGTCGGCGAGGGTCTTGGGGGCGTGGTTGGAGCGGACGGCGCCCACGACGCCGAGGCCCATGGACATGGCGAGCTTGCCGTTGCCGTGCTCGCTCACCAGCCGGCTCAGGCCCACGGTGCCGCCCGCGCCGGGCAGGTTGAACACCTCGATGTTGTGGGTGAGCCCGGCGTCCTCGGCGTTCTTCGCGGCCGTGCGGGCGGTGATGTCGTAACCGCCGCCGGGCGTGTTGGGAACCATGAAGCGCAGGCCCGGGATCTGGGTGCCGGAATCCGAGTCGTCGCCCGAGGAGAGCAACGGCGGTCCCGCCAGCACGAGCACGGCGGCCCCGAGCAGGGCAAGGGGGGTGCGCAGGCGCACGTATGACACCACCTGTCGGTTGGGTAGTTCGTTACGGGGAGCCCTGTGGGGGAGGGTGACGTGGGCCACATGGTGCCCGGGCGCCTGTCCCGTGTCTTCCTTGCGGAACCAAGGGAGGTTGTGTTCATTGCGGTCGCCGGAACACGTGACCGATTCGGGGCGTCACATCGCTGTCGGATCGCCGGTTCATTGCGAAGCAGGCACATCCCTTTCCCTTGCCGCAGGTGGGCGCCATGATGGCGACCCGGCACCCCCGCCCCTCCGTGAGCCGAGAACGAGTCCGCCGTGGCCCCCACTTTCCGCCGTCAGACCCTTGCGGGCGAGATGCTGGTCCTCCAGCTCGCCATCGTCGTGGTCGTTCTGTTCGCGGTGGCCGCCGTCTCGCTCGCCCAGTCCAAGGCCACCTTCAACCGCGTCGAGGGCCGCCGGGTCACGGCCCTGGCCGAGCAGCTGGCCGCCACGCCGCTGGTCCGCAGCCAGCTGCTGCGCCCGGTGCCGCAGGAGGCCCTCGCCCCGCTGGTCAACTCCACGCAGACGCAGTCCGGGGTCACCTCCGTCACGGTGGCCGACGCCGACGGCCGGGTCGTCAGCTCCACCGACCCCACGCTGATCGGCGCCCGGCTGCCGCGCGGTGCGGGAGCCGGTGTCGCGAGCGGCTGGTCGGGGCCGCTGACCGTGCAGGGCAGCCGGGAACTCGTCGCCCAGGTCCCGGTGCTCGGCGCCACCCGGCAGACCCTCGGCCGCCACCTCGGCACGGTGATGGTCGGCGAGGCCGATCCCACGGTGTGGCAGCGCCTCAGCGGTGCCTCCTCCTACCTCCTCGCCTATCTGGGCATCGCCAGCGGCCTCGGCGTGGCCGGCTCCTGGCTGCTGGCCCGGCGGGTGAAGCGACAGACCCTCGGCCTGGAGCCGCGCGAGATCGCCGGGCTCGCCGAGCACCGCGAGGCCATGCTGTACGGCATCGCGGAGGGCGTCGTCGCCCTCGATCCGCAGCACCGGCTCACCCTGGTCAACGAGATGGGCCGGCGCCTGCTCGACCTGCCCGCCGACTGCGTGGGCCAGAGCCTGGACGGCCTCGGCATCGACGGGCGGCTGCGCGACGTCCTCGCGGGCGCCGCCCGCGAGGCGGCCGAGCCGCGTGACGAGGTCGTCGTCCGCCACGGCCGGGTCCTGGTCATGAACCGCATGACCGTCACCAAGGACGGCCGCCCGCTCGGCTCGGTCACCACCCTGCGCGACCGCACCGAACTGGCTCGCCTGGAGCGGGAGATCGGCTCCTTCCGCAGCACCTCGGAGCTGCTGCGCGCCCAGGCCCACGAGTTCGCCAACCAGTTGCACACCATCTCCGGGCTCATCCAGATCGGCGAGCAGGACGAGGTGGTGCGCTACGTCCGCGGGCTCAACCAGCGCCGCCAGTCCTTGGACGTCACCCTCAGCCGCCGGGTCCGGGACACCGCCGTGGCCGCGCTGATCACCGCGAAGTCCTCCCTCGCGGCCGAGCGAAGGGTCGCGCTGCGCGTCTCGGACCGCACGGCGCTGGACCGGCTGGAGCCGGCGGACGCCGCCGACGTGGCGACCGTGGTCGGCAACCTCGTCGACAACGCCGTGGACGCGGCCGCGGCCCTGGGCGACGCGCACGAGGCCTGGGTCGAGATCGAGCTGCGGCAGGATGCCGCAAGCGTCGAGATCGTGGTCCGCGACTCCGGGCCCGGCGTCGCGCCCGAACTGGCCCGGGAGGTCTTCTCCCACGGCTTCACCACCAAGGCCGCCCGGCAGGGCGAGCGGGGCATCGGCCTGGCGCTGACCCGGCTGGTCTGCGAACGTCACGGCGGTGAGATCTCGGTGACCAACACCCCCGAGGGGGCCATGTTCACCGCACGCATGACCGTCAGCCACCTCACCGACGCGGTGGCGGAAGGAGCAGCACCATGACGGCTACGAGCGGCACGTCCGACGCGACCGCCCCGAGTGCCGGACCCCTGGAGACGTCCCCGGGCGCCGCCCCGATCGGCGTGCTCGTCGTCGACGACGACTTCATGGTGGCCCGCGTCCACCGCGCGTTCGTCGAACGGGTCGAGCCCTTCCGGGTGCTCGGGGTCGCGGGCACCGGGGAGCAGGCGCTGGCCGCCGTCGGGGAGCTGCGCCCCGACCTGGTCCTGCTCGACCTGTACCTGCCGGACGTCTTCGGCCTCGACGTCATCCCGCGGCTGCGCGCCGCGGGCCACGACTGCGACGTCATGGTCATCAGCGCGGCCCGGGAGGCGGACGCGGTGCGCGGAGCCGTGCGCCAAGGCGTGGTCGACTACCTCCTCAAACCCTTCGAGTTCGAGGACCTTCGGGTCCGGCTGCAGCGCTACGCGGTCCAGCGGGGCCGGCTGCTCGGCACGGTGGTGCGCAGCCAGGCCGACGTCGACCGCGTACTGGCCGGGGCCGCGGCGCAGGCCGGGCCGGCCCCCGGGCTGCCCAAGGGCATGAGCGTGGAGACCGCCGAACTCGTCGAGGGCGCCCTGCGTGCGGCCGACGGCACCCTGTCCGCCAGCGAGTGCGCGGCGCTGACCGGCATCTCCCGGGTCAGCGCCCGCCGGTACCTGGAGCACTTCCACACCGTGGGCAGCGCGGAGGTCTCCCTGCGCTACGGGGTGGCGGGCCGCCCGGAGCGCCGCTACCGCTTCCGGGGCGCGGTCACCGGCCCGGCGCTCCGGCGCGCAGGCCGTCCATGACGAAGTCCAGGAACCGGGTGACCCGCGGCTGCCGGTCCTCACCGGGACCGATCAGCCACAGACCGCCGAGGACGAGGAAGAAGTCGTCCCCGGTCACTCCGGGCCGGATCGTGCCGGCCTCGTCATTGGCGCGGAGCAGGAGCTCGGCCGCGTCCTCCAGCGGGGTGGGGCGTGGCTTCTCCGGTGCCCCGGGTGCGCTGGTGACCAGTCGGATCGCGTCCGCCAGCCCCGCCTTGGTCATGGCGAACTCGGCGAGGCGGTCCATCCATTCGCGCAGGGCGAGGTCGGGTTCCCGGGTGGCGAGCATCTCGGGCGCGGCCTGGGCCACCTGCTGCATCCCGTGGCGGTAGATCTCCAGGACGAGCGCCTCGCGGTTCGGGAAGTTGCGGTAGAAGGTGCCCTGCCCGACCCCCGCCTTCTTGGCGATGGCGCTGAGGGGGGCGTTCGCGCAGTGCGTCAGCTCCTCCGTGGCCACTGCCAGGATGCGCTCGCGGTTGCGCTGGGCGTCCGAGCGCAAGGGAGTGTCCGACTTGTCCTTCTTTGGCTGCGACACTCGTCCCCCTTTCGGGTTCGTGGCCGAATCCCGACCTTGCTAAGCGGACAGCTGTCCGTTACGTTTCCAGTGAGTGGACAGTTGTCCGGTTACCCGCCCACTCTACCGGCGGAAAGCGGCCGATGGCCCCCGCCCGCCCATGAACCCAATGCCTACAGCCAGTTTTCCCGGTCACCAGACACCAAAGAAGGCTGATCATGGCCCCAGCGCCCTCGTCGACGTCCAGCGCCGTCACTCTGAACATCAACGGCGAGAAGCACCAGCTGACCGTCGACCACCGCACCACCCTGCTCGACGCCCTGCGCGAGCGCCTCGACCTCACCGGCACCAAGAAGGGCTGTGACCAGGGGCAGTGCGGCGCCTGTACCGTCCTGGTCGACGGGCGCCGCGCCGTCTCCTGCCTGAATCTCGCCGTCGCCGCCGAGGGACGTGAGATCACCACCATCGAGGGCATGGCCGAGGGAGACCGGCTGCACCCGGTCCAGCAGGCCTTCCTCGACTTCGACGGCTACCAGTGCGGCTACTGCACCCCCGGGCAGATCTGCTCGGCGATCGCCGTCATCGAGGAGCACGCGGCCGGCTGGCCCAGCGCCGCCACCGAGGACGTCCGCCCCGAGGCCGGGCCGCCACCGCTGACGCCGGACGAGATCCGCGAACGGATGAGCGGCAACCTGTGCCGCTGCGGCGCCTACGTCTCCATCGTCCAGGCCGTCACCCGCGCCGCCGAGGCCCACCGGGCCGCGGCCCACGAGGACGACCGCGCCGACCGTGCCGACCAGGACGAGATCACCGAGGAGACGGCCGCATGAGGGAGTTCGGATACCAGCGCGCCGACGACGTCTTTGGCGCGGTGGCGCTGCTCGCCGCCGACCCGGACGCCCGCTTCCTCGGCGGCGGCACCAACCTCGTGGACCTGATGAAGACCGGCGTAGAACGCCCCGCCCGGCTCGTCGACGTCCGCGAACTCCCCCTGGACGCCATCGAGGAGACCGCGGACGGCGGACTGCGCATCGGCGCCACCGTCACCAACAGCGACCTCGCCGCCCACCCCGAAGTGCGCCGCCGCTACCCGGCCCTGACCCAGGCGGTCCTGGCGGGCGCCTCCGGCCAGCTGCGCAACATGGCCACCGTCGGCGGCAACCTCCTCCAGCGCACCCGCTGCGGCTACTTCACCGACCTGAGCAAGCCCTGCAACAAGCGCGCCCCCGGCAGCGGCTGCTCCGCGGTCACCGGCGAACACCACAACCACGCCGTCCTGGGCGCCTCCGACCACTGCGTCGCCGTGCACCCCTCGGACATGGGGGTGGCCCTCGCCGCCTTCGACGCCGTCGTCGGCTACGAAACCCTCGACGGTCCCGGCGAGTTGCCGCTCGCCGACTTCTACCTCCCCGTCGGGGACACCCCGCACCGGGAGACCGCACTGCCGGCCGGCGCGCTGATCACCGGCGTCACCCTGCCGCCCGCCCCGGTCGCCGTCCGCTCCCGCTACCGCAAGGTGCGCGAGCGCGCCTCGTACGCCTTCGCGATCGGCTCGGTCGCCGCCGCGCTCGACGTCGAGGACGGCGTCGTACGCGAGGCCCGGCTGGCCTTCGGCGCGGTCGCCTCGCGGCCCTGGCGGGCCCGCGCGGCCGAGGCCGTCCTCACCGGCGCACCGGCCGACGGCGACACCTTCGCCGCCGCCGCGGACGCCGAACTCGCGGCCGCCAGGCCGCTGCCCGACAACGGATACAAGGTGACCCTCATGCGCAACCTCGTGGTGGCCGTCCTGACCGAACTCGCCGAGGAGACCGCCCGATGACCACCGCCACGACCGGCCGTACGGCGCTCCGGGGCGTCGTCGGCACCGCGCACACCCGCGTCGAGGGCCGCGACAAGGTCACCGGAGCGGCCCGCTACGCGGGCGAGATCCCCTTCGCCGACCTCGCGCACGGCTGGCTGGTCCTCTCCACCGTCGCGCGCGGCCGCATCCGCTCCCTCGACACCGAGGCCGTCCTCGCCATGCCGGGCGTGCTCACCGTCCTGCACCACGGCAACGCCCCGCGCGTCGACACCGACTACGTCGGCCTGCTCGGTATCCCGCCGGACCCCACCGCCGCCGTCTTCCAGCAGGACCGGGTGCACCACGTGGGCTGGCCGGTCGCCCTCGTCGTCGCCGAGACGTCCGAGCAGGCCCGGGAGGCCGCCGAGGCCCTCGTCGTCGCCTACGACGAGGAACCGCACGACACCGCCCTCACCGCCGGCCACCCGGGCGCCCACCCGGCCGGCGGGGTCATGCCCGGCGAGACCGCCAAGGGAGACCTGGCGGCCGGCCTCGCCGCCTCCGCCGTCGTCGTGGACGAGGAGTACACCACTCCCGAAGAGCACCACAGCATGATGGAGCCGCACGCCGCCACCGCCCGGTGGGACGGCGGCCGGCTGGAGGTCGTCGACTCCAACCAGGGCACCACCTGGATCCAGAACGAACTGGCCAGCCTGTTCTCCCTCGACGCCTCCGCGGTACGGGTGCGCTCCGAGCACATCGGCGGCGGCTTCGGCAGCAAGGGCCTGCGCGCCCACCAGGTCGCCGCCGTGATGGCCGCGACCGAACTCCAGCGGCCGGTGCGCGTGGTCATGACGAGGCGGCAGATGTTCTCGCTGGCCGGCTACCGCAGCCCCACCCTCCAGCGCGTCCGGCTCGGGGCCGACGCCGACGGCCGGCTGCGCGCCCTGGAGCACCGCTCGCTGAACCAGACGTCCACCGTCTACGAGTTCGTCGAGCCCAGCGCGGGCGTGGCCCGGGTGATGTACGACGCCGAGGCCCACCACACGGCCAACGAGGTCGCGCCCCTCGACGTGCCGTCGCCGACGTTCATGCGCGCACCGGGCGAGGCACCGGGCTCCTTCGCCATCGAGTCGGCCCTCGACGAACTCGCCGAGCGCGGCGGCATCGACCCCATCGCGCTGCGCCTGCGCAACGAACCCGAGGTCGGCCCGGTCTCCGGTCTGCCCTTCAGCAGCCGCAACCTGGACGCCTGCTTCCGCGAGGGAGCCCGGCGGTTCGGCTGGGCCGGGCGCGACCCGCGGCCCGGAGTGCGCCGTGACGGGCGCTGGCTGCTGGGCACGGGCACCGCCGCCGCCTCCTTCCACTCGGGCGCCGGTCCCTCGACGGCCGTCGTGACCGCGGAGGCCGACGGCGGATTCACGGTCCGGATCGCCGCCGCCGACATCGGCACCGGCGCCCGTACGGCACTCACCCTGGTCGCCGCCGACGCCCTCGAGGTCGCGCCCGACCGGGTTCTGGTCCGCATCGGCGACAGCGACTTCGGCCCCGCGATGATCGCCGGTGGCTCGATGGGCACGCGGTCCTGGGCCTGGGCGATCAGGGAAGCGGCCCGCGAACTGCGGGAGCGGCTGGCCCTGGGCGCGACGATCCCGCCGGAGGGCATCACCGTACGGTCCGACACCACCGCCCTGCTCGGCGCCCTCGCGCAGAAGGAACGGCACTCCTTCGGGGCGCAGTTCGCCGAGGTCGCCGTGGACACCGCCACCGGAGAGGTGCGGGTGCGCCGCATGCTCGGCATCTTCGCGGCCGGCCGGATCGTCAACCCGCTCACCGCCCGCAACCAGCTCGTCGGCGGCATGGTGTGGGGCATCTCCATGGCCCTGCACGAGGAGGCGGTACGGGACCGTTCGAGCGGCGGCCTCTACGCCCCCGACCTCGTCGGCTACCACGTGGCCACCAACGCCGACGTGGGCGACATCCAGGCCGACTGGGTGGACGACCCCGACCCCGACGACCCGGTCGGTATCAAGGGTGTCGGCGAGATCGGCGTCGTGGGCGCCGCGGCGGCCGTCGCCAACGCCGTCTGGCACGCGACCGGCGTCCGCCACCGCAACCTGCCGATCCGCCCGGACCGGGTGCTGTCGGCGGTGCCCGCGAGCCGAGGAGCGGCGGATGCTTGACATCGCCGAGGAGCTGGACCGCTGGCTCGCCGAGGGCCGGGAGTTCGCCGTCGCCACCGTCGTCTCCGTGGGCGGCAGTGCGCCACGCGGTCCCGGCGCCGCCCTCGCGGTCGACGGCGGGGGCACCGTGATCGGCTCGGTCTCCGGCGGCTGCGTGGAGGGCGCGGTGTACGACCTGTGCGCCGACGCCCTGCGCACCGGCGAGACGCTGCGCGAACGCTTCGGGTACAGCGACGAGGACGCCTTCGCGGTCGGACTGACCTGCGGCGGGATCGTGGACGTACTGGTCACGCCGGTCGGCGCCGAGGCGCCCTCGCGCGAGGTGCTCCGGGCGGCGCTGGCCACCGCCGCCCGGGGCGGGACCGCGGCCCTCGCCCGGGTCGTCGAGGGCCCGCCCGAGCTGCTGGGCAGGGCCCTGCTCGTCCGGCCCGACGGTTCGCACGCGGGCGGCCTGGGCGGCCACCCCGACCTGGACCGCACCGCGGCCGCCGAGGCCGGTGCCCTGCTGGACACCGGGCGCACCGGCACGGTCGGCCTCTCGGAGGACGGTTCGCACTGTCCCGGTGGGCTCACCCTGCTCGTCGAGACCAGCGTGCCGCCGCCCCGCATGATCGTCTTCGGCGCGGTCGACTTCGCCGCGGCGCTGGTGCGGGCCGGGAAGTTCCTCGGGTACCACGTCACGGTGTGCGACGCCCGGTCCGTCTTCGCCACGCGGGCCCGTTTCCCCCAGGCCGACGAGGTCGTCGTCGACTGGCCGCACCGCTACCTGCGGGACACCCCGACCGACGGGCGCACGGTGCTGTGCGTGCTCACCCACGACGCCAAGTTCGACGTGCCGCTGCTGGCGGAGGCGCTGCGGATGCCGGTCGCGTTCGTCGGCGCGATGGGCTCGCGCCGCACCCACGAGGACCGCGACCGCCGGCTGCGCCAGGCCGGCCTGGGCGAGGACGAGCTGTCCCGGCTGCGTTCACCGATCGGCCTCGACCTCGGCGCCCGCACCCCGGAGGAGACGGCCCTGTCCATCGCGGCGGAGATCGTCGCGGCCCGCCGTGGCGGAACGGGCGTCCCCCTGACGGGCGGGGCGGCACCGATCCACCGGGAGGCGACTGGGCGGCCGCCCGAGGAGGAGAGGCCGACGGAGGCGGCCGCCTGAGAAGAAGGCTCAGGGCAGCGCCGACTCGCCGGCCAGGCGGACCGCACACTCCAGCATCATGGCGTGCACGAAGGCCTGCGGGAGGTTGCCGCGGAGCTGGCGCTGGCGCACGTCGTACTCCTCGGCGAACAGCCCGGGCGGTCCGCAGGCCGCCCGGGTGCGCTCGAACCAGCGGAACGCGTCCACCCGGTCGCCGACCCGGTGCGTGGCCAGCGCCATGGCGAAGCCGCACAGCAGGAAGGCGCCCTCGGCCTCGCCCAGCGGCACCCCGGGGTGTTCGAAGCGGTACAGGTACCCGTCCTCGGACAGGCGGGATTCGACGTACGCGCGGGTGGCGGCGTCGCCGTCGTCCCCGAAGGCGCAGCCGCGGGCCATCGGCACCAGCAGCGCGGCCTCGGGCCCGTCGTCGTCCTCGGCCCGCCGCCAGCGGCCGTCCGCGTGCAGGCACCGGCGCCGGGTCTCCCGCAGCACCGTGTCGGCGAGGTCGGCGCACCGGCGCCCCTCGGCCCCGGGCAGCACCTCGGCCATCCGCCGCAGACCGCACACCACGCTCAGCCGGGAGTGGGTCCACCACCGGTCCTCCAGCTCCCACAGACCGGCTTCCGGCTTCAACCACTGCCGTTCGACCACGTCCACGGCGACGGCGGCGGCCCGTTCCGCCTCGTCGGTCAGGCGGTCGTGCGCGGCCGCCGCCGCGAACAACTGCAGCGCCTCGCCGAAGGTGTCCAGCTGGAACTGGGCGCCCGCGTCGTTGCCGACGTGGTCGTTGCCGCCGGGATAGCCGGGCAGCCGCAGGGACCGCTCCTTCCCGACCGGCCGCCCGTCGACCGTGTAGGCGGGGCGCACCCGGTCGCCGTCCTCGAGGATGCGCTCGGAGACGAAGCGCACGGCGTCGTCGACGAGGGGGTGCGGCCCGTGCGCGGCGACCGCGAGAGCGGCGTAGCACTGGTCGCGCAGCCACGCGTAGCGGTAGTCGTAGTTGCGCCCGCTGTTGGCCCGTTCCGGCAGGGACGTGGTCGCGGCGGCGACCATCCCGCCGGAGACGCTGGTCAGCCCGCGCAGGACGGCGTACGCGTGTCGGGCGTCGCGGGGCGCGACCAGCCGGGAGCAGTCCGGCACGGACCGCCGCCACTCCTGTTCCGTGGCCCGCCACAGCGCGTCGGCGTCGAGCGGTTCGGTCTCCCGCGCCGCGGACAGTTCGAGGACGAGGTCGTGGCTCTCGCCCTCGCGCAGCCGGAATTCGCCGCACAGCCCCGCCCCGTCCCGCCACACCGCGTCCGGGGCCCCGGCGAGCCGCATCCGCAGCCCCTGCGCCCCGGCCGTCCACACACCGTCTTCCCGCCGGGGGTCGCGCATCCGGGCCTGCCCGAAGCCGGGCCGCGGGTCCAGGTCCAGGTTGAAGCGCGCCTCGCCCCGCTCCACCCGCATGCGGCGCAGCAGCACGAGCCGGTCCGTGCGGGCCGGCATGGCCAGCGCCTCGCGGCACTCGATCACACAGTCGGCCGTCACCCACCGGCTGATCCGGATCAGCGTGCCCTCCTCGTAGGAGCCGCCCCAGACGTGCCAGGGGTCCGCCGGCTCCACCGTGAAGTGCCCGGCCCCGCCGATCAGCGCGGAGAACACCGCGTCGTCGTGCCACCGCGGGGCGCACAGCCACACGATCCGGCCGCGGGGATCCAGGACCGCACCTCGTTCACCGTCGGCGAGCACGGCGTACTCGCGCAGCGCCCAGGGCGGGCAGGACTTGTCCGGTTCCGCCGTGCGCCGATCGTCGCTGTCCTTCATGACGCTACGGCTATCCCGGCGCCGCTGACCGAAACGGCGCCGCCGTCCCTGCGGTCCCCGTGGCCCCACCTGCGCCGTGCTCGCCCAGTGGGCCCACCACCAGCCCCGCTTCGCGGCAGTCGCGCACGATGTCCGGCAGCGCGCCCAGCGTGGCCCGCCAGCTGCCGGGGGCGGAGGCGTGGTCGGTGTCGTGGAGGAGAACCGTGCCACCCCCGCGCAGGTCGGCCGCGACGGTCGCGCGTACCGAGGCGGGCGTGGCGTCGTGCCGCCAGTCCTTGCCCCACGCCGTCCACAGCACGGGTTGCAGTCCAGCCCGCCGGGCGGCCGCCCAGCGACCGGAGGTGAGGATCCCGTAGGGCGGCCGGTACCAGCGCGGCACACTTCCGGACACCTCGTGCGCCACCCGGACGGCACGCAGCAACTCGCGCGTGTCCCGCACCGGCGACGGCCACCAGGGACGGTCGTGCGTCCAGCCGTGGACGGCGAGTTCATGTCCGCGCCGGACCAGCTCACGGGTCAGCGCGGGGTGGCGTACGACGTTCTCGCCCAGGACGAAGAACGTGGCCCGTACCCCGAGTCCGTCCAGTGCCTCGAGGAACCGAGGCGTGGACGCCGGATCCGGGCCGTCGTCGAAGGTGAGCGCGACGTGGCCGGGGCTGCCCCGGCCGGCCAGGCCCGGGAACCGCCGGCGGCGCAGTTCCGGCAGCCAGGTCGCGGCCGGAGCGATGTGGGCCAGCGCGGCGGCGACGAACGGAGCGACGGCGTACACCGCCCGTCCGGTGGGAAACCCGTGCCGCATCCGTGGTGCCTCCGGTCTGGGTCTGTTCACTGCGTTCCGTCCTGATCCGTTTGACGTCCTCGTGCATTCCCGTACCGCCCGTCCGGGCGTTCCGCTCACCGCTTCACCGCCCGCGCGGGACCGTCCCGAGCCGCCGGGGCCGTGTCCCAGGCGCCGTGCACCGACGGCGCCCGGGCCAGTCCGACGCTGCCGAGGCCGATCAGCGCCACGCCGACCAGCTCGGGCAGCACCCGCACCCCGAGGAGGATCTCCTCGCCGAACAGGGCCCAGCCCAGGGCGACGCTGGTCAGCGCGTCGCCAAGGGTCAGCGCGGGCTGCGAGGCCGCGAGGGTCCCCGCCCGCAGGGCGCTCTGCAGCAGCAGGAAGCTGGCCACGCCCAGGACGGCCGTGGCGTACGGCGGCCACTGGGTCAGCACCTCGCCCACCCCCTGGGAGAGCCGCCCGGTCAGCTCCTTGAGCAGCGCCGCCGTACCGCCGAACCCCACCGCGGACGCCGAACCGAACAACGCCGCGCGGGGTGCGCCGTGCACCAGGCTGCCGACCGAGGCGAGGACCGTCATCAGGACGCACAGTGCCAGCCCAGCCCAGACCCACCGGCCCCCGGTGGCGGTGTCGTGACCGGGCGCCGGGGAGGCCGAGCCCAGGAACAGGGCGAGCCCCACGGCCAGCGCCACGAACGCCAGCCAGGTCCGCGAGTCCGGACGCCGGTGGAAGACCGCACTGCCGACCACGAGGGTGAACAGCAGTTCGGTGGCCATCAGCGGCTGGACGACGGCCAGACTGCCCACCGCCAGGGCGGCAGCCTGCAACACCGTCGTCAGTGCGAGCAGCGCCGCCCCGCCGACCCAGTACCGGTCGCGCACCAGCCGCAGCAGTGAGCGCAGCATCGTGTGCCGGGCCCCCGCCCGGTCCTCGTCCTGCGCCGCCGCCCTGCGCTGCAGTACCGACGCCGCCGCGTTGGACAGCGCCGCGAACAGGGCGAGGACGACGGTGAGGACACTCACCGCGGCGTGCTCCCGGTCATCCGTACCGTGCGGCCAGCCGCCGGTACAGTCCCGGGGCCGCGCCCCGCACCCGGCAGGGCAGGCGCAGCCACGAGGGCACGTACACCTCGTCCCGGCCCCGCAGCACCGCGGTCCGCACCGCGTCGGCCACGCGCTCGGGAGGCACCGGGCGCGGCCTGGACCGCCGGTAGGGGGCGCCCCGGCGCTCGAAGAACGGGGTGTCGACGACGCCGGGCACCACATGGGTGACCCCGACGCCCGTGCCCCGCAACTCGTAGCGCAGCGAGTCCGCGAAGGCGCCGATCGCGGCCTTGGCGGCGGAGTACACGGCCTCGTCGCGTACCGCGACGCTGCCCGCCAGCGAGCCGATGAGCACCACCCGCCCCGACCCCGCCGCCACCATCCCCGGCAGCAGCAGCCGCACCAGCCGCAACGTGGCCAGCACGTTGATGTCGAGCACCTCGTCGATGGTGTGCGGGGGCATGTCCAGGAACTCCCCGGCCCAGCCGACCCCGGCTCCCGCCACCAGCAGATCCACCGGGCCCGCCGTGGCCAGCGTGAAGTCGGTGAGCTGCCGGCCGGCGCCGGGGAGGGTGAGGTCCGCGGCGAAGGCGGTGGCCGACGTGTCGTCGGCGACCTGGCGCAGCCGCACCGGGTCACGGCCCGTGAGCACCAGCCGCCAGCCGTCCTCGTCACCCAGCCGGCGGGCCACGGCCGCGCCGATGCCGGACGACGCCCCCGTCACGAGCGCCGTACGGGTCCGCGGGTCCCGGAGCCCGACGGGCTGCCGCCGGAGCCTCGCGTGGTCCGCGTCGGGTGCGACGACCTGCGGTCCGGGGACGGACCGGGGACGGGAGAACGCATGGACCATGGGGACCACCTTGGCTCGGGGCGGGCGCCGGGGAGCGGCCGACCTGGTGGTCGGGCTCCGGCGTCCGGCCGGACGGGCGGTCACGGAGTATCCCTCAGGGCCCACCCGAAACGCCCGCTTGTGGGAGGGTTTGGAACCCGCGGCACCGGCAACTTGGTCCGTCGTGCATCCTCGCAGCTCATCAGTGCCCCGGCGCCCCGGTGCCCCGCGCGGTCCGTACGGCGCCAGACGTCTGCTGGTGATCAGCGCGAGCATGGGCGCGGGCCACGACACGGTCGCCGCCGAACTGGTCCGGCGGGCCCGCGAACGCGGCGACACCGCCCAGACCGTCGATGTCCTCGCCCTCCTGCCCTACGGCCTGGGCACGGCCCTCAGGTGCTTCTACCGGGGTTCCGTACGGCACTTTCCGTGGGCGTACGCCGCCCTGTACCGCCTCTTCCTGCGGCCCGGCGCGGGACGCCGGCCGAGCGGGACGCCCCTGGCCCGGCTCGCCGGAGACCGGCTGCGCGCGCTGGTCGCACGCACCGGCGCGGACGTGGTCGTGCCCGTCTTCCACCTGGGCGCCCAGCTCACCGGCCATCTCCGGGACCGCGGGCTGCTGCCCGTGCCCAGTGTCGTCCTCGTGATCGACTTCGAGCTCCACCGGCAGTGGCTGCACCCCGGGAACGACCTCTGCCTGTGTCTCACCGAGGATGCGGCGCGCGAGGTGCGGGGGAGCACCGGCACTCCGGCCAGGGCGTGCGGTCCCGTCGTGGCGCCCGAGTTCTGCGCCGGCCACGTCCCGGGGGCGGCCCAGTGGCGGGAGACCTTCGACCGGCTCGGCCCCGGGCGGCCCGCCGTGGTGCTGTCCGCCGGTGCCTGGGGCGTCGGCTCGCACCTGGACGCCACCGTCCGGCTCCTGGTGGACCACGGTTATCTCCCCGTCGTGCTCTGCGGCGACAACCAGCGGCTGCGCCACACGCTGTCCGGCACACCCGGCGTCCTCGCCCTGGGCTGGGTGACGGACATGCCGGGCCTGCTGCACGCCGCCCGTGCCCTGATCGACAACGCGGCCGGCCAGACCGCCGTACAGGCGCTCGCGGCCGGACTGCCGGTCGTGGGCCATCGCCCCATACCCGGACACGGCGCGCACGGCGTCCGGCGGATGGCCGCGCTGGGTGTCTCCGAGGTCGCCGAGGACCGGACCGCCCTGCTCGAAGCCCTGGCGCGGGTCACCGCACCGGGCCGGGACCGCCGGCGTCGGATCGCCGCCGGACGCGCCCTGTTCACCGACGACGCGGACGCGCTGACGCTGGTGACCGACCTCGCCGACGCCGCACGTGCGGCCGCACGGCGGTGAGCGGGCGCGGTGAGCACGGAGGGGGAGCGCACGCCCGTTTCCCGGGAGGGACACAGGGCACCCGCCCGGAGCGCGAACCGGCACAAGGAGGCGACGCCGTGCGGCTCGACGACTTCCTCACCAGGGTCCGCGACCGCGGTGAGTTCCACGGCGACGACGAGGCCGAGCAGGTCGCCACGGCCGTGCTGTGGGTGGTCGCGTCCCGCATCCCGCCGGGTGAGGCCGCCGACCTGGCCCGCGACCTGCCCGCCCCCCTGGACGACGCGCTGCGCCTGGAACGCGGGCGCCCCGAGACATTCGGGCGCGAGGAGTTCCTCCGGCGGGTGGCCCAGCAGACCGGCGCCCGGCCGCGCACCGCCGAGTGGGACGCGGGCGCCGTGCTGTCCACCCTCGCCGAGGCCGTGCCCCGCGAACGCGTCGACCGACTGCTGGCCCTCCTGCCCGCCGACTGCGCCGACCTCTTCGGCGGCCCGGCACCCCACTGAGAGCGGCCCCGGAGACAGGCCACCGACACCGAGGAGACACCCATGACGGACGTTGAACAGCGCTACGCCGACGGGGAGGAGACACCCCTCCTCGGATACGCGGCGCTCGCGACGACCTTCGCGGCCGGTGTCGGCGCGTTCACGGTGACGGCGTGGCGCCGTGGGGTCCGACTGCCCGACTCCGTCCCCGTCTGGGACGTGGTCCTGCTGGGAACGGCGACCTTCAAGGCCTCCCGGCTGCTGACCAAGGACAAGGTCACCAGCTTCCTGCGGGCGCCGTTCACCCGCCGCGAACGGGAGGGCAACGCCAACGAGGTGATGGACACCGGGCGCGGGACCGGTCTGCGCCGTGCCGTCGGCGACCTGGTCTCCTGCCCGTTCTGTACCTCCGCCTGGGTGGCCGGCGGGCTCGTGGGCACCTATGCCGTCGCGCCCAGGGCGGGGCGGCTGGTGTGCGCGGGCCTGAGCGCGGTCGTGGTGTCGGACTGGCTGCAGTACGCATGGAGCCTGACGGCGCAGAAGGCGGAGGAATGAGCCGAGGGTCGAGCGGAGGAATGAACCGGGGGACGGACGGAACGAACGGACGGAGGCCCGGGGCCGGGCGGCCGGTCAGTCGCGCTCGGCGCGCTCCGCCCGCTCGGCGTGCAGCTTCTTCACCCGGGCCGCCTCCTTGCGCACGTCGGCCTGGACCGCCTGCTCCCGCTCCAGCCACTCCGGGCGCTCCTGCTTCAGCGCGTCGATCTGCTCCGTGGTGAGCGGCTCGGCGACCCCGCCCCGGTGCAGGCCCGCGATGGAGACGCCCAGCTTCGCCGCCACCACCGGCCGCGGGTGGGGACCGTCGCGCCGCAGCTCGCGCAGCCACTCGGGCGGGTCGGCCTGGAGCGCGTTCAGCTCGGCACGCGTGACGACGCCCTCCCGGAACTCGGCGGGTGTGGCCTCGAGGTACACACCCAGCTTCTTCGCCGCGGTCGCGGGCTTCATGGTCTGGGTGTTCTGGTGCGACGTCATGCCCCCAAGGGTATCGATCGTGTGAGTGGCTCCCGACCACGCCCGGTAACCTGGCCGGGTGACAGGCTCGGAAGCTCCCCCTTCGTTCCGGCTCGCGTACGTCCCGGGGGTGACGCCCGACAAATGGGTGCGCATCTGGAACGAGCGGCTGCCGGACGTCCCCCTGGCCCTGACCCAGGTCCCCGCCGCCGGAGCGGCAGGCGTGCTGCTGGGCGGCGACGCCGACGCCGGGCTCGTACGCCTGCCCGTCGACCGTACGGCGCTCAGCGCCATCCCCCTCTACACCGAGACCACGGTCGTGCTGGTCCCCAAGGACCATCTCGTCACCGCGGCCGACGAGGTGGCCGTCGGGGACCTCGCCGACGAGATCGTGCTGCACCCCCTGGACGACGTCCTCGACTGGGAGCGGCTGCCCGGCAGGCCCGCCCTCGAGCGCCCGGCCACCACCGCGGACGCCGTCGAACTGGTGGCGGCCGGGATCGGGGTGCTGCTCGTGCCGCTGTCGCTGGCCCGCCTGCACCACCGCAAGGACCTCACGTACCGGACGGTCACGGACGCCCCGGAGTCGAGCGTGGCCCTGTCCTGGCCCGAGGACGCGCACACCGACCGCGTCGAGGACTTCATCGGCATCGTCCGGGGCCGGACCGTCAACAGCACTCGGGGCCGACAGCCGGAACCGGCGCGCTCCAAGGGCGGACGCGCCGAAGGGACCCCCTCCGCGCGTCGCACACCGGCGGCCGGGAAGACGGGCGGCAGGACGGGCGGAGCCTCGGGCGGCAAGACCGGCGGCAAGACCGGCGGGAAGCAGACCGGGAGCGCCCGGCGCGGCACCGCGGGCAGCCACCGGGGTGCGAGCGGCGGCAAGGGCAAGGGCGGCGGACGCGGCGGCAGGCCGCGTCAGCGCTGACCCCGCCGGCAGACCGGCCACGGCCGAGGCGCGGCAGACCGGTCACGGCCGACCCGTCGCCCTCCGGTGCGTCAGCGGACCGTCGGACTGGGCGTCGGCGCGGAGGTGTTGACCTCGAGCCCGGGCGGCGCGGTGAGCGAGAGCACCGGCTCGCCGGGCTGCGGGGCCGGCGGCGTGAGCTGCGCCTTCGGCAGGTTCGGCGGTGCGGTCTGCTGGAAGTTGACCTGGTCGAAGTTGACCAGCCCGGTCTTCTCCAGCACGGTGATGTGGTCGAGGACGGTGTCGTTGGCCTGGTCGGCGAGTTGCCGCACCAGGGAGTTCTTGGTGTTGGCCCGGATGTTGGCGATGGCCGGGAAGATCTGGCCGTGTGTGATCCGCATGATGTTGACCGCGGTGGTGTCGAACTGCTTGCCCGTCGTCCCGTTCACGGTCGAGACGAACTGCTGCTGCTGCGGTGAGGCCAGGTTCGGCAGGGTGATGCCCAGCTCCGGTGCGATCCTGCGGCAGGTGGCGTCCAGCCGGGAGTGGCCGACGACCAGGTGCTCACCGGCCTGCCGCATCTCCGGTGTCGTCCCTCGCTCCATGGCCATCAGCCCCAGCGGGTGCTCCCACAGCCCCGCGGCACGCACCTTCACCACGAAGTCCCGGTCCTGTTCGGTGAGCGGCCCGTACCGCGTGTTGGTGACGACCCGGGCCTGGTCACTGCCCGCGTTCTGTACCCCCAGCATGGCCGGGTAGGCGAGTGCGGTGAGGGTGAGGACCAGGGCACCGGCCACGAAGGCGGTCCCTGCCGTGGTGCGCGTGATGCGCATCGTGCCTCCTGGGGCGAAGACAGGCTCGGACACCAGGAGATACGGATACGGGAGGCGGTCTGATCACCGTTTCGGGCACTTGCTCAGATTGTTTCCCTCGTACTGTTTCCGTCGCTCCGCAGCCAGTCGTGCGCCGCCCGCGCGGTGAACTCCTCCTGGCCACCGCGCACCAGCAGTTCCGCCGTGGCGAACTCCGGTGCGTCGGCCTGCCCCGCGACGTAGGGGATCGCGATGCAGCGCATCCCGGCCGCGTGTGCGGCGGCCGCACCGGGAGCGGCATCCTCCAGCACCACGCAGCGGGCCGGCTCCGCGCCCAGCCGGCGGGCGGCCTCCAGGAAGACGTCGGGGGCGGGCTTGCCCCGCGCCACCTCGTCGGCCGAGACGACCGTGCGCAGGTGCGCGTCCAGGCCGGTGCGCGCCAGGATCGTCGCGATGGCCTCGGGCGACGAACCCGACGCCACCGCCATCGGCACGCGCTCGCCCGCCAGCAGCTCGACGAACTTCCGCATCTCGGGATACGCGCGGGCCGAGGCGCGGGCGAGCCCGAGATAGTGCCGGTTCTTCACGGTGAGCAGTTCCTCGACCGTGGCACGCAGCCCGTACCGACGCTTCCAGTCGGCGACCGTCTCCTGGGTGCTGATGCCCACGTACGCCTCGTGGTCGGCCCAGGTGAAGTCCGGGACGCCGTACCCGGCGAGGGTGCGGCGGCCCGCTTCGTAGTAGTTCGGCTCGCTGTCCACGAGCGTTCCGTCGAGATCGAAGATGACCGAGATGCCGCCCAGCGGGCCCATGGTGCTCATGGCGTCCAGGATGCCAAGGATCACCTGTCACCTGCGGGCCGAGCGCCCGATCGACTCCACCAGGGGCAGCAGCCGGTGCGGCACGCGCTCGCGCAACGCCACCTCGCTGCGGGTGCGGACCACGCCGGGCAGGCTGATCAGCTTCTGCACCACGTCTTCCAGATGCGCGTTGTCGCGGGCCACGACGCGGGTCAGTAGGTCCCCGCCACCCGTGATGGAGAACGCCTCGACGATCTCCGGCACGGCCGCCAGCGCCTCGCCCACCTCGTCCAGATGGCCCTGGGTGACCTCGATGTGCACGAACGCGAGCACCGGGTGGCCCAGGGCGGCGGGGGACAGGGACGGGGCGGCACCGGTGATCACGCCGTCCCGCTCCAGGCGGTCGAGGCGGGCCTGGAGGGTGCCGCGGGCGATCCCGAGGACACGGGCGTACTCGCGCACGCTGGTGCGCGGCTGCTCCAGCAGCAGCCGCAGGATGCGGGTGTCGAGTTCGTCGACGGCCATCGCGGGTCCGGCTCCCTCCAGTCGGCCATTGGCTCTCCGGTGGCCGCAGGCATGCCGTGATCACAGTACCAATGGCCCACTCCGAAGGCAGCCTGTTGAGCCACTGGTGGTCGGGATGCTCCTATAGGCATGTCGATGGCGCTGCGGACCCCGCGGCGCCTTTTGCATGTGGTGACTTCCGGGCCGATGGGCGTGAGCGAGCGAGGGGGTGGTAATCAGTGCTGAAGAAGGTGTTCGTGAGCCCGGACCCGGGACGGTCCCGGCTGCGGTTCGCCGCCCGGGCCGTCCTCGGCATCGGGCTGGCCGTCGTGGTGTGCGGGCTGGCCGGTACCTCCCTGATCGGCGCGATCATCGGCGGCCTCGCCGCTCTGCTCGCGCTCTTCACCGTCACCGACGCCACCGTGCGGGGCCAGGCCGTCACCACCGCGCTGCTGCCGGTCGCCGGGCTGCCCGTGCTCACCGCCGCCGCCGCGCTGCACGGCCTCCCCGTGGCCCGGGACCTCACCTTCCTCGCCGTCGTCGGCGTGGGCGTGTACGCGCGCCGCTGGGGCCCGCGCGGGCACAGCCTCGGCGTCTTCGCCTTCATGACCTTCTTCATCGCCCAGTTCCTGCACGCCACCACCGACCGGCTGCCCGAGATGTTCGCCGCCGTCCTGCTGTCCGTGGCCACCGCCGCGGCGGTGCGGTTCGGTCTGTGGTGCTACGAGCGCCGCCGTCCCGCGCCCGCCGTCCCCGCGCCGCCCGCCGGCACGGGGCTGGCCCGCATCACCACCCGGCAGGCCGTGCAGGCCACCGCGGGCGCCGGTTTCGCCCTGGTCGTGGGCCAGCTGGTGTCCGGGGACCGCTGGTACTGGGCCGTCGGCGCCACCTGGTGGGTGTTCGTCAACACCACCTCGCGCGGCGAGACGCTGGTGCGCGGCTTCCGCCGGGTCCTCGGCACGGTCGTCGGCATCGGCCTGGGCTTCCTGATCGCCGTGCCGGTGGCCGGGTCCCCGGTGCCCACCGCCGTGCTGGCCGCCGCCTGCGTCTTCGGCATCTTCTACACCGCCGCGGTCTCCTACACCTGGATGATGCTCTGCGTCACCCTGCTCGCCGAGCTGCTCTACGGCCTCCTGGGCGTCCTCGGCCCCGGCCTGCTCGCCCTGCGGATCGCCGAGACCGGCGTGGGCGCGCTCGGCGCCGCGCTCGCCGTGCTCTTCGTCCTGCCGGTCACCACGCACGCCGTCACCGACGTGTGGATCCAGCGCGCCCTGCGCTGCGTGCACGCCTGCACCGCGGAGGCCGCCGCCCGGCTCGCCGGAGCCGAGGGCGCCGATCCGGTGCCGCGCGTGGCGGAGCTGGAGCAGCTGCTGGGCCGGGTACGGCTGTCGATCGCCCCGCTCGTGCACCCGCTGAGCCCGATGCACGGCCGCAGGAGGCGGGCCCGCCGGGTCCTGGACCTGCTCGACGACTGCGCCCGGGAGATCCGCGGCCTGGTCGCCGTGGCCGCCGACCCCGAAGCCTCGCACGACGCCCGGCTGGCCGCCGCCTGCTGGCGTGTCGAGGCCGCGGTCGAGGCTCTCACCGGTGGGGGTGCCGTCCCCGCCCACGCGGGCGGGGAGCGCGCCGCCGAACCCGCTTTGGCGCACCTGCACGACCTGGAACAGGCCCTCGCCGAACTCGCCGCCCCCCTGCGCGCCCCCTCCGGCTCGCGCCTGGCCGGCGCCTGACCCGGGCCACCCGCCGCCCCCGCCACACCCGTTTGGTCTAGACCGCAAGTGATCGACTGCTACCGTCGCCTCCGGGCGGACGATCAGGGTCGGCGCTCCAGGCGACTGAGGGCAAGCGGGACGAGAGGGGCAGCGGTGACGGACGGCGGCAGGCGGCAGCGGCGGGCATACATCGGGTCGTTCACGGCGGCCGGCGGCCCCGGAATCCTGACGGCGACCGTCGCCCCCGGCAACGGCGCCCTCACGGTCGTGAGCGGCACGGACGGTCTGGCCGACCCTTCCTACCTGGCCCTGGCACCCGACGGGGGCACGCTCTACGCCGTCAGCGAGACGGCCGAGGGCGCGGTGGCCGCCTACCGGGTGAGCGGGGACAGGCCCGAGCCCACCGGGCGGCCGGTGCCCGTCGAGGGCGACGGACCGACCCACCTCAGCCTGTACGCCGGGCACGTGCTGACCGCCAACTACGGTTCCGGCACCGTCACCGCCGTACCGGTCCGGGCCGACGGCACCCTCGCCCGCTCCGCGTCCGGCGTGCTGCGGCACACCGGCTCCGGCCCGCACGTCCAGCGTCAGCAGGGACCGCACGCCCACCAGGTGCGGCCCGACCCCAGCGGGCGCTGGGCCGTCAGCGTGGACTTGGGCACCGACTCCGTGCGGGTCTGCACCCTGACCGACGGTGCGCCCGCCGTGCACCGGGAGGTCGCGCTGCGGCCGGGGTCGGGACCGCGGCACCTGGCCTTCCATCCGGACGGTTCCCAGGCCTACGTCGTCAACGAACTGGCGCCCACCGTCACCGTCTGCCACTGGGACGCCGCCGACGGCGTGCTCAAGCCCCTCACCGAGGTGCCGCTGCTGCCGGGGGCCCCGGCGGGCGACGCCTACCCGTCCGGCATCGCGGTGTCGCCCGACGGCCGCTTCGTGTGGACCGCGACCCGCGGCGAGGACGTCCTGTCCGTGTTCGTCGTGGAACCGGACGGCCTGCGGCTGTCCGCCACCGTGCCCTGCGGCGGGCACTGGCCCCGTGACATCGCCGTGTCCGACGGCTTCCTGTACGCGGCCAACGAGCGCTCCGGAGACGTGACCTGGTTCGCCCTCGACCCGGCCACAGGCATCCCCCGCCGCACGGGCTCCCTCGCGGTCCCGGCAGCCTCCTGCGTGATCTTCGCCCCCTAGCCGCGGGCGGCCGGTTGCCCTCAGCTGCGGGCAGTCGTGCCTCCCCAGCCTGCGGGCGGTCGTGCCTCCGTCAGTGCCGGAACGGCCTGGGAGGTACCCCCGGGCGGCACGGGTGGGCGCAGGCGGCCACTCCGCCGGCGCCGGGCAGCGCGCCCCCCGCCCCGCACGGACGCAGGGCACGATCTCGACAGGCGCCGCCGGAACCCGGGACATACGGAAGGGGCCCGCTCCTGCAGAGGAGCGGGCCCCTTCACGCACGCCTGGAAAAGCAAGCGCACGCGCACTTCACCGAACCGGCGCCCCCTGCGCAGGCTGCGGCGAGATGCCCAGCGCCGTCGTGTACTTGGCAAGCGCCAGCTTGCCGATCGCCGGGTACGGGCCGAGCGGCTCGGCGGTGGCGCAGCCTGCCTCCTTGGCCGCCTCCTCCAGCACGGACGCCTCGATCTCCGGACCGATCAGATACGGCGCGAGCGCCAGCTGCTGGGAGCCCGAGGAGCGCAGCTGCTCGGCGACGGACGCGATCGAGCCCTCCTCGTCCAGCGCCGCCGCGATCACCGGCACGGCCAGGCGCGCGGCGAGCAGCATGCCGGTGATCCCGGCCGCCTGGACAGCCTCGTCACCGCCGACGGAGGCGAGGATGATGCCGTCCGCGGCGGTCGCCACGGTGAACAGCCGGGCGCGGTCGGCGCGGGCCAGACCGGCCTCGGAGAGCCGCACGTGCAGCGCCTCGGCCAGCAGCGGGTGCGGCCCGAGGACGTCGGTCAGCTCGGCCGCGATCTTGCTGTCCATCACGGCCTGCCGGATCCGGCGCAGCAGCGAGTTGTCCGGCCCGGCGAGCAGCGGCACGACGACCGCGACGGGGCCCTCCGGCTCCTTCACGTCCAGTCCGGCGGCGCGCGCCTGCTCGAAGCGGGCGGTGCGCTCCTCGGCGGCCCGGACGAGCACGGTGGTCAGAGAGGGGAACTCGGCGTCGTCGTCCCCGTCGAGGTGGCCGATCCGGGCGTCGAGCCCGGGCAGCTCGGAACGGGCGATGCTGATGACCTCGTCGGCGAGGCTTCGGGTGGCGCTGCTGGGCGTCCCCGGCACCGCGAGGACGAGCGCCGGCGCGCCCTCGGGAGCCACCAGTGGTTCGGGACGGCGGTGCCGTCCGGGCTGGCGGGGGCGCGGCATTCGTACTGGCAGGCCGGACGCGGGCCCAGTGGGGGAGCTCATGGCGCCGCATGTTACTGGTTTCCGGGGTTTCCCTGTTCGGGGAGGGTGCAGGTGAGCGGTATCCGTCCGGTTTTGTCTGATGTGTGATGTACGGATCGGCCGACATCGGCATGATTCACCTCGTCGGCGGACCGGTTCTCAGCCGTCCGGCACGGTCGTCACCCACAGCATTCTGTCGTCAGTCGGAAGCGTGAATGAACCGGTCGCCAGGCCGGTCGCGACCCGGACCGAGCCGTCCAGCGGATCACCCTCGGCGTCCGTCCACCGCGCCTGCGGCAGACGCTTCGCCAGCTCCTCCCCCAGCGGTACGAGGAGCGGATCGCCCAGCCGCGTCAGCCCGCCGGTGACGGCGACGAGGGGCTCACCGGCGGCCGGACAGACCGCGGCGGCCGAGTCGGCCAGGTGCCGGGCGGCGGCCCCGAGGATCTCCGCCGCGACGGGGTCGGTGGCCGCGCACGCCGCCACCTCCGGTGCGAAGGAGGCCAGGACGGCGGGACGGTCGGACCGCGGATACACCTGCCCGGGCAGTCCCGCCGCCGGGCCGAAACGCTCCTCGGCGCGGGCCAGCAGCGGAGCGGAGCCGCCCGCCCGCCCGTCGTGGGCGCGCAGCGCCGCCTCGAGACCGGCCCGCCCGATCCAGGCACCGCCGCCGCAGTCGCCCAGCAGATGCCCCCAGCCGTCCGCCCGGCGCCAGCGCGTCAGGTCGGTGCCGACCGCGATCAGGCCGGTACCGGCGGCCACCACGGCCCCGGCCCGTGGCCCGAGCGCGCCCACGTACGCGGTGACGGCGTCGGCGACCAGAGCGACCGTCCGCACGCCCAGCTCCCGGGCCAGGGAGCCCGGCAGTTCGGCCCGCAGCGCGTCGCCCAGCGTGGCCAGCCCGGCGGCCCCGACGACGACGGTGTCGAGCCGGGTGACGCCGCTCTCGGTGATCAACGCCCTGGCCATCGGCAGCAGTTGCCCCAGGAGGTGCCCGGGGTCGATCCCGCGCGCACCGGTGCGGACGGGCTCCCGCGAGACCCGCCGACCGAGCGGGCCGCGCACGCCGCCGCTGTCGCCGACGGCGCCGACGACTATGCGCAGCCCCGAGCCGCCGGAGTCCACGGCCAGGAAGCCGGTGCTCACGGCAGGCGCCAGTCCACCGGCTGACCTCCCAGGCGCATCAGCAGGTCGTTGGCCCGGCTGAACGGACGGGAGCCGAAGAAGCCCCGGTCGGCCGACATCGGGGACGGGTGCGCCGACTCCACGGCCGGCAGGTCGCCGAGCAGCGGCCGCAGATTGCGGGCGTCGCGGCCCCAGAGGATGGACACCATCGGCTTGCCGCGTGCCGCCAGCGCCCGTATCGCCTGCTCGGTGACCTCCTCCCAGCCCTTGCCGCGGTGGGCCGCGGGCTTGCGCGGGGCCGTGGTGAGCGCCCTGTTGAGCAGCAGCACGCCCTGCTGCGTCCAGGGCGTCAGATCCCCGTTGGACGGCTGCGGAAGACCCAGGTCGGTGTTCAGCTCCCGGAAGATGTTGACGAGGCTGCCGGGCAGCGGGCGTACCTCGGGCGCGACGGAGAACGACAGTCCGACGGCGTGCCCCGGAGTGGGATAGGGATCCTGTCCGACGATCAGGACCCGGACATCGTCGAAGGGCTGTTGGAAGGCCCGCAGGACGTTCGCCCCCGCCGGGAGGTAGGTGCGTCCGGCGGCGATCTCCGCGCGCAGGAACTCACCCATCGAGGTGATCCGTCCGGCGACGGGTTCCAGGGCCTTCGCCCAGCCCGCTTCGACGATTTCATTCAAGGGTCGTGGTGCCACGGGCGTCACCCTACTGCCGTACGGGTGACGCCGATCAACCAGTGGCCAAGGCCGGTCCCCCCGGTTCGGGTCATGCGACGACCGCGGCCCGCACGCACAGCACGTCCGGCAGGTGGGAGGCCAACTGCCGCCAGCTGTCGCCGTCGTCGGCCGACGCGAACACCTCGCCGTTGCGGTTGCCGAAGTACACGCCCGCCTGCTCCGCGTCGTCCGTGGACAGCGCGTCGCGCAGCACCGTGCCGTAGTGGTCCTCCTGGGGCAGGCCCGCCGAGAGCGGCTCCCAGGTCTTGCCCGCGTCCGCCGTGCGGAAGACCCGGCACCGGTGGTCCGCGGGCACCCGGTCGGCGTCGGCGTTGATCGGGAAGACGTACGCCGTGTCGCCGCGGTGCGGGTGGGCGGCCACCGCGAAACCGAACGTGGAGGGCAGGCCCTCGCCGATGTCCGTCCAGTGCGCTCCGGCGTCGTCGCTGCGGTAGACCCCCCAGTGGTTCTGGAGGTACAGGCGGTCGGGGGTGGCCGCGTCGCGCGCGACCTTGTGCACGCACTGGCCGAACTCCGGGTCGGGGTCCGGCAGGAAGACGGCGGAGACGCCGGAGTTGGACGGCGCCCAGCTCGCGCCGCCGTCGGCGGTGCGGAAGACGCCCGCGGTCGAGACGGCGACCGTCACGGACCTGGGGTCGCGCGCGTCGGTGAGGACGGTGTGCAGCCCCTCGCCGCCGCCCGGCACCCACTTCGACCGTGTGGGGTGCTCCCACAGCGGGCGGACCAGCTCGAAGCTCTCACCACGGTCCTCCGAGCGGTACAGCGCCGCCGGTTCCGTGCCCGCGTACACCACGTCCGGCTCGGCGGCAGACGGGTGCAGCTGCCACACCCGCTCCAGGGAGGCGCCGGTGTCCTTGGGGAACCTGACGGCGGGCGCGGCCGGTTCGGTCCAGGTCCGGCCCAGGTCGTCGGAGTGGAACACCGACGGCCCCCAGTGCGCGCTGTCGCCGCCGGCCAGCAGCCGCGGGGTGTCGCCGCGGGTGTCGAGGGCGACGGAGTAGACCGCCTGTGCGTTGAAGTAGGGACTCTCGTCGAACTCCCAGGAGCCACCCCGCCGGCGCCCGATGAACAGGCCCTTGCGGGTGCCCACGGCGAGCAGTACCTCGGTCATGCCGATCACCTCCGCGGCGTCCTCGTCGACGCCTTCGTCTCGGACACGGGCCAGTCTGCACCCAGGCACTGACAGTCACCCCCGGAAGGAGTGTCGGCGCAGGTCAGAACGGTGGCGTCGGGTCCGGGGAGGTTTCTTGCCGCCGCCGGTTCAGCCCTCGCCCGGAAGGGCCCGCGCCAGGATCCCGTCGAGGTCGGCCGTGTCCGGCAGCGTGCCGAAGGCGTGCCCCCAGTCGCCGCCGAGCCGGGTGGCGCAGAAGGCGTCGGCGACGGCGGGCGGGGCATGCCGGACCAGGAGGGAGGCCTGGAGGGTGAGGGCCATCAGCTCCACCAGGCGGCGGGCGCCGGTCTCGGACGCCTCGGTGAGCCCCGCCCGAAGCCGGTCCGCAGCCGCGTCCAGCCGGGCGTCCGCCCCGCGCGCCAGGGACAGTTCACCGAAGAGCGCGTGCGCGGCGGCGGGGGAGCGGCCCAGCGCCCGCAGCACGTCGAGGGCGTTGACGTTTCCCGACCCCTCCCAGATCGACAGCAGTGGCGCCTCCCGGTAGTGGCGGGGCATGCCCGACTCCTCCACGTAGCCGTTGCCGCCCAGGCACTCCAGGGCCTCCGCGGTGAACGCCGGTCCCCGCTTGGTCACCCAGTACTTCCCGGCGGCGGTGGCGATCCGCCGGAACGCCGCCTCTCCCTCGTCGCCGCGCACGGCGCGGTCGGCCGCGCCGGCCAGCCGCAGGGTGAGCGTGGTCGCGGCCTCGGACTCCAGCGCGAGGTCGGCCAAGACGTTGCGCATCAGCGGCTGGTCCACCAGCCGGGCGCCGAAGGCGCTGCGGTGCCGTACATGGTGGCCGGCCTCGACGAGGGTCTTGCGCATCAGCGTCGCCGACGCCATCACACAGTCCAGCCGGGTGCAGTTGACCATCTCGATGATCGTCTTGACGCCCTGTCCCTCGGGCCCGACCAGCCAGGCCACCGTCCCGTCGAACTCGGGCTCCGAGGACGCGTTGGACCGGTTGCCGAGCTTGTCCTTCAGGCGCTGGACGCGGAAGGTGTTGCGGGTCCCGTCGGGCAGTACGCGGGGCACCAGGAAGCAGGACAGGCCCCCGGGCGCCTGCGCCAGCACCAGGAACACGTCGCACATCGGCGCCGACGTGAACCACTTGTGCCCGCGCAGCGTGTAGACGCCGGGCTCGGCGGTCGCGGTGGCCGTCGTGGTGTTCGTCCGGACGTCCGAGCCGCCCTGCTTCTCGGTCATCCCCATGCCGGCCAGCAGACCGCGCTTTTCCGTGGGTGTCCGCAGCCCCGGTTCGTACTCCCGGGAGGTCAGCAGCGGCTCGTAGACCTTCGCCAGCTCGGGCTGGGCACGCAGCGCGGGGACCGCCGCGTACGTCATCGAGGTCGGGCACCCGTGCCCCGCCTCCGTGTGACCCCAGACCAGCCCGCCGGCGGTCCGCGCGACGTGGGCGCCCGGCCGCCCGTCGGCCCACGGCGCCCCGGCCAGGCCCTCGCCGACGGCCACCCGCATCAGGTGGTGCCAGCTCGGGTGGTACTCGACCTCGTCGACCCGGTTGCCGTACCGGTCGTGGGTGCGCAGCACGGGCTCGTACCGGTTCGCGAGGTCGCCCCAGTCCTGCGCCTCCGCGCTGCCCGCCCGGCGGCCCAGCCGTCGCAAGCCGTCCTCGGCCCAGCCGGCGCCCTCCCGCCGCACGCCCTCCAGCAGGACCGTGTCGTCGGACGCGTCGTAGGGGGCCAGCGGAGGGGGCTGATTGGTGACGTCGTGCGTCGCGTACCCCTCGGGGCCGCCCCAGGGCTCCTCGGACGGCTCGTCGGACTCGTACGGCGGCTCCTGCGCGAGTGTCGTCATGATTCGAGTGTTGCACTATTCCTGCGGCCGTAGCAATAGTGCAACACCGTGGGCGCACGTACAGTACGTGCCCATGTGGACGAACGACACCCCCGCGCGCGGATGACCGCCTCCGAGGCCCCCGACGGGCTCGCGCTGCGTCCGCTGTCCGCGCGGTCGGTCGTTCTGAGCCTGCTGCTCGGCACCCATCCGCCGGAGCTGCCGGCGCGGGACCTGGTGCGGCTCGTGGAGGGGTTCGACGTCGGCGCCTCCACCGCGCGCGCGGCGCTGAGCCGGATGGCTGCCGCCGGGGACCTGTGCCGCACGGACACCGGCTACCGGCTCAGCGAGCGGCTGCTGGAGCGCCAGCGGCGCCAGGACGAGGCCCTGCGCCCGCACACGCGCGCGTGGGACGGCGACTGGGAGACGCTCGTGATCACCGCGACGGGGCGCGGTCCCGCCGCCCGTGCCGAGCTGCGGGCCGGGCTGACCGCCCTGCGTCTGGCCGAACTCCGCGAGGGCGTCTGGCTGCGCCCCGCCAACCTCGACCGCCCGCTGCCCGCGGCTCTCGACCGGGTGGCCGAGCGGCTCGTCTCCCGTCCCGAGGCCCCTGCCCGCGAACTGGCCGCGCGTCTGTGGCCGTTGGACGCCTGGGCGGACACGGCACGGGCGCTGCTCGCCCAGGTCGGCCGGGCCCGGCGCCCGGCCGGCCGGCTCACCGCCTTCGCGGCCGTCGTGCGCCACCTGCTCGCCGACCCGGTGCTGCCTTTGGAACTGCTCCCGCCCGACTGGCCGGGGACGGCTCTGCGGGACGCCTATGCGCGCTACCAGCGGGAGCAGTCCGGGCAGGTCCGGGCGCACGGCACCCGGACCTGACGCGTCACTTGTAGGTGATGTCGGACGAGGAGTACTTGCAGTAGGTGCCGTCGGCGCCGGAGCCGTTCGAGTCCGGCTCGTCGCCGTCGTCGTTGCCGATGTACTTCTGGCACGGGACGATCTTCTTGCTGCCGTCCCCGACGATCGTGATGTTGCGCAGGGTCGCGCTGTCGCCGTAGTTGGTGTTGATGCCGGCGATCCGGCCGCCCTTCCAGTTCACCTCGATGCCGCTGAGGTTGATGGTGCGCTTGTGCTGCGTCGAGCAGTTGCCGCAGGACCGGACGAAGGTGCCGAAGTTCTTGACGGCGAAGCCGGAGACGTTCAGTGTGCCGGCGCCGTTGAACTGGAACACCTTGTCGTCGGCCTCCTTGGCGCCGCCGCCGGAGACCGTGTAGACGTTCGACGACGAGGAGCCCCGGAAGGTCGCCGCGTCCTCGCCGACGTCCTCCCACCAGACGTTCTGGAGCGTGCAACTGCCCTCGCAGTGCACGCCGTCCGCGGCCGGGGCGCCGATGATCACGTTCTTCAGGACGGCGCCGGGGGCCAGTTCCAGGATCGGGCCCTGGTCCTCGTCCTGGCCGCCGGAGCCCAGGTCGCCGGTGCCGTACAGGCGCTTCATCCCGTAGTCCTTGGTGCCGGAGACCGAGATGGTGGAGGAGACGCCTTCGCTGCCGTTGGGGGTCGGCCAGGTGGCGGCCTGTGCCGAGGAGGCCCCGGAGGTCATGAGCATGCCAACCGAAAGGCCGAGTGCGCCCAGAGCGCCGGTCACCGCGCGCCGCGTGCGCGGTCGTGTCACAGGGGTCATGTTCTGGTCCCTTCCAAAGGGAGTGGGGGTGGAACGGAACATGTACGTGAACGTCGTGCGTCAACCTGACCGAGATCGCGAACGCGCGGCCACACTTGTGGGGAAGAGTGGAGCCGCGACGTTCGCGACGGTCATGCTGATGAACGGACCGTAGAGGGTAAGCGCTTTCTAGTCAACGCCTCGGGCGGCAGCCCGCCTCACATGCCCCAGCCGTACTGGTCCGGCATCCGGGCGTCCACGCCCAGCTCCCGCGCCGCGTGCTGGGCCCAGGACGGATGGCGCAGCAGCTCGCGGCCCAGCAGTACCGCGTCGGCCTCGCCGTTGGCCAGGATCTTCTCGGCCTGCTCGACCTCGGTGATCAGCCCGACGGCGGCGACCGGCAGCGTGGACCCGCCCTTCACGCGTGCGGCGAACGGGACCTGGTAGCCGGGCCCGGTCGGGATCCGGACGCGCGGGACGTTGCCGCCGGTGGACACGTCGAGCAGGTCGATGCCGTGTGCCTCGAGGTCGCGGGCGAAGCGGACGGTGTCGTCCGGCGTCCAGCCGCCCTCCTCCAGCCAGTCGGTCGCCGAGACGCGGAAGAACAGCGGCTTGTCGTCGGGCCAGACCTCCCGTACCGCGTCCACGACCTCCAGGGCGAACCTGGTGCGGTTCTCGTACGAGCCGCCGTAGGCGTCGGTGCGGTGGTTGGAGTGCGGCGACAGGAACTCGTGGACCAGGTAGCCGTGGGCGCCGTGGATCTCGGCGATCTCGAAGCCCGCGGCCAGTGCCCGGCGCGCGGCGTCCGCGAACCGGCGCACGACTTCCTGGATCTGCGGGACCGTCAGCTCGGTCGGCACCGGATGCCGCTCGTCGAACGCGAGCGCGCTCGGGGCCAGCGGCTGCCAGCCGTACGCGTCCGCCCCCACCGGCGCCCCGCCCTTCCAGGGCTGCGCGGTGGAGGCCTTCCGGCCCGCGTGGGCCAGCTGGACCGCCGGGACCGTGCCCTGGGAGCGCAGGAAGTCCGTGATCCGGCGGAACGCCTCGACCTGTGTGTCGTTCCAGAGCCCGAGGTCCTGCGGGGAGATGCGGCCCTCGGGCGACACGCCGGTGGCCTCCACGACGATCAGGCCGGTGCCTCCCACCGCGCGGGCGCCGTAGTGCGCGAAGTGCCAGTCGCCGGGCACGCCCGCCGACGGGCCTTCCGGTGCCGCGGAGTACTGGCACATCGGCGGCATCCAGATCCGGTTCGGGATCGTGGTGTCACGGAGCCGGAGGGGCTCGAAGAGGGCGCTCATGACGGGCTGCTCCTGGGTCGCGGCGGGTCGGGACGACTCGTACGGTAACTCTCGTAGTACGCCGGATGTCAAACTACGGCGACCTTCGTACAATGGGAACCCCTCCTGCAATGGGAACCCCTCCCGACCGGTGGGACCCCGGACGAACTGGAGTCGCCGTGACCCCTGCCGCCACTGCCGCCGGCACCCGCGAGCTGCCGCACCCGACGCGTGAGGAGATCCGGCTGGAGGGGGTGCTGCACGCGCTCTCCGACCCGGTGCGGCTGCGGATCGTGCGGGACCTCGCCGCCGACAGCGGCGCACTCTTCTCCTGCTCGCACTTCGACCTGCCGGTCACCAAGTCCACCACCACGTACCACTTCCGGGTGCTGCGCGAGAGCGGGGTGATCCGGCAGGCCTACCGGGGCACGGCCAAGATGAACGGCCTGCGCAGGGGCGATCTGGACATCGTGTTCCCCGGGCTGCTCGACGCCCTGCTGGACGCGGCCGCCCGCCAGGCCGCCGGGTCCCGCTGAGCTGACAGGGTGCCGCACCCGATGAACGAAGCGTGTTCCGTTCGTATGGAATGTGATCATTCGGTTACGTTGCGTATGTGCCCGAAGCATCCTTCGTTGATCGTTCTCTTCAGCTTTCCGACCGCTGTCCGGACGACGGTGAGATGTCCGTGCGGCACGCCTGGGTGGTGAGCGAGGGCTCCACCACGACCTCGTGGTTCGACGTCCGGCTGGCCTTCGCCGACGGCGCCCGGGTGGACGCGCTCGCCGTGCTGTCCGGTGCGGACGTGCGCGTCGAGGAGGTACGAGCCCGGCCGCCCCTGTCCCTCGACGACCTGGCCGTACTGGCCGAGTGGCTGGAGGATCCGCTCTTCGAGGCCTGCGTCGCGGCCCCCGCCTTCGGGGCTCCGGCCGTGTCGCGCCGGGCCCGGGCCGCGTGGCCCCGCGGGCGGGAGGGGCGCAGGCTCGTCGCCCAGGAGTACCGGACGGCCCGGGAAGCGGGCGGCGATCCGGTCCTCGCGGTGATGCGCGCGACCGGGCACAGCAGACGCAGGTCGCTCAGGCTGATCGGCCAGGCGCGCGACGAGGGGTTCCTGGCGCCCCGTCGCGCGCGCCGCTGAGACATCCCCGCGGGCACCTCCCGGCACCGGGCCTCCGCGTCGTCACAGCATCGCGCGCATGCGTGAGATCTCGCTCGTCTGCTGGGCGACCACGTCGTCCGCCATCTCCTCGATCAGCACGTTGTTGCCCTCGGACTTCACGTCCGTGGCCATGCTGATCGCCCCCTCGTGGTGAGTGATCATCAGGGTGAGGAAGAGCTGGTCGAAGGCCTTGCCCTCGGCCGCGCGCAGCTTCTTCAGCTGTGCCTCGGTCGCCATGCCCGGCATCGCGGCGTGGTCGTGACCGCCGCCCGTCACCTTCTCGCCGTGCGTCTCGAGCCAGCCCTCCATCGCCTTGATCTCCGGCCCCTGCGCGGCCGAGATCCGTTCCGCCAGCTTCTTGACCTGGCCGGACTCGGCCTGCTTCGGCGCCAGTTCGGTCATCTTCAGCGCCTGGGCGTGGTGCTGGATCATCATCCGCGCGTAGGAGACGTCCGCCGAGTTGGGGGAGTCGTCGTCGGCGCGCTGCTTCTCGGCGTCCTCGGCGGACAGGGTCCGGTTGCCCTCGCCCGGCTTGCCCGGCGCGATCACCGAGGGCCCGGCGGCGGCCGCCGAACCGGTGTCGGGTCCCGAGTCGCAGGCCCCCAGCCCGAGCACGGCCAGCGCGGTCAGCGAGGCCGTGACGAGTGACGCGCTGGACATCGCGGGGCGAAAGGACACAACGACCTCCTGTGGCTGCGGGTGCCCCTCCGGGTGGAGGGAGGCGGAGCACCTTGTGGGTGCGGTGACCGTCCTAGCACGCTTCCGCGCGTCACTGATCAAAAAACTTCATTGCGAGTTTGTTGCCCCCTGTTGGTATGTGCATGGCGAAGACGATACTGCGGGGTGCGTGAACCGTTCCGACGGGAACGGACGTTGGGAGGAAACAGTGACCCTGTTGAGCGACCCGCGAACGCGGCGCAGACGCCTGGGAGTCGCGGCTGCCGCCGCCGGACTCCTGTCCGCGCTGCTCACCGCCGGCCCGGCCGTGGCGACCCCCGACCCCGGGGACAGTCCGGCCACGTCGAAGGAGGTGTCCAAGAGTGCGCGCGCCGAGGTGCGCGACGCGATCGAGAGCGGCGACATACCCGGCCAGGACGAGATCGTCCACTCGGACAACATCGAGCACCTGACCAACATCCCCAAGGACGCACTGCCCGGCACCAACTCGGACCTGGCCTTCCAGGGCCGGTACGCCTTCGCAGGGAACTACGACGGCTTCCGCATCTTCGACATCAAGAACCCGAAGAAGCCGAGGACCGTCGCCCAGGTGCTGTGTCCCGGCTCGCAGAACGACATCTCCGTCTCCGGGGACCTGCTGTTCCTGTCGACCGACTCCTCGCGCAGCGACAGCAGTTGCAACAGCACCACACAGCCCGCGACCGAGAAGTCCTCCTGGGAGGGCATGAAGGTCTTCGACATCAGCGACAAGCGGAACCCGAAGTACGTCGCCGCCGTCGAGACCGCCTGCGGCTCGCACACCCACACGCTGGTGCCCGAGCGCAGGGACGTCTACATCTACGTCTCCTCGTACTCGCCGAACGCCGCCTACCCCGACTGCAAGCCGCCGCACGACGGGATCTCGGTGATCAAGGTGCCGCGCAAGGCACCCGAGCGGGCGGCCCTCGTGGGCTTCCCCGTGCTCTTCCCCGGTGAGGGCCCCGACGGCGGCGGCAACCCGGGCGGACCCACCAACCCGGGCGTCTCGAAGACCACCGGCTGCCACGACATCACCGTCCTGCCCTCCGAGGACCTGGCCGCCGGAGCCTGTATGGGCGACGGCATCCTGTTCTCCATCAAGGACCCCGAGCGCCCGAAGGTCATCGACCGCGTCCAGGACAACGTGAACTTCGCGTTCTGGCACTCGGCGACCTTCAACCAGAAGGCGAACAAGGTCGTGTTCACCGACGAGCTGGGCGGCGGCGGCGCCGCCACCTGCAACGCGGAGATCGGCCCGAACCGCGGCGCCGACGGCATCTACGACATCGTCGGCCGGGGCGACCACCGCAAGCTGGTCTTCCGCAGCTACTTCAAGATCCCGCGCCACCAGGCGGACACCGAGAACTGCGTGGCCCACAACGGCTCGCTGATCCCGGTCAAGGGCAAGGACATCATGGTCCAGGCCTGGTACCAGGGCGGCATCTCCGTCTGGGAGTTCACCGACTCCTCGCGGCCCAGGGAGATCGCCTACTTCGAGCGGGGTCCGCTGACCACCGACACGATGACCACCGGCGGTTCCTGGTCGGCGTACTACTACAACGGCTACATCTACTCGAACGACATCGCCAAGGGCTTCGACGTCCTCAAGCTCAGCGACCGGCGCACCGACCCGGCCAAGCGGGTCCACCTGCGGGAGCTCAACACGCAGACGCAGCCGGACTACTTCGACTGAGGACTCCGGCCCGTCGGGTCCTGCCGATCGGGTACACCGGTCGCGAAGAACCGCGACAGGTCCGGGTCGCACGTCGTCCCGCCGGGCGCTTCGGCGTCCGGCGGGACACCCAGCGTCCAGTCCAACCGGTAGCGCTCGAACAACTCGGCGCGCAGCTCCGGCACCGGCATCGGCACCCCGGGCACGAGAGCCGCGAAGACGGCACCCATCAGCTGTGCGCGCAGCATCGGGTAGTCGCGGTCCACGTCCCGCGAGCCGTGCCGGGCCACCGTGTCCCGCAGCAGCTCCGCCAGCCTCCGCTGCTCCGGGCAGGGCACGAAGCCCACCTCCGCCTGGAGCAGGCCCGCCATGTGCTGGCGCATGAGCACCGGCCGGTCCCGGGCGAGCCCCAGGATCGCGTCGATGGCCCGTGCCAGCCGCTCACGCCCGTCGGCGGTGCACGGCTCGCGCTCCAGGGCCTCCTCCAGGGTGCGGTGCATCAACCGGTGCACGGCGGACTGCACCAGCTGCCGCTTCCCGGGGAAGTAGTACGAGACCAGTCCCCGCGCGGAGCCCGCCCGGTCCGCGATGTCGCCCAGCGTGGTCGCGTCGTACCCGCGCTCGCCCACCAGCTCCACCGCGGCCTGCAGGAGACGCTCCTTCGAGCGCCGCCGCAATTCTTCATTGACCGAGGCGCTGCGCGGGGACATGCTGTACTCCTGCGTTGACTGGCTGCCAGCCAACTATACTCAACGCAGACGGAGCGGCCTCACGGGCCGCTCCGGCTACCGTCTGCCTCGGGCGACACGGGGGATCGTCCGAGGCGGACGGCACCACCCGGTGGTTGCCTCGGGCTACGTGCTCAGGTCCAGCACCGGCCGCAGTCCCGCCTGGCGCTCGGACACCGGCAGATGGTCGACGAAGTGCACCCCGCACCCGAGGGCCGCCGCGCCACCGTCCGCCCTCCGGTCGTCGCCGACCATCAGCGTTCGCTCCGGCTCCACGCCCAGCTCCGCGCAGGCGACGCCGAACAGCCGGGCGTCGGGCTTGCGGATGCCGTGCTCGTACGACAGGACGTACGTGTCCACGTACCGGTCGAGGCCGTGTGCGCGGAAGACCGGCCGCAGGTCCCAGCCGATGTTGCTGACCACCCCCACGGCGATTCCGCGCCCGCGCAACGCGCTCAGCACCTCGGCGGCGTCCGCGTAGGGACTCCACGCGTCCGGCGACATGTGCCGCTCGTACAGCACGTCGTGCAGGTCCGGGTCCGGCAGCGGCACCTGCCGGGAGAGCCCGGTGTACGCGGCCCGGTGCAGCGCGGGGCTGTGGTCGCGGACCTCCCACACCTCGGCGAGTTCCTCCGGAACCCGTAGCGGCGGTGCGCCGCCGGGCAGCGCTCCCACGCGCTCGAGAGCCTCGGCCGTCTCGGCCAACTCGGGCGCGGCAAGCTCCAGTCCGGCACCGTCGAGCGCCGCGCGCAGCCAGGCTTCGGTGGATTCGATCCGGAACAAGGTTCCGGAGAAGTCGAACAGAACGGCGGTCATGGACCGGATCCTAGGGGGCGACGGATGCGACAGGGGCGGCGCCGCGGTGCGGGCGGGAGCCGGACCGGGGCACCGCCGCGCCGCTCATCGATGCCCGCGCCGGTGCACCAGCACCGCGAGCGCCACGACCAGGCCGCCCAGGAGCCAGCCGCCGAGCACGTCCGTGGCCCAGTGGACGCCGAGCCACACCCGGGTCACGCCGACCCCGGCCACGGAGACCACGGCGACGGCCAGGCCGGTACGGCGCAGGGCGCGCCCCGCGTCGTAGTGGCGGAGCAGCCACACCAGCAGACCGCACACGAACGTCGCGGTCATGGCGTGCCCGGAGGGGAAGGCCGCGTAGTGCGCGGAGTCCACGGGGTCGGGCCAGACCGGGCGGGGGCGGTCCACCGCGGCCTTGAGGGCCTGTTGCAGCAGGCTGCCCAGCAGACACGTCGCTCCCAGCCACACGGCCGTCCACCGGTCCGCCCGGCGCCACCACAGCCACAGCACCACCACCGCACACAGCAGGCGCATCGTCCAGGTGTCCCACACCCAGTCGGTGAGGATCCGCATGGCGTGTGTGACGCCGCCTTCTTCGACCGCCCAGCGATGGGTCGTGCCGGCGATGTCCTCGTCGAGCCGCACCAACGGGCGCCATTCGACGGCCACCAGGGTGAGCAGGAGTACGGAGCACACGGTCAGTACCCAGGTGACACGGAGGGCGGTGCGTGGCTGCGGCGGGGCGGGCGGGGAGTCGACCGGCGGCGTCTGCATGCTGCGATCCTCGCCGAACGAGTGGCTCCGGGGCCAATGCCGTGGCGGGACAGGGTCTGGCCTAGCCCAACGCCCGCAGCCCCGGCGCGAACGCGAGCAGGACTGGGACCGCCGGTACCAGCGCGGCCGCTGCGGTCAGCCGCAGTCTGCGGCCCGCCGTCAGCCGGTTCGGCGGGGTGAGCAGGCGGTGCACTCGCTGCGGGACGTCGGCCCGGGCAGTCGGGCACGGACCGAAGACGCCGCGGTCCTCGTTGAGTTCGACCAGTGCCAGCGCGGTCGTCAGGCGGCCGAAACGGCGGGAGGCCACGTCGTCGGCGGCGAGTTCCACCAGGCGGTGCATCTCGTCGCGGAACCCGGCGAAGACCGGAACCTGCGGGAACCCGTCCGCCAGTGCGGCGGAGCAGTGCAGCAGCCAGTCGTGCCGCGCCTGCGCGTGGCCCTTCTCGTGGGCGAGCACCGCGTCCAGTTGCCGCCCCTCGAGGCGACGCAGGGCGGCGGTGGTGACCACCAGCTGCGGGGTGGCGCCGGGCAGCCACCAGGCGTCCGGCCGCTCGCCCTCCAGTACGACGAGCCGCCCCGGGCCGGGCTCCTCGCCGGGCAACAGCGGAGCGCGGTGCCGGAGTTCCGCGCGACGCAGCCGACGCCGGGCGCGGGCCCGTGCCACCTCCCGGGCCAGCATCAGCACGCTCCACAGTCCGCCGCAGGCCAGCGTGACGGCCGTCGTGTCCGCCCAGAGTCCGGACGTGCCCAGGGCGTAGGCCTCGACCACCGGACGGGGAGCGGTCGCGAAGACGGGTCCGCCCACCGCGTGCCAGGCCGCCGCCGCGCTCAACGTCATCGACAGCGCGCAGCACACGATCACCGCCGCGACCGCGCACTGCCAGACCCACAGGGCGACCACCGGTTCGCGATCCGGCCAGTCGGCCCGGGCGAGCAGCCTGGGGGCGAGCACGGCGGTCAGCGCACCGAGCAGCAGCAGTGCCGCGGGGAGAATCATGGGGGCAGCCTATGAGCGCCGCGCCGTCGGCAGTACGGCCCGACGCGCAAAGTGACGCAGGCAACGATTGCGCGCGGTGGACGCCGGGCAGCCCCGCTTCCGGTCGTCCGTGTCACAGGGGGAGCAGCATCGCCAGCATCGCGATCGCCATGGAGAGCCGGCAGGCCCGCGCCAGCTCCGGCCGGTCGCCCCACCCGGCCGCCGCACGGCCGGCGGCCCCCGCACCGCCCCCGGGTACGGGTGGTGCGCCCGGACCGCCCCCCGCCACCGCCACCGCCACCGCCACGACGGGTATCAGACGGACGCCGGTCAGCAGCACGTATCCCGTGAAGTAGAGCAGCAGCGCCCCCGTCAGCACCGGTGTGCCGGACGCGCCGTGCACGTGCCCGTGGGCGGGGGAGGCGGCCATCACCACCGCCATGTAGACCATCGCCGCGGCTCCCACGACGTGGTGCAGATGGTGGCGTCCCGACCGGGCCGCCCACAACGCCCGCAGTCCCGCGGCGCCGAACACCACCGCGTAGGCGGCCCAGACCCAGCCCGGCGGGGCGAGGACCGCCGCGGGCACGGCCATGGCGGCCATGCCGAACCCCATGAGTGCCTCGCCGCCCGCGGCCCGGCGCTGCTCCTCGACGCTGCTGCGCATCCGCAGCAGGCAGTAGGCACCGGTCGCCGCGCACAGCGCGACCAGCAGCCATCCGGGTGACGCCGGTCCGTGCACACGCACCTCCCCGTTCGGCGGTCCACGGTCTGTCAAGAACTGCCCGGGCCATGCGGCGCGCACGCGAGCGCAAGGGTGTACGCGGGGGCATCCGGGGGAGCGCGCGCCCCCACCGCGGTGGATCGTCGCTGGTCGGTGATGTGGACCGATGCGTCCTTGCATTTGATTTACAGGTAAAACACTGGTTAATCTTATCCGTATGAGCAGTGCGCCCCCCACCTCCGGCACCTCCCCGGCCCGACGTCTGTCCCTGGCAGGCGTGCTGCGCCTGCGCCGGCCCTCCGAGATCTGGTTCAAGCCCGCTCTGAGTTCGGTCGCCGCCGTCGCCCCTCCGAACCTCCTCCTGCTGGCGCTCGGCCGGCTCGACCTGGCGATGTACACGATGGCCGGGTCCCTGTGCGCGCTCTACGCCCACAACCGCCCCTACGCCGCCCGGGCCCGCACCCTGGCGTGGGTCGTGCTCGGCATGCTCGGCGGCGTCGCCGTCGCCCTGGTCACCGCCTCGCTCACCCGGAACGCCGTCGTCCTCGTGACCGTCGGCGCGCTGCTGGCCGCCGTGCAGAAGGCCCTGTGCGACGCCACCCGCGTCGGTCCGCCGGGCAACGTGGTCCTGACCTTCATCAGCTCCGCCGCCCTCTTCGTCCCGCAGACCCTCGGCCAGGTCCCCGGCCACCTGGCACTGGCCGCCGCCGCGGGCGCCTGGGCCTGGCTCGTCGGCATGGCACCCGCCCCGGTCCGTCCGCACGGTCCGGAACGCCGGGCCACCGCCCAGGCCCTGAACGCGGCCGCCGCGTACGCCGTCGCCTCCCGCGGCACCGGTGAGGGCGGCACCGGTGAGGGCGACGCCCACGCCGGTGCCCGCGCCGCCGGGTACGCCGCCGTACAGGCCGCCTGGCAGACGCTGCTGGCCCTGCCGTCCACGGGCGCCCGCGCCGCCACCCGGCACGCCCTGGAACGCCTCGTCGTCCGCGCCGAGGTCGCCCTCGCCGCCCCCGCCGACACCGACCCGGAGCGGTTGCGCGCCTGGGCCCACGCCCTGCGCGGCGGCGGCCGCATCCCCCGCACCGGCGACGCCCCGGGGGAGACCGACGAACTCCTCGGCGTGGACGCCGAACTCGCCGCCCGCCCCGCGCCCCTGTGGCAGCGGCTCGGCCCGCTGACCCCGATCGCCGCCCGCACCGCCCTCGGCTGCGCGCTGGCCGGGTACGCCTCCCTCGCCCTCGGCATCGGCCGCCCCTACTGGGCCCTGGTCACCGCCGCCGCGCTCTACCAGGCCAACGTCACCCTCACCTGGAGCCGGGCCGTGCAGCGCGTGGTCGGCAACCTCGCCGGAGTGCTGCTCTTCGCCGCCATAGCCCCGCTCGCCCACCTCGGGCAGGCGCTGCTCGTCCTGTGCTGCCTCGCCCTCAACTTCGGCGCCGAGGCCCTCATCACCCGCAACTACTGGCTCGGCAGCGTCTGCGTGACCCCGATGGCCCTGCTCGTCACCGAGTTCGCCGGGTACCAGGCCCCCGGCGACCTGATGACCGAGCGGGCCGTGGACACCCTCGTCGGGGCCCTGGTCGGCTTCCTCGCCGCCGTCGTCGTCACCAACCGGCGCGCCGGGAACCGCGTCGGACAGGCGGTGACCGCGGCCGACCGGGCCCGGGAGCGCGCCGCGCGCCTCCTCGCCGAGCCCGCCCCCGCCCCCGGCGCCCTGGAGGCCGCGCGCCGTGGCCTGGCCGCCGCGCTGACCGACCTGCGGGCCACCGCCGACGGGGCGGCCGGCGAATGGTGGGGACGCGCACTGCCCCAGGAGAGGGTCGTGCTCGCCGAGCAGGCCGGACACCGTACGCTCGCCGAGGCGGTGCGACGCCAGGCAACGCGTCCGGACCGGGGCGCGCGCACGAGAACGGAGGACGTACGGCCATGACCGCAACCGACGGGGGAGCGCACGACGGGGGAGCCGGGCCCGGGGCCGGTGACGGCGGGACCGGGCCGGGCGGGGACACCGTGGCCGCGGTCGTACGTCAGTGGCGTGCCGTCCACCCGGACCTCGACACCGGGCCGATGGAGATCATCGGCCGGATCAACCGCTGCGCCGCCCTCCTGCAACAGGCCGAGGACGCGCCGCTGCGCCGGGCGGGCCTCAGCCGTGCGGAGTTCGACCTGCTCGGCGCGCTGCGCCGCACCGGGCACGAGCTGACTCCCGGGGAGCTGGCCCGGGAGACCTTCTCCTCCGGCGCGGCCGTGACCAAGCGCCTCAAGCAGCTCACCGAGCGCGGCCTCGTCGAGCGGCGCGGCGACACCCGCGACCGCCGGGTCGCCCACGTCCGCCTCACGGACGCCGGACGCGACCTCGTCGACGGCATCCTGCCCGAACAGCTCGCCTACGAGTCGGCCGTGCTGTCCGGCGTGGCCGGGGCGCGGCAGGGCGAGCTGGCGGCGCTCCTCGGCGGTCTCCTCGGCCAGCTGGAGGGACGGCTGGACGCGCTGCGGGCCTGAGCGCGCCGCGAAGAGTACGGCCTTGCGCGCACCGGGCGGATCAGCGCTCGTCGCCCGCCCGGTACACGCCGAACATCGCGCCCTGCGGGTCCCGCAGCACCGCGATGCGCGGCCCGTCGGGGACGGAGGTCGGCTCCATGAGCACGGTGCCGCCGCCGTCCGTCGTGTCGACCGCGACGGTGTTCACGTCCGCCACCGCGAAATACGGCAGCCAGTGCGCCGGCACCTCGTGCGGGAACTTGTCGTCCATCGTCACCATGCCGCCGAAGTCCGCCCCGTCGATCCCCCACTGCGGATAGCGGTCCGAGGCGCCGACGCTCCAGCCGAACACCGTCGTGTAGAAGTCGGCGGCCCGGTCGGGCTCCCGGGTCAGCAGCTCCACCCAGCCCAGCGAGCCGGGCGCGTTGAACAGCCCGGCCCCCTGGAACGAGCGTCCCTGCCACAACTGGAACACGGCCCCGGTCGGATCGGCGGCCACCGCGAACCGGCCCGAGTCGAAGACGTCCGCGGGCCCCTGGAGAGCCACCCCGCCGGCCGCCGTCACCTGCCGTACGGCCGCGTCCGCGTCGCGCACGGCGAACGACACGTTCCACGCCACCGGCTGCCCCTGCTGATACAGCGGAGTCAGGGCGGCGACCGGCGCGTCGTCGATCCGGGCGATCGTGTGGCCACCCGCCTGCTGCCGCGGGTCCGTCTCGGGACGCCAGCCGAACAGCTTCGTGTAGAACCGCTTGGCCGCTTCCAGGTCGGTGGTCCCCAGCTCCGCCCAGCAGGGCCCGCCGGTCACCGGTTCGTGGAGCTTCATCGTGCTGGCGTCCTTCCGCCGGGGCCGCAGACCGTCCGTCCCCCTCCAGCACGCTAAGGCCGGGCCGGGGCCGCGGCCATCCGGCACGTACGCACCCCGGTCACGGTGCCCGTCCGCCGGCTCAGATCCCGGGCCGGTAGCGCAGCGGATGCTCCGCGGGCACCTCCACCAGCACGATCCGGGTGCCGTCCGGGTCCGCGATCCACATCTCCACCAGCCCCCACGGCTCCTTGACCGGCGGTCGCACGATCTCGACCCCCTTGGCACCCAGTTCCTCGTGGGCCGCCGCCGCGTCCTCGACCTGGAGCCACAGGGCGAGCCCGGGGGCGAGGGGGGCGTCGGAGCGCCCGGAGACCTCCAGGAAACCGCCGCCGAGAAAGTAGACGGTGCCCCGCTCCGGACCGGTGCCGAACTCCCGGTGGACGGCGAGGCCGAGCTGTTCGCCGTAGAAGGCGCGGGAGCGGTCGGGGTCGGTGGGGCGGAGCAGGGTCCGGCTGCTGAGTACGTGCACCATGCGTCCCGACCCTAGTGGCGGCCTTCGACGGCGTTACGCTCATCGGTGCCCGCGCCGTGCCCGAGACCGAACCGGAGACGCCCCCATGGCCACCGCCGACAGCCCACTGACCTACCGTGACGCCACCGACGCCGACGTGGACGCGATCGTGGCGCTCATAGAGTCCGCGTACCGCGGTGACTCCAGCCGGGCCGGGTGGACCACCGAGGCGGACATCCTCCAGGGGCAGCGCACCGATCCGCAGGGCGTGCTGGAGGTCGTCAAGGCGCCGGACAGCCGCCTGCTGACGGTGGAGCGGGAGGGCAGGATCGTGGCCTGCTGCCAGCTCGAGCACCGCGGGGCGCACGCCTACTTCGGGATGTTCGCCGTCAGCCCGGCGCTCCAGGGCGGGGGACTGGGCAGGGCGATCATCGCGGAGGCCGAGCGGCAGGCGCGCGAGACGTGGGGCGTCACGGAGATGCACATGACCGTGATCTCCGTGCGCGAGGACCTGATCGCCTGGTACGAGCGCCGCGGCTACCGCCGCACGGGAAAGACGACCCCCTTCCCGTACGGCGACGAGCGCTTCGGCATCCCGCAGCGCGACGACCTCCGCTTCGAGCTGCTGGTCAAGCCGCTGGTGTGACGCGGGTCCGCCGGATCCTGCCGCTCAGCCCGCTCAGCCCGCTCAGCCCGCTCAGCCCGCTCAGCCCGCTCAGGCGGTGAAGCGGCCGGTGCGTTTGATCTCGGGGTAGTCGGTCGTCGCGCCGTCCAGGCCCAGGGCGCGCACCAGTCGCAGGTGGTCCTGGGTGTTCACGGTCCAGGAGAAGACCCGCAGTCCCGCCTTGCGGGCCTTCCGCACGATCTCCAGCGTGACCCTGTTGATGTCCAGGCACAGGGTCTTGGCACCCGCCTTCACGGCGCGGTCCACGACCTCGGGGCCGTAGTACTGCGCGACCAGGGCGGTCCGCACCCCCGGCACCAGCCGGGCGATCTCGACGATGGCCTCGTCGTGGAACGAGATCACCTCCACCCGGTCCACCAGGTCCCGGCGGAGCATCACGTCGGCGAGGAGGCGCGCGGCCGCCGCGTCCTTGATCTCGGCCTGCAACGGCACCGAGACGGCGTCCAGCACCTCCTCGAAGACCGGGATCCGCTCCCCGCGGCCGGCGTCGAGGGCGCGCAGTTCCTCGAGGGTCTTGTCGGCGATCGCACCGGTGCCGTCGGTGGTGCGGTCCACGTCGGCGTCGTGCATGACGACGAGCGCGCCGTCCTTGCTCAGGTGCAGGTCCAGTTCGACGACGTCGAGGCCGGCCTGCTCGGCGGCGACGAAGGAGCGCAGGGTGTTCTCGGGTTCGACACCCATCGCTCCGCGGTGACCGATGGTGAGGAAGTTCAAGGCTCGACTCGCTTCCGTCGACGTCGGCGTGGGCAGGGCGGCAGCCTAACGGCCCTGCGGGACCGTTTCCCCCGTGCCGCGCCGGGTATACGAACCCGGCGCTCGACAGGAAAAAATGCGGCGAAGCCCGGGGTGAGGCAGGATAATTTACGGAGTCGCCCCTTGATTGGAGAAACGTCGTATGCCTACGGTGTCTTGACGCAAGCTTCTCCCGTGGAGGATGGGACATGACGGAAATTCTTGTGCAGGTGGGTGCGGAGGAGAACGTTCCTCCGGCGAGCAGGGTGGTGGAGCACCCGGCGTGGCCCGTGCTCAAGGATGCCGTGGAGCGGATCCGGCCATGGCAGTCCAAGGACGGGTCGATCGACTTCGACGCCGAGGGCGCCCCCGAGCGGGCCGCCGCCGAGGACGCCGTACGCAGCGTGACCGAGGCCGTGCGCGAGCTGTCCCCGCTGCTGCCGCACGACCGCGCCTACCACGAGGCCCTGGTGACCGACCTCGGCCGCTGGGCCGACGGCGGCTTCGAGGTGCCCGACTTCCTGGACTCGCTGCTGGCCTTCCAGCCCGCCGCCAACCGCGCGGACGGCCTCCAGCACCTGGTCGTCTTCCCGATGTACACGCAGAACGGCAACCCGGACCGCAACCTCGAAGCGGTCGTGCTGCGCATGGTCTGGCCCGACTGGCTGGCCGAACTGGAGCGCACCCGCTACGACAACCCGCTCTTCTGCGGCATCACCTTCGAGGACTTCACGGCCGGCTACGACACCAACTCCGCCGTCCTCTTCCCGGAGACCATCGCCGTGCGCGAGGCCCCCGAGCGCTTCTCCTGGGGCGGCATCTTCTGCGACCGCGAGGCCGCCCGCTTCCGCCGCGTCACCGAGGCCGCCGTGGATCTGCTGGGCCTGGAGCTGCCCGAGGACGTCGCCGCCATGGTCGACGACCAGAAGCGCTGCGAGGAGGCGTTCGTCCTGTGGGACATGGTCCACGACCGTACCCACAGCCACGGCGACCTGCCCTTCGACCCGTTCATGATCAAGCAGCGCCAGCCGTTCTGGATGTACGGCCTGGAGGAGCTGCGCTGCGACCTCACCGCCTTCAAGGAGGCCGTGAAGCTGGAGGCGGACGGCGTTCCGCAGGCCCGCGACGTGCAGTACGCGGTGCTCTTCGACCGCATGTTCCGCTTCCCCGTGACCGGCGAGCGGGTGCGCAACTACGACGGCCTCGGCGGCCAGCTGCTCTTCGCCTACCTGCACAAGCACGACGTCGTCCGCTGGACCGACAACAAGCTCTTCATCGACTGGCAGCGCGCCCCGCAGGTCACCAACCAGCTGTGCGCCGAGATCGAGAAGCTCTACCGGGACGGCATCGACCGCCCGAAGATCGTCCACTGGTTCGCCGGCTACGAGCTGGTCTCCACCTACCTCGCCCCGCACCCGGGCTCGAAGTGGGCCAAGGGCCCCGACGCCCTGGACCTGACGCTGCCGCCGCGCAAACTCGTGGACGACGTGCTTCCGGACGAGTTTCCGCTGAGCATGTTCTACGAGGCCCTGTCCAAGAAGCTGAAGAAGGTGATCGCCTCGACCCGGGGCATCACCGCGGCCGCGGACGGCGCCGAGCGGGCCGCCGCGTGAGCGACGGCGGCGGCACGCACGAACAGGCACGGCAGGCACAGGCTCAGCAGGCTCGGGAGGCGAGGACCATGGGGAACGGGGCGCTCGACGGCGCGGTGATCGCGGTGGCCGGGGCGGGCGGACCCGCCGGACGGGCCGCGCTGCTGCGGCTCGCCGAGGCGGGTGCGACCGTCGTCGGCGCGGACAACGACCCGGAGCGGCTCGCCGAGGCGGTGGACGCGGCCCGCTACGCGCACGGCGGCGCCACCGTCACCGGCGAGACCGTCGACCTGCTGGACCCGGACTCCACCCGGGCCTGGGCCGACCGTACCGAGAAGGAGTTCGGCCACGTCGACGGCATGGTCCACCTCGTGGGCGGCTGGCGCGGCAGCAAGACCTTCACCAAGACCGAACTCGGCGACTGGGACCTCCTGGAGAAGCTGCTCGTCCGCACCGTGCAGCACACCTCCCTCGCCTTCCACGAGGCGCTCCAGCGCAGCGCCCGCGGCCGCTACGTCCTGATCAGCGCCGCCGGCGCGTCCAGCCCCACCGCGGGCAACGCCGCCTACTCGGCCGCCAAGGCCGCCGCCGAGGCGTGGACGCTGGCCATGGCGGACTACTTCCGCAAGGCGGGGGGCGAGCAGGGACCGACGTCGGCGGCTGCGATCCTGGTGGTCAAGGCGTTGGTGCACGACGCGATGCGCGCCGAGCGCCCCAACGCGAAGTTCGCGGGCTTCACGGACGTGCGTGACCTCGCCGATGCCGTCGCAGGCGTCTGGGACAAGCCCGCCGCGGAAGTGAACGGAAACCGTCTGTGGCTGACCGAGAAGCCGTGAACCCCCCGAAGACCGACGCGCGTCGCCATCACGACCCCGAGGTCCGCGGTTTCGCCAGTGACAACTACGCCGGGGCCCACCCGGAGGTGCTCGCCGCCCTGGCCCTGGCCAACGGCGGACACCAGGTCGCGTACGGCGAGGACGACTACACCGAGAACCTCCAGCGCGTGATCCGCAGCCACTTCGGCTCCGGCGCCGAGGCGTTCCCGGTCTTCAACGGCACCGGCGCCAACGTCGTCGCGCTCCAGGCGGTCACCGACCGCTGGGGCGCGGTGATCTGCGCCGAGAGCGCGCACATCAACGTCGACGAGGGCGGCGCCCCCGAGCGCATGGGCGGCCTCAAGCTGCTCACCGTCCCCACCCCCGACGGCAAGCTCACGCCCGACCTGATCGACCGGCAGGCGTACGGCTGGGACGACGAGCACCGCGCGATGCCGCAGGTCGTCTCGATCACCCAGAGCACCGAGCTGGGCACCCTCTACACGCCCGACGAGATCCGCGCCATCTGCGAGCACGCCCACGCGCACGGCATGAGGGTGCACCTGGACGGCTCCCGGATAGCCAACGCCGCCGCCTCGCTGGACGTCCCCATGCGCACGTTCACCAACGCGGTCGGCGTCGACCTGCTCTCGCTCGGCGGCACCAAGAACGGGGCGCTGTTCGGCGAGGCGGTCGTGGTCCTGAACCAGGACGCCGTGCGCCACATGAAGCACCTGCGCAAGCTGTCCATGCAGCTCGCCTCCAAGATGCGCTTCGTGTCCGTGCAGCTGGAGGCACTCCTGGCCAAGGACCTGTGGCTGCGCAACGCCCGGCACTCCAACGAGATGGCCCAGCGCCTGGCCGAGGGCGTGCGCGCCGTGCACGGCGTGGAGATCCTCTACCCGGTGCAGGCCAACGCGGTCTTCGCCCGGCTGCCGCACGAGGTGAGCGAGCGCCTGCAGAAGCGGTTCCGCTTCTACTTCTGGGACGAGGCCGCCGGTGACGTGCGCTGGATGTGCGCCTTCGACACCACCGAGGACGACGTCGACGCGTTCGTGGCCGCGCTGAAGGAGGAGACGGCGCGCTGACGGGAGCACCTCCCGAGATTGCATAGGTATGCGGTCACCTGAAAAGTCATTGACTGACGGGTGATCGCTTTCCTATGCTCTGCGGGCATGGAGCTGATCCAGAAGACCTCTGACCTGTCCGCCTATCTGGCTGCCGACGAGGTCATCGACCATGACCATCCGCGCGTGCGGGAGGTGGCCGGCGGACTCGCCAGGCAGGCGGAAGATTCGTATGCCTATGCACGCCTGGCCTTCGAGTTCGTGCGCGACACCATCCCGCACTCGCAGGACTCCGGGGACCCGCGCGTCACCTGGCGGGCCTCCGACGTCCTGGAACGGCGCACCGGCATCTGCTACGCCAAGGCCCACGCGCTGGCCGCGCTGCTGCGGGCCGAGGACATCCCCACCGCGCTGTGCTACCAGCGGTTCGACGTGGTGCACGGACTGGTCGCCGTACGCCTCGACGGCGCCTGGCACCGGCAGGATCCGCGCGGGAACAAGCCCGGTGTGAACGCGCGGTTCTCCCTGGGCAGGGAGCAACTGGCCTTCACGCCGGATCACGCGGCGGGCGAGGAGGACTACCCGGAGCTGTACGCGGCGCCGCATCCCGTCGTCCTGGACGTCCTCAAGGCGGCCACCGACCGGCCGCACCTGTGGCAGACCCTCCCGGCCGCGCTCTGAAACGCCCGGCTCAGTGCGCCTGGGCCGTGCGCAGCTGCTCGGGCGTCGGGGCCGTGCCGCCGAGATGGGCCGGCATCCACCAGGTGTCGTCGGCTCCCTTGGGGCGCACGGGGTAGGCGCGCTGCGCGGCCTCCAGCAGCTCCTGCACCCGCTCGCGCAGCCGCCGGGTGATGGCACCCGCGTACTGCTCGCGCGAGGCCTCCATCGCCTCGCCGACCCGGATGGTGATGGGGGTGTGGCTGCGCTTGAAGTTGCGCGGGTGGCCCTTGGTCCACAGGCGCTGTGTACCCCACAGCGCCATGGGAACCAGCGGGACGCCCGCCTCCTGCGCGAGTCGCGCGGCACCCGACTTGAAGCTCTTCAGGGTGAACGACTCGGAGATCGTCGCCTCGGGGAAGACCCCGACGATCTCGCCCGACTTCAGTGAGTCCAGGGCGTGCGCGTAGGCCGCCTCGCCCTGCTTGCGGTCGACCGGGATGTGCTTCATCCCGCGCATCAGCGGACCGGAGATCCGGTGCCGGAAGACCGACTCCTTCGCCATGAAGCGCACCAGCCGCTTCTGCGGCAGCGCGGCCAGGCCGTCGAAGATGAAGTCCAGGTAGCTGATGTGGTTGCTCACGAGTACGGCGCCGCCCGTGCGCGGGATGTTCTCCGACCCACGGCAGTCGATCTTGAGGTCCCACGCCTTGAACATGGTGCGGGCGAGACCGATGACCGGACGGTAGACGAGTTCTGCCATGGGCGGGTCGGACCCTTCCTTGTCAGCCTGGGAAGGGAAACTCCCAGTCGAAAGTTACGCAGCCGTAGGTTTGCGGCTTGTCGCAGATCGTGCCCCAAGAACGGCCGGTGTACCAGCCTTGGTGCCCACGCGCGGCGAGATCCTCATCACTTGCCCGGCCCTGTCGTGGCCGAAATGCGACGGTGGGCGGGAATCTCCGCGGCTCCGCGAACGCTGCACCTTCGGAGTACCGAACCGGTGGCGTGCGGGGTACGCGCGCCCATGAGTGCCGCGCTGGCGGCGGAACGGGGGCGCGCTGGTGCGCGGGCAGGACGACGGCAACCGGTCTGGGGTCACCCCCGTACGGGTCGACGCGGCCGATCTCGGTGCGGAGCTGGGCTCCCGCGCGACGCTCGTACAGTTCTCCAGTGCCTTCTGTGCGCCCTGCCGGGCCACCCGGCGGGTACTGGGCGAGGTGGCCGGGCTGGTCCCCGGGGTCGCCCACGTCGAGATCGACGCCGAGGGCCACCTCGAACTCGTCCGCGCCCTCGACGTGCTCAGGACTCCCACCGTGCTGGTCCTGGACGCCGACGGCCGCGTCGTGCGGCGTGCCACCGGGCAGCCGCGCCGGGCGGACGTGATCGCCGCGCTCGGTGAGGCGGTGTGACAAGCGCCACGCCAGCGGTGAGGTCTTCTCCACAGCCTCCACATCCCGGGACGTAATTGACTGTGTGTGCCACCCGTCGTCAGCCTGCCCCCATGCCCCGCTCGCCGCTTCCGGGACCGAGGCGCAACGCGGAAGGACCACCCCGCATGACGGTCACACCCGACCTCGCCGCCCCCCGGGCCGCCACCGACGACCTGCTGCGGTCCGTCTTCCGGCGGCACGCGGCGGGCGTCGCCGTGATCACCGCGCGGGGCCCCGGCGGTCCGGTCGGCTTCACGGCCACGTCCCTCACCTCCGTCTCCGCCGGCCCGCCGCTGCTCTCCTTCGGGATCGGCGCAGGTTCTTCGAGCTGGCCCGCGGTGGCCGAGGCCGAGCACGTCGGCGTCCACGTGCTCGGCGAGCACCAGGAGGAGCTGGCGGCCACCTTCGCCCGCAGCGGCGCCGACCGCTTCGCCGCGCCCACCGTCTGGCGGGAGGGGCCCGAGGGCGTGCCCGTGCTGGACGGCGTGCTCGCCTGGCTCGTGTGCCGGGTGGTCGGCCGGGTGCCCGCGGGGGACCATCGGATCGTGCTGGCGGAGGTCCTCCTCGGCGACCCCGCCGGAGTCGGCGAGCCGCTGCTGTACCACCAGGGGCGTTACCGGGGTCTGCGCGGCTGACCGGTCGGCGGGACGGCTTCTGCGGAGGTGTCGAGTTCCGGTTACGCTGCGTTGCGAAGGTCACAGTTCAAAGCGCTTGCTTAGCGGGCAGGAACTGGGTGTACTGACGAGTAATATTCCGGGCGGAGCGCAGGTCGCCCCGACCGGGATCGGCCGCTTGGGGCGCCTATGCTGCCTGCAAGAGGCAGCACTGGAAATGTCGACGCAGTAGGAGAGCCGGCGTGAGCTTGAGGATCGTTGTCACTGTGAAGTACGTGCCCGACGCCACTGGCGACCGGCACTTCGCCGATGACCTGACCGTCGACCGGGACGACGTGGACGGTCTGCTCTCCGAGCTGGACGAGTACGCGGTCGAGCAGGCGCTGCAGATCTCCGAGAATTCCGACGACGACGTCGAGGTCACCGTCCTGACCGTGGGCCCCGAGGACGCCAAGGACGCCCTGCGCAAGGCGCTGTCCATGGGCGCGGACAAGGCGATCCACGTCGAGGACGACGACCTGCACGGCACCGACGCCATCGGCACCTCCCTGGTCCTGGCCAAGGCCGTCGAGAAGGCCGGGTACGACCTGGTCGTCTCCGGCATGGCCTCCACCGACGGCACCATGGGCGTCGTCCCCGCGCTGCTCGCGGAGCGTCTCGGTGTGCCGCAGGTGACGCTGCTGTCCGAGGTCTCGGTCGAGGACGGCGTCGTGAAGGGCCGCCGTGACGGCGACTCGGCCACGGAGCAGCTGGAGGCCTCGCTGCCGGCGGTCGTGTCGGTCACCGACCAGTCGGGCGAGGCGCGTTACCCCTCCTTCAAGGGCATCATGGCGGCCAAGAAGAAGCCGGTGGAGTCCTGGGACCTCTCCGACCTCGACATCGACGAGGACGAGGTCGGCCTGGAGAACGCCTACACGGTCGTGGAGTCGGCCGCCGAGCGTCCGGCGCGCACCGCGGGCACGATCGTCAAGGACGAGGGCGAGGGCGGCAAGCAGCTCGCCGCCTTCCTCGCGGAGCGAAAGTTCGTGTAACAGCCTCGCGGGCCAGAAGTTCATCTGAGCCCCGCCGCCCCCACCGCCCCTCATCTTTCGCAAGCAGGAGAGAAGAAGTCCCATGGCTGAAGTTCTCGTCTACGTCGATCACGTGGACGGTGCCGTCCGCAAGCCGACCCTGGAGCTGCTGACCCTGGCCCGCCGCGTCGGCGAGCCCGTCGCCGTCGCGCTGGGCAACGGCGCCGGCGACACCGCCGCCGCGCTGGCCGAGCACGGCGCGGTGAAGGTCCTCACCCACGAGGCCGCCGAGTACGCCGACTACCTGGTCGTCCCGAAGATCGACGCCCTCCAGGCCGCCGTCGCCGCCGTCTCCCCGGCCGCCGTGCTGGTCCCGTCCTCCGCCGAGGGCAAGGAGATCGCCGCCCGCCTGGCGCTGCGCCTGGGCTCAGGCATCATCACCGACGCCGTCGACCTGGAGGCCGGCGACGAGGGCCCGGTGGCCACCCAGTCGGTGTTCGCCGCCGCCTTCACCACCAAGTCCCGTGTCTCCAAGGGCACCCCGGTCATCACGGTCAAGCCGAACAGTGCCGCCGTCGAGGCCGCCCCGGCCGCCGGCGCCGTCGAGGCCCTGTCGGTCACCTTCTCCGCCGCCGCGACCGGCACCAAGGTCACCTCGCGCACGCCGCGCGAGTCGACCGGCCGCCCGGAGCTGACCGAGGCCGCGATCGTCGTCTCCGGCGGCCGCGGTGTCAACGGCGCGGAGAACTTCGCGATCATCGAGGCGCTCGCCGACTCCCTCGGCGCGGCCGTCGGTGCCTCGCGCGCCGCGGTGGACGCGGGCTGGTACCCGCACACCAACCAGGTCGGCCAGACCGGCAAGTCCGTCTCGCCGCAGCTGTACATCGCCTCGGGCATCTCGGGCGCGATCCAGCACCGCGCGGGCATGCAGACCTCGAAGACGATCGTGGCGATCAACAAGGACGCCGAGGCCCCGATCTTCGAGCTGGTCGACTACGGCGTCGTCGGCGACCTCTTCGACGTGGTCCCGCAGCTCACCGAGGAAGTCAAGACCCGCAAGGGCTGAACCTCCCCGCCGCACCGCACGCCGAGGCCCCCGGTGACGTCCACGGACGTCGCGGGGGCCTCGGCGTGCGCGCAGGATGGGTGTTGACCGGCGAGAGGGCCGACAGATAACTTCACTCTACGGATATCTGATTCCGGTCAGCGGAAAAATGAACATCAGGAGGGTGTCGAATGGGTCAGCAGGAGAAGGTGGCAACGAGCCTCGCGGGCGCCGTCGGCGACGAGATCAGTGCCTCCCTCGCACCGGTCGACGCGGAGCTGGAGCGCCGCTACCCCGGAGACCCGGGCACCCGCCAGCCCGTCCACACCGTCTACGTCCCCGGTGACGTCTTCGCCGCCGACACGATCCGCTCCTGGGGCGACAAGGCCCTCGCGGCGCTCGACGAACACGCCCCCGACGCCGCCTCCTTCGCCGCCGTCCTCGGTCTCGCCGACGACCTCGCAGGGCCCGTGTACACCCGCGTACGCGCCAAACTGGAGCGCGAGCCGATCGAGGACCTGCGCGTCGACTTCGAGGACGGCTACGGCAACCGCACGGACGCCGAGGAGGACGAGGCGGCCGCCCGGGCCGCCCGCCTGATCGCCGAGGCGTACGAGCAGGGCACGGCCGCCCCGTACATGGGCATCCGCATGAAGTGCATGGAGGCTCCGGTCCGCGCCCGGGGCATCCGCACCCTCGACGTCTTCCTCAGCGGCCTGATGGAGGCCGGCGGCCTGCCCGACGGGCTGGTCCTCACCCTGCCCAAGGTGACCTACCCCGAGCAGGTCACCGCGATGGTGCGGCTCCTGGAGGCCTTCGAGAAGGCGCGCGGCCTCACGCCCGGCCGGATCGGCTTCGAGATCCAGATCGAGACCAGCCAGTCCATCCTCGCCGCCGACGGCACCGCCACCGTGGCCCGCATGATCCAGGCCGCCGAGGGCCGCGCCACCGGCCTGCACTACGGCACCTTCGACTACAGCGCCTGCCTCGGTGTCTCCGCCGCCCACCAGGCCAGCGACCACCCGGCCGCGGACCACGCCAAGGCGGTCATGCAGGTCGCCGCCGCGGGCACCGGCGTACGGGTCTCGGACGGCTCGACCAACGTCCTGCCGGTCGGCCCCACCGCGCAGGTCCACGACGCCTGGCGGCTGCACTACGGCCTCACCCGCCGCGCGCTGGCCCGCGCCTACTACCAGGGCTGGGACATGCACCCCGGCCACATCCCCACCCGGTACGCCGCCGTCTTCGCCTTCTACCGCGAGGGCTTCGAGCAGGCCGCAGCACGCCTGGCCCGCTACGCCAACCGCACCGGCGGCGACGTCATGGACGAGCCCGCCACCGCCAAGGCCCTCAGCGGCTACCTGCTGCGCGGCCTGGACTGCGGTGCCCTCGACATCGGCGAGGTCGCCCGGCTGACCGGCCTGACCCGCGCCGACCTGGAGGGCTTCTCGGGCCCGCGACGCGGCGACCTCACGGCATCGGCGCAGTAGGCCCGGCCGACGGCGTCCGGCTCCCGGCGAAGGGATCCTCCGGCCCGGAGCCCACGTACCGCTCCAGGCCGGACGCCGTCACCCGCTCCTCCTCGGCGAACAGCCGCGTCCCCCGGTCGCACAGCCGCCGGTCCGCCCGCGCCCGCGCGCTGAACTCCTCGGGCGTCGCCCCGAACAGCTCCCGGAGCCGGGCGGACTCGTGCAGCAGCTCGGTGATCAGGGGCCGTTGCGCCCCCGGATGCCGCCGCGGCGCACCGGTGCCGTCGTGCAGGACGCCGTGGCGGTTGACGTACGCGTACGCACCGCCCAGCACCGAGCCGTCCCCCTGCTCGACGCGCACGTCGGGCGCGGGCAGCCGGACGCGGTCGAAGTTGCCGCCCGCCATCGGCACGCCCTCGCTGGCGTCGATCACCGCGAGCTGCTCGGCGTCGAGCCACAGGACGAACAGCTCCCGTACGGTGCCGGGGGCGCTCACCGGCGAGGCCGACACGTAGCCCATGCGGCTCACGTGCGCGGAGACGCCGATGTCCAGTCCGGTGACCCGGGACCTGACCATCGGGATCGGCGAGTCGATCCCGAACTCGGCCATCTTGTGCCGCAGCTGTGCCGGGCTCGCGTTGGACCCGATCGCCAGCACCGGGACCCGGCCGTCCCCCTCCTCGTACCCCGGCCGGTCCAGCGGCAGCAGCCGGTCCCCGTCCAGCAGCCCGGACTCCCGGGGCCACGCGCCCGGGTACAGCAGCGGCTCCTCGCGCGGCACGCCGGCCAGCCCGAGCGCCCGCAGCGTCCGGTCCTCGCCGGGAGGTTTCGACACGGTGTGATGCTCCTCGTGGCTGTGGCTGTGGCTGTGGCTGTGCGCTCAGTCCGACGGCGGCAGCTCGCCCGAGCCCCGGGTGACCAGCCTGGTCGGCAGTTCGATGCGGTCGGGAGCGAGGAGGGAGCCGTCCAGCTGCCGGAAGAGCCGCTCGGCGGCGGTGCGGCCGAGGGCGGCCGCGTCCTGCGCGACCACGGTGACGCCCGGCTGGAGCAGGTCGGCCAGCTCGATGTCGTCGAAACCGACCAGGGCGACGCCCCGGGTGTGCTCGGCCAGGACCCGGATCACGGTGACCGTCACCCGGTTGTTGCCGGTGAAGATCGCGGTGACCGGCTGCGGGTCGGCGAGCATCTCCTCGGCCGCCCGGCGCACCCGCACGGGATCGGTGACACCCAGGGACATCCACGAGTCCTTGACCGGTATGCCCGCGTCCTCCATCGCGGCCCGGTAGCCGCGCAGCCGCTCGGCGGCGGTGTGGATGCGGGGCATGTCGCCGATGAAGCCGATCCTGCGATGCCCGTGCGCGATGAGGTGGGCCACGCCGTCGCGGGCACCGCCGAAGTTGTCGGAGACCACCACGTCCGCGTCGATCTGCCCCGCCGGACGGTCCACGAACACCGTGGCGACGCCCGCCTTCAGCTCGGGCTCCAGATACCGGTGGTCGTCCCCGGCGGGGATCACCACGAGACCGTCCACGCGCCGCGCGCACAGCGCGAGCACCAGCTCCTGCTCGCGGTCCGGGTCCTCCGCGCTGGACCCGTTGATCAGCAGGGCGCCGTGGGCGCGGGCCACCTCCTCCACGGCACGGCTGAGCGGCCCGTAGAACGGGTCGGCCAGATCCTCCAGGACCAGGCCGATGCTCGCGGTGCGGCCCTTGCGGAGCACCCGCGCGCTGTCGTTGCGACGGAAGCCCAGCGCGTCGATGGCCTCCTGGACGCGGCGCTCGGTCTCCGGGGTGACGCCGGGCTCCCCGTTGACCACCCGGGAGACGGTCTTGAGACCGACCCCGGCCCGGGCGGCGACGTCCTTCATGGTCGGGCGATTGCCGTAACGGTTCCCGGGGAGGCGGTCTGCGCGGCGGGTCGCGTCGGGCACGATGCGGTGTCCTGTCCTGTCGTCCACGGGAATGCGTCGGCTCCTGTAGTCCAGGGGGATGTGTCGGTCATGGGCTTGTATGAGGATGTGGCGTCGAGCATAGAGCCTGGACAACGTTGTCAGATGCGGGAGACACTGTCCATCGCACTCTCCGGTCCTCGTCCCCACCGTGGGACCGGTCGCTGCGCGCTCTTGTGTACGCCATTTTTTCGCTTTCGGTCCGACGGGGAGATCCGACTCTGATGCACACCGACCTCGTGGCAGCGCTGGACATCGGCGGCACCAAGATCGCCGGCGCACTGGTGGACGGCCACGGCCGCATCCAGGCGCGGGCACAGCGTGCGACACCCGCCCGGGAGGACGGTGACACCGTGATGGGGGCCGTCGAGGCCGTGCTCGCCGAACTGACCGCGTCGCCCCTGTGGGAGCGGGCCACGGCGGTCGGCATCGGCAGCGCCGGTCCGGTGGACGCCTCGGCCGGCACGGTCAGCCCGGTGAACGTCCCCGGCTGGCGCGACTACCCGCTGGTCCGGCGGGTCCGGGCCGCCGCCGGCGGCCTGCCGGTGGAGCTGATCGGCGACGGGGTGGCCATCACGGCGGCCGAACACTGGCAGGGCGCCGCCCGCGGGCACGACAACGCGCTGTGCATGGTGGTCTCGACCGGCGTCGGCGGCGGACTGGTGCTGGGCGGCCGGCTGCACCCCGGGCCGACCGGCAACGCGGGCCACATCGGCCACATCAGCGTCGACCTGGACGGCGACCCCTGCCCGTGCGGTGCGCGCGGCTGCGTGGAGCGCATAGCGAGCGGCCCCAACATCGCCCGCCGTGCCCTGGAGGCCGGCTGGCTGCCCGGACCGGACGGCGACACCTCCGCCGCCGCGGTCGCCGCCTCGGCGCGCCTCGGCGACCCCGTCGCCGTCGCCTCCTTCGAACGCGCCGCGCAGGCGCTGGCCGCCGGTATCGCCGCCACCGCGACCCTCGTCGAGATCGACATCGCCGTGGTGGGCGGGGGAGTGGGCAAGGCCGGGGACGTCCTCTTCGCCCCCCTGCGCAAGGCCCTCACCGACTACGCGACGCTGTCCTTCGTCCAGCGCCTCGCGGTAGTCCCCGCCCAGATGGGGACGGACGCCGGGCTGGTCGGCGCGGCCGCCGCGGCCCTGTCGAGGACCGCGGCCGTGACCGCCGCACACGTCTGAGCCCCGCACCACGGCGGCAGGACGCACTCCGCGGCACCGGCGACTCCCGCGGCCCCGCCCGTGACCCCGGGGCGGCGGCGTAGTTGAACGGGGCATGAAGAAGCGCAGCATCCTCGCCCTCGCGACCCTCGCCACCGGCTTCGTGGTCGCGGCCGTCAGCCCGTCCCACGCCGCCCCGAGCGACCTCCCGCTCAATCTCGGGGTGGACGACACCGTCAGTACCCTGGAGGACACCGTCGCCACCGAGAGCCTCACCCTCGACGACGACGCCCCGGGACAGCTGGGCTGACACCCTGGACCGGGCCGGCACGTCCGGTCGGGACCACAAGGCGCCGGTGCCCCCGAGGGGGCGTCGGCGCCGTTGTCATATGCCCTTTCCCACGTCACCGGCCGGGCTGGTTTCCGCGGCGGGGTGAAGCGGGCAAGCCACAGTGGGCCAACAGAAGAGGGGGACCTGTGACCGTCGTCTGGATCAACGGCGCGTTCGGTGCGGGGAAGACCACCACCGCACGGGAACTGATCGAACTGATCCCGAACAGCACGCTCTTCGACCCCGAGGTCATCGGCGGGGCGCTCGCGCACCTGCTGCCGCCCAAACGCCTGGCCGAGGTGGGCGACTTCCAGGACCTGCCGATCTGGCGCCGACTGGTGACCGACACGGCGGCCGCGCTGCTCGCCGACCTCGGCGGGACGCTCGTGGTCCCGATGACCCTGCTGCGCCAGGAGTACCGGGACGAGATCTTCGGCGGTCTCGCCGCCCGCCGGATCGAGGTCCGGCACATTCTCCTGGCCCCGGCGGAAACGATCCTGCGGGAGCGAATAGCGGGCCGCGAGGTACCGCGTGACCTCCCGGACGGCGAGCTGCGGGTACGGCAGTGGTCCTACGACCACATCGAGCCCTACCGCGCCGCCCTCGCCTCCTGGCTCACCACCGACGCCCACCCCGTCGACACCGGCGCCCTCACCCCCTACGAGGCCGCCGCCCGGGTCGCCGAGGCCATCGGCTCGGGTGCCGTGCCGGCCTGCGAGATCGTCCAGACGCCCGAGCCCACCGGCGAGACCGTCGCCGCCGGTGTCCTGCTCTTCGACGAGCGGGACCGGGTCCTGCTCGTCGACCCCACCTACAAACCCGGCTGGGAGTTCCCCGGCGGCGTCGTCGAACCCGGCGAGGCACCCGCCCGCGCCGGCATGCGCGAGGTCGCCGAGGAGACCGGCCTCAGCCTCCGGGACGTACCGGCCCTGCTGGTCGTCGACTGGGAACCACCGGCCCCTCCCGCCTACGGCGGTCTGCGGCTGCTCTTCGACGGCGGCCGGCTCGACGCCTCGGACACCGACCGGGTGCTGCTGCCCGGCCCCGAACTGCGCGACTGGCGCTTCGCCACCGAGGACGAGGCCGCCGACCTGCTGCCCCCGGTCCGCTACGAGCGGCTGCGCTGGGCGCTGCGGGCCCGGGAACGCGGCGCCGCCCACTACCTTGAGGCGGGCACGCCGGTCGGCTGACGCCGACCGGCCGCATCAGGCCGCCCGGCTCAGCTCGCCGCGTAGTTGCGCAGGAAGTGCGCCTCCGCCACCGACAGCCGCTCCAGCTCCTCGGGGGACACACTCTCGTTCACGGCGTGGATCTGCGCCTCCGGCTCGCTCAGGCCGATCAGCAGGATCTCCGCGTCCGGGTAGAGGGACGCCAGGGTGTTGCACAGCGGGATGGAGCCGCCCTGACCGGCGTACTGCATCTCCTCGCCGGGGTACGCCACCGCCATCGCGTCCGCCATGGCCTGGTACGCGGGGCTCGTGGTGTCGGCGCGGAACGCCTGGCCCTGGCCGATCTGCTCCACGGCGACCCGGGCGCCCCACGGCGTACGCGTCTCCAGGTGGGCCTGGAGCAGCTTGGTGGCCTCGGCGGCGTCCACGCCCGGCGGCACCCGCAGGCTCACCAGCGCCCGCGCACCCGCCTGCACCGACGGGGTGGCGCCGACGACCGGCGGGCAGTCGATGCCGAGCACCGTGACGGCGGGACGCGCCCAGATCCGGTCGGCGACCGAACCGGCACCGATCAGCTCCACGCCGTCCAGCACCCGCGCGTCCCGGCGGAACTGCTCCTCGTCGTAGGCCAGTCCCTCCCAGGTGCTGTCCGCCGCCAGACCGTCGACGGTGGTCGAGCCGTCCTCCGCGCGCAGCGAATCCAGTACGCGGATCAGGGCGGCCAGCGCGTCGGGCGCCGCACCGCCGAACTGACCCGAGTGCAGGTTGCCTTCGAGGGTGTCGACCTTCACGCGCAGCAGCGTCATGCCGCGCAGCGTGGAGGTGACCGTCGGCAGACCGACCCGGAAGTTGCCCGCGTCGCCGATGACGATGGTGTCGGCGGCCAGCAGGTCCGGGTGCGCCTCCGCGTACCGCTCCAGGCCGCCCGTGCCCTGCTCCTCGGAACCCTCGGCGATCACCTTGACGTGCACGGGCACGCCGCCGTTCGCCTTGAGCGCGCGCAGCGCGAGCAGGTGCATCAGCACGCCGCCCTTGCAGTCCGCGGCGCCGCGCCCGTACCAGCGGCCGTCGCGCTCGGTCAGCTCGAACGGCGGAGTGGCCCAGCCCGCCTCGTCCAGCGGCGGCTGCACGTCGTAGTGGGCGTAGAGCAGCACCGTCTTCGCGCCCTGGGGCCCCGGGAGGTACCCGTACACCGACTGCGTGCCGTCCGGAGTGTCCAGCAGGGCCACGTCCTGGAAGCCCTCGGTGCGCAGGGCCGCCGCTATCCAGTTGGCGGCACCCTCGCTCTCACTGCGCGGGAACTGGTCGAAGTCGGCCACCGACTTGAAGGCCACCAGCGCGGCGAGTTCCTCCTTCGCGCGGGGCATCAGCGAAGCGACGGTCTCGGCGACCGGATTCGACGACATGGGCACGCTCCTTGTGGGTGCGACGTTGTACCAAGGAGTACTTGGAATGACGGGCCGATCCTCCCACAGTGGCCTGCGGCGATGCCCGCCGTAGGATGCGGGGGTCAGGTGCGGCATGCGGTTTGATCGGAGCAGTAGACCATCGTGAGCAGCGAGAACTCTTCGGCGGACGACGCGCGTCAGGTCTGGGACGTGGTCGTGGTGGGCGCGGGACCGGCGGGGGCCTCGGCCGCCTACGCGGCGGCGGTCGCGGGGCGGCGCGTCCTGTTGCTGGAGAAGGCCGAGCTGCCCCGCTACAAAACATGCGGCGGCGGCATCATCGGCCCCTCGCGCGACACCCTCCCTCCCGGCTTCGAGCTGCCCTTCCAGGACCGGGTGCACGCGGTGACCTTCTCGAACAACGGGCGCTTCAGCCGGACCCGGCGCTCCCGGCAGATGCTGTTCGGGCTGATCAACCGGCCCGAGTTCGACCTTCAGCTCGTCGAGCACGCCCAGAAGGCGGGCGCCGAGCTGCGCACCGGCGCGACCGTGACCCGGGTGGAGCAGCACGGGTCGGCGGTCCCGGACCGGCGCACGGTCGCCGTCGTCCTCCAGGGCGGCGAGACGGTGCTGGCCCGGGCCGTGGTCGGCGCGGACGGCAGCGCCAGCCGGATAGGCGCGCACGTCGGGGTGAAGCTCGACCAGGTCGACCTCGGCCTGGAGGCGGAGATCCCGGTGCCCGAGACGGTCGCCGAGGACTGGAAGGGCCGGGTGCTCATCGACTGGGGTCCGATCCCCGGCAGTTACGGCTGGGTCTTCCCCAAGGGCGACACGCTCACGGTCGGGGTCATCTCGGCGCGCGGCGAGGGCGCGGCGACCAAGCGGTACCTGGAGGACTTCGTCGCCCGGCTCGGGCTGGCCGGATTCGAGCCGAGCATCTCCTCCGGCCACCTGACGCGCTGCCGCGCGGACGACTCGCCGCTCTCGCGCGGCCGGGTCCTGGTGTGCGGGGACGCGGCCGGGCTCCTGGAGCCGTGGACCCGCGAGGGCATCTCCTTCGCGCTGCGCTCGGGCCGGCTCGCGGGGGAGTGGGCGGTGCGCATCTCCGAGGCCCACGACGCGGTGGACGCGCGCAAGCAGGCCCTGAACTACGCGTTCGCGATCAAGGCCGGGCTGGGCGTGGAGATGAGCGTCGGCAAGCGGATGCTGACGGTGTTCGAGCGCAGGCCCGGTCTCTTCCACGCGGCCCTGACCGGTTTCCGCCCGGCCTGGAAGGCGTTCAAGGACATCACGCAGGGCTCGACCTCGCTGGGCGAGCTGGTCCGCAGCCATCCGCTGGCGCAGCGGGCGCTGGGGGCGATGGACCGCCGGTCCGAGGCGGCCGAAGCGTCGGCCCCGTCCACGTCGCCCGCGGGAGAAGAGCCCGGCGCCTGACCGCGGGCGACCGGCCGTCGGCGGCGGTCCGACCGGGTCCGGCAGCCGGCGGCGGTCCGACCGGGTCCGGCCGTCGGCGCCCGCCCGCTCAGGACCTGACAGCGAGGCACACCGGGGCACCGACCTCGCCAAGCCCGTGCTGCCCGCCGAGCCGCGGCCTGAGGCCCGCCGGACGGCCGCCGGCCCCGCCCCCGGGCCGCCGCCCCGCCCTCGGCCCGCCGCCCGAGACCGCGACGGCGGTGGTGGCCTGCTGGGCCGAGCTGTTTGCCACCCGGCAGACCGCCGCGCCCGTCCGGTCGGCCCGCTGCTTCCCCGGCCGTCCGCTTGCGGGTCCGGGTCCGGGTCCGGGGCCGGGTCCGGTCCGGGGCCGTGGGCGCGGGAGCGGGCGGTGGCGGGGTGTACTTCGCCGGGAGTACGTGTGATCACCACGCGCGGGTGACGCCGCCCGCCGGGCCCGGCGTCTAGCGTGGCGGTCATGGACGGACAGCGCGAGCGCGCGGGCCGGGCACCGCAGTGGCGGTGGCACGGGCCCCCGTGGTGGAACCGGCGGGGCGACGAGGAACAGCGCCCCGCCTGGCCCTGGCGCTCCACCGTGCTCGTCACGGCGTTCGTGCTGATCGGCTCCAACTTCGCCGCCCACGCCCAGGAGGGGGAGCGGGCCGGCCTGGACCCCTTCGCACGCGTGCTGCTCTTCGTGACGGGAGCCGCCCTGCTGTGGCGGCAGCGGTACCCGGTGCCGGTCGTGTTCGGCACGGCGGTCACCACCCTGGTCTACCTCGGCGCCGGCTACCCGTACGGACCGGTGTTCGTGGCCGTCGCGGTGGCCTGCTTCAGCGCCGTCGTCGCCGGGCACCGCAGGGCCGCGTGGGCGGCGATGGCGACCCTGTGGGCCGGGCACGCCCTGGTGGCGCACTGGCTCTACCGGTGGCTGCCGCCGTCCGGTGACTCCGCCGCCTCCTGGGGGCAGGAACTCGTGATCGCCACCTGGGTGGTGGCCGTCGCCGCCCTGTCGGAGCCGGCCCGGGCGCGCCGCGAGCAGTGGGCACGGGAGCGGGCCGAGCGGGCCCAGGCGGCGCGGCGCCGCGCGGACGAGGAACGGCTGCGGATCGCCCGCGAGCTGCACGACGTACTCGCGCACAGCATCTCCGTCATCAACGTGCAGGCAGGCGTCGGACTCGCCCTCCTGGACACCGACCCGGAGCAGGCCCGCACCGCGCTCACCACCATCAAGGACCAGAGCAAGGAGGCGCTCGGCGAGGTGCGGCAGGTGCTCGACACCCTGCGCACCCCCGGGGACGCGCCGCGCGCTCCGGCCCCGGGCCTCGACCGGCTCCCCGAACTGGTCGAACAGGCGGCGAGCGCGGGCCTCACCGTCGAGGTGGAGGGGAAGCCACCGCGCCTGTCGCCCGGTACCGATCTGGCCGCGTTCCGCATCGTGCAGGAGGCGCTCACCAACGTCGTACGGCACTCGGGTTCCCGGCACGCGCGCGTGTGTCTCGACCGGGACGGGGGCACGCTGCTGCTGCGCGTCGACGACGACGGTCCCGCGACGGGCGCCGAGGCGGGCGGCAGCGGCAACGGGCTGGCCGGGATGCGGGAGCGCGCGGCGGCGCTGGGTGGCACCATCGAGGCGGGCCCGCGCCCCGACGGCGGCTTCCGGGTCCTCGCGGCCCTGCCGATCGACGTGAAACACACGACCCGCGCGAAGGAGGACGACCGGTGATCCGCGTACTGCTCGCCGACGACCAGTCACTGGTACGAGCCGGTTTCCGGGCGCTGCTGGACGCGCAGCCGGACATCGAGGTGGTCGCGGAGGCCGCCGACGGCGAGGAGGCGGTGCGCACGATCCGCGAACTGCGCCCCGACGTCGTCCTCATGGACATCCGCATGCCCCTGCTCGACGGCCTCGCCGCGACCCGCCGGATCACCGGCGACCCGGGGCTGCACGACGTGAAGGTGGTCATGCTCACCACCTTCGAACTCGACGAGTACGTCTTCGAGGCGATCCGCTCCGGGGCCTCCGGCTTCCTGGTCAAGGACACCGAACCCGAGGAACTCCTGCGCGCCGTGCGGGCGGTGGTGGACGGCGACGCGCTGCTGTCGCCGGGGGTGACGCGGCGGCTGATCGCCGAGTTCGCGGCCCGTTCCAAGGAGCCCGCGGCGGCCGGTGAGATGGCCCGGCTGACCGAACGGGAGCGCGAGGTGATGGCCCTGGTCGGCATCGGCCTGTCCAACGAGGAGATCGCCCGCAGGCTGGTCGTCAGCCCGCTGACCGCCAAGACCCACGTCAGCCGGACCATGGTGAAGCTGGGCGCCCGCGACCGCGCCCAACTGGTCGTCCTGGCCTACGAGTCGGGTCTGGTGCGGCCGGGCTGGCTCGGCTGACCACCGCGCGCGAACCGGACCAGCACGCTCACCACCCGGACGGCGAACACCACCACGGCGAGCACGACGCCCGCCCCGACGAGCGCCGCGCGCACCCGGCCCGTCAGGCCGAAGAGGTACGCGGGCCCCGCCACCGCGCCGAACAGCACGGCCGCCGCGAACGCCGCGCTGCACAGCGCATAGCCGATCTCGACCGTGATGGCGTCCCGCTCGCCCTGCGTGCGCCGTCCCCCGTGGGTATCCATGGCGGCAAGTCTCCCTGAGCGGTGGCGTTCCGGCAGCGCGGTGCCTGCCGCGCGCGGCTCTGCTACGGTGCGCGGATGGCGGCGAAGAAGGCCGAACAGGCGCTCGTGACCCGGTGGCGCTCGATCCTGGTCCTCCATGCCCGCGTCCAGTGCGAACTCGACCGTGCGCTGCACGGACACGGCCTGTGCGGAAGCGACTTCGAGGTCCTCGACGTCCTGGCCGGGACCCGGGACGAGGACGGTTCCGGCTCCTGCGGATACCGCGTCCAGCAGATCTCCGAGCGGGTCCACCTCAGCCAGAGTGCACTGTCGCGGCTGGTCGCCCGGCTGGAGAAGGACGGTCTCGTCGAGCGCTCCCTGTGCCCCGAGGACCGGCGGGGCGTGCGGGTGGCGCTCACGCCCGAGGGACGCGCCCGGCACGGCGAGGCGCTCCCGGTGCAGCGGGCGGTGCTGCACCGGATGCTGGCCGGCTGACCGACGCGCGGCTGGCCTCACCTTCAGATGACACCCGACCTCTCCTGCCAGAGCGTGGCAAGCGAGCCGTCGCCGGCGACTTCCGGGAGGGGCCGGCGGTTCCACAGCGCCGCGTAGAGCTGCGCGGCGGGTCCGGTCAGCTCGCAGTCGGCGTCCCCGGCGTCGTCCCGCACGGTCACCGGCGGCTGCGGGGACAGCCGTACGGTCCATACGGCGTCCGGTGCGTCCGTAGCCCGCACCCGCAGCGTGCGGGGCTCCTCGGTGCGTACGGCGCTCTTGGGGCGGGCGTGAAAGCCGTACAGCAGCTCGTCGATGCCGTCCACCGCGAAGTCCGCGCCGATGTCGGTGGGTTCGCCGCCCCGGGCCGACTCGGCGTCGATCCGGTGCACGGTCGTCTCGTGCGCCTGCCGCCGGGCCCAGAAGGCCAGCGGTGACGGTGCGGGCAGGAAGCGCCAGCACCGCACGTCGGGCGCGGCGTCCGTGAGGGTGTCGACGAGCCGCCCGTGCCCCTGGCGGAACCAGGCCAGGAGCGGAGCGCCGTCCAGGTCGGGCAGGCCGCCTTCGGGACGGGGTTCGGTGTGTCCCTCGGCGACGAACGCCGCCGCCCAGCGGTGGATCGTCCCCGTGTGCCGCAGCAGGTCCCGCACCCGCCAGCCGGGGCAGGTCGGCACCTCGGCGTCGCTGCCCGCCGCCTCGGCGGCCGCGGCCAGCAACGCGCCTTCACGGTCCAGGAGCTCGATGTACGCCGCGGTCTTCATGGCAGGGAGTGTGCCGCATGGAGTGCACTCGACGGCAGGCCGCCCCGGCACGTTCCCGGGGCGGCGTCCCCGGCTCAGCCGGGAACCGCCGCGCGCCGCGTCGCGACCGCGACCAGTACCGCCACCGCCGCGAGCACCGCCACGCTGGTGAGGGCGGCCGGCAGGGAGAACCAGTCGGCCATGAAACCGATGGCGGGCGGACCGAGCAGCATGCCGCCGTAGCCCAGGGTGGACGCGGTCGCGACCCCGCTCGGGCCGCCGAGTGCCCCGGCCCGCTCGATCGCGACCGGGAAGATGTTGGCGAGCCCGAGGCCGGTGATCGCGAAGCCGAACAGCGCCGCCCACACGGACGGGGCGAGCGACCCGAGCAGCATGCCGGCCACCGCGGTGGTGCCGCCCGCCACCACCGTGGCCGTCCGGCCCAGGCGTTCCAGCAGCGTGGTCCCCGTCAGCCGGCCGACGGTCATGGCGAGCGCGAAGCACGAGTAGCCCGCCGCCGCCAGGCCCGGGGAGGCGTCGAGGTCCTGCTCCAGGTGCAGGGCGCCCCAGTCGGCCATGGCACCCTCGCCGTACGCCGTGCACAGGGCGATCAGGCCGAAGGTGATGACGAGGCGACGCGTACGGCGGTCCCGGCGGCGCGGGGTGCCGTCCTCCTCGGGAGCGCGGTCCGGTGGCGCGGCGGGCGCGCAGCGCAGCAGGGCCCGGCCCGCGACGAGGGTGACCAGCAGGCCGGTCACGGTGAGGGCGAGCAGGTGCCGGGTCGGCGACAGTACCCCGGCGACCAGCCCGCCGAGCCCCGCGCCGACCATGCCGCCGAGGCTGAACGCCGCGTGGAAGCTGGGCATGATCGGGCGCCCCAGTGCGGCCACCAGATCGACGGCGGCGCTGTTGAAGGCGACGTTGATCCCGCCGTACGCGCTGCCGAAGACCAGCAGGACGACGCCGAGGGCGAGCGCGGAGTGGGTGAGCGGGGGCAGGGCGATGCTGAGGCAGAGCAGGACCGCGCAGGCGACGGTGACGGGATGGCTGCCGTAGCGGCGGACCAGCCGTCCGGTGAGCGTCATGGTGACCACGGCGCCTGCCGAGACACCGAGCAGGGCGAGCCCCAGGGTGCTGGCGGAGGCGCCGGTCTGCTCCTTGATGGCGGGGATCCGGACCACCCAGCCGGCGAAGACGAAGCCGTCGAGGGCGAAGAAGGCGGTCAGGGCGATTCGGAGACGGGTGAGGTCGTCGCGGGAGCCCGGCACGACGTTGTGCGATCGGGCTTTGTTTATTTGCGGCACAAAGTCAGGCTAGGTGCGGGACGGGCGACGCGGCAAGGGTGCCCGGGGCAAGGGAGGCGCCGTGACGTGCGGGAGGCCGGGCGTCGTCAGTCGGCCGGTGTCCCTGCCGTGCTCTCCCGCACCACCAGCCGGTGCGGCGCCTTGGCCTCCGTCGGCGCGGGTGCCGAACCGTCGATCACGCCGAGCAGGGTGCTGACCGCCGTGCGCGCGATCGCGGCCTTGTCCGGGGCGACGGTGGTCAGCGAAGGCGAGCTGTACCGGCCCTCCTGGATGCCGTCGACCCCGACGACGGCGATGTCCTCGGGCACCCGTACCCCCGCCCGGGTCAGGGCGTGCATGGCGCCGATGGCCAGCAGGTCGTTGTAGCAGAAGACCGCGTCGGGCGGCTCGGGCAGCGCGAGCAGCCGCTCCATGGCCTGGGCGCCGAGGTGGCGGTGGAAGCGCGGGGTGGGGACGATCAGCTCCTCGTCCACGGTGAGCCCGGAGCGTTCCAGCGCCTGGCGGTACCCGGTCGTACGCAGTTGCGCGGTCTCGCCGGTGCTGTAGGGCTGGTCGCCGATGGCGGCGATCCGTCGGCGGCCGAGGCCGACGAGGTGTTCGGTCGCGTCCCGGGCCGCGGCGACGTTGTCGATCGCCACATGGTGGAAGCTTCCGTTGAAGATGTGCTCGCCGAGCAGCACGACGGGCACCTTGTTGGTGCGTTGGCGCAGCTCCTCGGCGGAGATGGACAGCGGGCTCAGCAGCAGACCGTCGAACATCGTGGCGCGGGACTCGCGGCCCAGCAGCTCCCGCTCGCGCTCGCCGTCACCGTCCGTCTGGTCGAGCATGACCACGTACCCGTGGGTGCGGGCCGCGGTGATCACCTCGCGGGCCAGCTCGGCGAAGTACGGCACGTCCAGCTCGGGGACCACCAGGGCGATCATGCCGCTGCGGCCCCGCCGGAGGTTGCGGGCCACCAGGTTGGGCCGGTAGTCGAGTTCGTCGAGCGCGGCCTGCACCCGGACCCGCAGTTCGTCGGAGACGGGCACCGACCCGTTGACCACGTTGGACACGGTGCGAATCGAGACTCCGGCGCGTCGGGCGACGTCGCGGAGTGTGGAGCCGGCCATCCAGTTCCCCCTCACGGCCCCCGCGGGGCGTCGGTCGGCAGCATCTCGTGCTCGCGCCGGTGCGGACCGGCGCAGATGCAGGTTGATGTTACTCAGCTATTGCATCGTTGCAAAAGGCGACGCATCATCTCTGCATCGTTGCAAAGCGTGGACGGCGGCCCGGACCTCGTACGGACCGCCGTGCCGCCGACGACGCCTGCGCGCGTCCCCGTCCACCCCTGCTCAGCCACTCCCTCTCGCGCACCCCAGCCCGCATTCCCGACCGAGGAGCCGTGCTCATGTCCAGATCATTCGTCCCGCGGCGCAGCGTTCTGCGCGGCGCGCTCGGCGCCGGCGCGCTCGCCGCGGCTGCCGGTCCCCTCGCGGCGTGCGCCCCCGGCTCCTCCGGGTCCGAGCCGCGCAAGCTCACCGGGACGCCCAGTGCGTCGGCCAAGGGCGAGATCACCATCTGGAACCGCTCCGGCGACCTGTTCAAGGTCTTCGACGCGGCGATCGACGCCTTCCGCAAGGCCTATCCGGACATCAAGGTCAACCACCAGGCCGTCGACATCGACGCCAAGCTCGCCAACACCCTGATCAGCGGCACCGACCTGCCCGACGGCAGCTTCTGGGACGACGCCAAGATCGGCGGCCAGGCGGAGCACCTGTACGACCTGACCGACCTGATAGCGCCCTACCGCGACAAGACCTCGGCGTACAAGCTCTCGGTCAACACCGTCGACGGCCGGATCTACGGCGTGCCCTGGGACCTCGACCCCGGGCTGCTCTGGTACCGCGAGGACCTGCTGGAGGACGCCGGAGTCGACCCGGCCGGACTCAAGACCTACGACGACCTGCTGGCGGCGGCCCGGTCGCTGCGGGAGAAGAACCCCAAGGCGCGCCCCCTGCACATGGAGAAGGACCCCTTCCTGGGCCAGCTCTGGCTGGAGATGCTCGCGGGCCAGCAGGGCACCAGCCTCGCCGACGCCGACGGCCAGGTGCGGCTGGACTCCAAGGAGTACCGCAACATCCTCAACTGGGTCCGGGACGCCGTCGACGACGACCTGGTCACCCACGCCGAGTACCTCAAGCAGGCCGACCTCGCTGCCCTCGAGAACGGTCAGCAGGCACTGGTCCCCTGGGCGGTGTGGTGGTCCTTCGCGCCCCAGCAGCTGCTGAAGAAGGGCAAGGGCAAGTGGCGGGCCGCGCCCCTGCCGGCCTGGACCCCGGGCGGGGCGCGCAGCGGCGCCATGGGCGGCAGCAGCTTCATCATCCCGGCGAAGGCGAAGAACCCCGAACTCGCCTGGCTGCTGTACGAGTTCCTGTGCTTCAAGGAGCCCGGCTACAGCGCCGTGTACGGGCCGAGCGAGGTCTACCCCGGCGGACTGACCACCTCCGTGCCGAGCTACGGACCCGCCCGCCGCCCCGACAAGCCGCTCTTCGAACCGGTGGCCGCGCTCGGCGGACAGGACCTGTGGAAGGTCGCCGTGGACGCCGCCGACACCATCCCCTCCGCCGCGCCGATCCCGGCCTGGTGGGCCAAGTCCGTCGACTACCTCGGCAACAACCTCCAGCGCCTCATCGAGGGCAAGATGGCCCCCGACGACGTCATCGACGACTCCACCAAGAAGATCCAGCGCAACCTGGTGGACCGCGCATGACCTCCGGCACCCTAACCCCGCCCCGCAAGGAGCGAGCGACACCGGACGCGCCGCGCCCCGCCCGCCGCTCCCGCCGCAAGCCCTTCCTCGCGCCGTACCTCTTCGTCGCGCCGTTCTACGTCGTCTTCGCCGCCTTCGGCCTCTACCCCCTCGTCTTCGCGCTCCAGCTGAGCTTCACCGACTGGAAGGGCGCGGGCGAGGCGAACTTCATCGGCCTGGAGAACTACACCTACCTGCTCACCAGCGAGGAGTTCTGGTCCTCGCTGGGCAACAGCGCGGTGATGTGGCTGCTGATCGTGCCCCTCCAGATCGTCGGGGGCCTGGCCGCTGCGGTCCTGCTGGCCAACGCGAAGCTGCGGCTGCGCGGCATGTTCCGGGTCGCCTTCATCGCGCCGTTCGTCACCCCGCTGGTGGCCATGGCCCAGGTCTGGATCGTCGCCTTCGACACGGACTACGGGCTGGTCAACCACCTGTTCAACTTCGTCGGCCTGCCGGACGTCGACTGGCTCCAGTCGACCGCCTGGGCCAAACCGACGCTCGCCATGCTGTTCCTGTGGAAGACCACCGGGTTCGCGATCATCATCCTGCTCGCCGGACTCCAGGCCGTACCCGCGGACGTGTACGAGGCCGCCGCCCTCGACGGTGCCTCCCGCAAGCGGCAGTTCTGGTCGCTGACCCTGCCACTGGTGCGGCGCAGCATCGCCTTCCTCGTCGTGGTGCAGACCCTCGCGGTGTTCCAGATGTTCGCCGAACCGTTCGTCGTCACCCAGGGCGGCCCGTACGGCTCGACCACCACCGGCGGGCTCTACCTCTACAACCACATCCTGGCGTCCGACCTCGGGACCGGCGCCGCGAACTCCTTCCTGCTCGTGCTGCTGGTGTTCGCCCTGTCCCTGCTGTCGGTGCGCCTGCTCCGCTCCCGAGACGAGTGACCATGACCAGCCTCATGACCAGCCGGACCAAGAAGCCGGGCAGGAGCCTGTCCCAACCCCGGCCGGGGCCGCTCCAGTACCTGGTGCTCGGCCTCCTCGCCCTCGTGTTCGTCTACCCCATCTGGTGGGCCGTCAGCTCCTCGCTGAAGCCACCGGCCGACATCGTCCGCGACCCCCTGTCCTTCTCCCTCGGCTCGGCCACGCTCGACAACTACCGGGCGATGTTCGACGACGTGCCGATCGGCACCGGCTTCGTCAACACCGTGCTCGTCGTGGCCGTCAAGGGCGCGATGACCATGTTCTTCTGCCCGCTGGCCGGCTACGCCTTCGCCAAGTACCGCTTCCCCGGCAAGAACCTGCTCTTCGGCGTGTTGATGCTCACGCTGATGCTGCCGACCCTCGTGCTGGTCATCCCGTTGCTGCTGGAGATGAGCCAACTGGGCTGGGTCAACACGTACCAGGCGCTGATCCTGCCCGGCAGCATCGACGCCTTCAGCATCTTCTGGATGCGGCAGACCATCGCGGCCGTGCCCGACGAACTCCTCGACGCCGGACGCGTGGACGGGGCGAGCGAGTTCGGCATCTTCGCCCGGATCGTGGTGCCGGTCATCCGGCCGGGCATCGCCGCGCTCGGCGTCCTGACCGCCATGAACATCTACAACGACTTCGTCTGGCCGGTCGTCGCCGTCAACGACGAGAGCCACCAGACGCTGCAAGTCGTGCTCTCCACCCTCGCACAGAACGTCACCGGCAACCGCGTCGGCGCCGACTTCGCGACCGTCTGGGGCGAACTGCTCGCCGCCGGAAGCATCGCGATGCTTCCCGTGCTGGCCCTGTTCGTCCTGCTGCAACGCCACTTCATCAACGGGATCCTCGCGGGCAGCGTCAAGGGCTGAGTTCCCCCATACACCGCCGACCGTCCCACAGCCGCACCGAATCGGAGCACACACGCCCATGACCACCCCCCGTCCCGAATACCCCCGCCCGCACTTCGACCGGTCCCACTCCTGGCGCACCCTCAACGGCACCTGGGACTTCCGCGCCGACCCCGCCGAGCGGTACTCCGCCGACGCGTCCGACGGCTACGACCGCGCGATCACCGTGCCCTTCGCCTGGGAGACCCCGGCCTCCGGCATCGCCGAGCACTGGCTCCGGACCGCCTGGTACCGGCGCACGTTCACCGTGCCGGCCGACTGGGCCGGACAGCGCGTCGTGCTGCACTTCGGCGCCGTGCACCACGCCGCCACGGTCTGGGTGAACGGCACCGAGGTCGCCCACCACGAGGGTGGCTACACCCCCTTCGCGGCCGACGTCACCGACGTCCTGGGCGAGGGCGAACAACACCTCACGGTGCGGGTCCACGCCCCGGCCGACAAGCGGGACATCGCCCACGGCAAGCAGCGCAGCATGCCCCGCGACGACTACGACGGCGTCTGCTTCACCCCCTCCTCCGGCATCTGGCAGAGCGTCTGGCTGGAGGCCCGCCCGGCCACCCACCTCGCCGCACTCCGGCTGCGCCCGAACGACGGCCTGACCGGCATCACCGTCGAAGCCGTCGTGCACGGCCCCGCGGCGGACCGCGCCGAACTCCGGCTGCGCGTACGCGACGAGGACACCGCCGTCACGGCGACCGTGGACCCCGACGGACGTCTCCGTACCGAACTTCCGCTCCCCGCGCCCAGGTTGTGGTCGCCCGAGGACCCGCACCTCTACCACGTGGACGCGGAGCTGACCTCGGCCGACGGCACCGACCGGGTCGCCGCGTACACCGGCCTGCGCACCATCGCCGTCGACGGCGAGTCCCTGTACCTCAACGGACGGCGGCTCTTCGTACGCGGTGTGCTCGACCAGGGCTACTGGCCCGAAACCGGCATCACCGCTCCCGACGACACCGCCCTGCGCCGCGACCTCGAACTCGCGGCCGAGGCCGGCTACAACCTCGTCCGCAAGCACCTCAAGCTGGAGGACCCCCGCTTCACCCACCACGCCGACACCCTCGGCATGCTCCTGTGGGCCGAACCCGCCTCGCCCGGCCGCTTCTCGCCCGCCTCCACCGCCGCCTTCGCCGAGCAGATCGAGCCGATGGTCGAACGCGACGGCAACAGCCCCGCCATCGTCGTCTGGGGCCTGTACAACGAGGAATGGGGCCTGGACTGGGACATCCCCGGCGACCCGGCCAAGCAGCGCGCCACCGCCGACGCCTACGACCGCCTCAAGGCCCTCGACGCCACCCGCCCGGTCGTCGACAACTCCGGCTGGACCCACGTCAAGACCGACCTGCTCGACTGGCACTACTACGACGAGAGCGCCGCCTCCTGGGCCACCACCGTCGCCGGCCTGCTCTCCGGCGAACGCGACGACTTCCCCGTCAAGCTCGGCCCCGACTTCGTCGTCCACAAGAAGCTCGCCGTCCCCGGTCAGCCGCTGCGCGGCCTGCCCAACCTCAACAGCGAGTACGGCGGCGGCTTCACCGGCCTGGACCGCGCCTGGCACCTGCGCTGGCAGACCCAGGAACTGCGCCGCCACGACCGGCTCGCCGGTTACGTGTACACCGAGCTGTACGACATCGAGCACGAGAGCGCCGGACTGCTGGACTTCGGGCGCGGCACGAAGGACCTCGCGGGCGTCGACCCCGCCCACGCCAACGCGCCGACCACCCTCGTCCTGGACGTCACACCGGTGGCACCCGGCCGCGACCTGCTCACCGCCGACCTCGACTTCACGGTCGACGTCCACGTCTCCCACCACGGCGCCGACCCCGTCGCGGGCACCCTGCACACCACCTGGACCCCGGTGTACGCCAGGACGCCCGACGCGCCCGGCGACGCCGTCCCCGGCTGCCGCGCGGAGGCCAAGCCGTACGTCCTCGGCGCCGCCGTCACCGTGCCCGCCACGCTGCCCGAGGGCTGGACCAGCGGCCGGCTGCACCTGGCACTGGTCGTGGACGGAACCGTCACCGCCCGGACCGCGCTGGACGTGGACACGCGAACCGAGCAGTACATCGGCGACGACCCACTGGCCCGCCCGTCCGCCTGACCCCCCGCCTCCCCTCCGCACCACCGACCCCGCACCACCGACCCCGCACCACCCGACCTCCCCACCACCAAGGAGTCGACCCGTGCGCAACCCGTCACTCACACACAGAAGATCACCGGCCCTGCTGGGAGTCCTCGCCCTCCTCACGGCCCTGCTGTCCCTGTGGTCGCAGCCCGCGTCGGCCGCGCCCGCAGGACAGGTCCTGGCGTCGCCCGACCTCGCGGCCCATCCGCAGGGCGACAACAGCTACCCCCGCGCCGTCCGCCTCGACCACGACGGCTCGGCCGGCCAGACCATGCTGGCCACCTACGCCAAGCGGGAACAGGGCGCCACCAACACGCTGCCCGTCCACCGCAGCACCGACGGCGGCCGCACCTGGAGCGCCGCCCCGATCTCCACCATCACCTCGCACACCCCGGGCTGGGACATCGAGGCACCCGTCCTGTACGAGGTGCCGCGCACCGCGAACGGCCTGAACCAGGGCGACCTCCTCGCCGCCGGCACCGCCTGGCAGGCCGGTGACTACACCACGCAGCGCGTCGAGGTCTTCAAGAGCACCGACCACGGCCGGAGCTGGCAGTACCTCTCCGACTGCACCCGCACCAGCGGCCTGCCCGACACCATCGGGCACGGCATCTGGGAACCCTGGTTCCTGCTGGCCCCCGACAACACACTGGCCTGCTTCATCTCCGACGAGCGGCCCGCCAACAGCCCCACCAACAACCAGGTCATCGGCCACTACACCTCCACCGACGGCGGCCGCACCTGGAGCGGCACGCTCACCCAGGACGTCGCCTTCCCCGCCGACAACCTCGCCCGCCCCGGCATGTCGATCGTCGTCCCGCTGCCCGACGGGCGGTTCATGATGGCGTACGAGATGTGCCGGGACGCCACCGACGCCGACCACGCCTGCGAGGTGTACACCAAGACCAGCCCCGACGGCCTGAACTGGGCGCCCGCCGACAACCCGGGCACCCTGGTGCGCACCGCCGACGGCAGGGAGCTGCTGCACACCCCCTACCTCGCCTGGGTACCGGGCGGCGGCCCCGACGGCACGCTGCTGATGTCCGGCCAGCGCGTGGTGAGCGGACCCACCGGGAACAAGACCGTCCTGTCGGAGTCCGGCAGCGTGGTCTTCGCCAACACCCACCTCGGCGCGGGGGAGTGGACCGAGATCGAGGCCCCGGTCCTGACCGACCCCACCGGCGGCTACAACCCCGGTGAGCCCTCCTGCCCCGGCTACAGCTCACCGATCGTGCCGCGCGCCGACGGCACCTCCTTCCTCTACCTGACCGCCACCTGGCTCGGCACCGGCAACCAGTGCCAGGTCCGCTTCGGCACCGGCGGCCTCGGCGGACCGGTCGGCCAGGTCACCACGCCGTGGGTCGCGGGCAAGTGCCTGGACGTCGACACCAACACCAGCCGCAACGGCAACGGCGCCCAGCTGTGGGACTGCTCCACCGCCACCGGCCAGCGCTGGTCCGTCGCCCCCGACGGCACGGTGCGCGCGTTCGGCAAGTGCCTGGACATCGACGGCAACGGCACGGCCAACTTCACCAAGGTCCAGGTGTGGGACTGCGCCCCGGGCGTCGGCGGCCAGCAGTGGCGCCACCGGGCCGACGGCTCGCTGCTCAACCCGCAGTCCGGCCGCTGCCTGGACATCCCGTCCGGCGGCACCGCCAACGGCACCAAGCTGCAGATCTACGACTGCAACGGCCTCGGCACCCAGAAGTGGAACCTGCCGGCCTAGCCGCCAGAGCACCCGGGGCCCGCGCCCCGGGTGTCGCATACGCTCGACAGCACCATGATGAACAAGCTCACCCCCCTGGAGCCGAAGGCCGACAAGGCCACGGTCAGACGGCACAACCTCAGCCTGGTCCTGAGGGCCGTGCACGACGCGGGGGAGGCGACCAGGGCCGGTGTCGCCACGCACGTGGGACTGACGCGCGCGGCGGTGTCGTCCCTGGTCGAGCAGTTGCTGGAGTACGGCGTCGTCTCCGAGTGGGGCAAGACCAGCAGCGGCCAGGCGGGACGCCCCGGCACCGTCCTGAAGGTGTCCCGCTCGGGCCCGGCTGGACTCGGCGTCGAGATCAACATCGACTACATCGCGGTGTGCGTCGTCGACCTCGCCGGCACCGACCGGGTGCGGCTCGTGGAGCACGTCGACAACCGCGGGGCCCAGCCCTCCGAGGTCCTGGCGCGGGCGGCCCGGCTGGCGGCGCGCGCCATCGGCTCGGCGGCCGAGCAGGACCTCGTTCCGGCCGGCGTCCATGTCGCGCTGCCCGGCCTGGTGACCGGTGGCACCGTACGTCAGGCACCCAACCTCGGCTGGCAGCGGGTCGCCGTCGAGGGACTGTTCGCCCAGGCGCTTCTCGCCCTGCGCCCCGCCCACCGGCCGCTGCCGGTCAGCTCCGACAACGAGGCCAACGCCGCCGCCCTCGCCGAGCTGTGGTTCGGCGCCGGCACCGAGGGCGTGCGCAGCTTCCTCTACCTGACCGGTGAGATCGGCGTCGGCGGCGCCCTCGTGCTGGGCGGCGAGCTGCTGCGCGGCGCGCACGGCTTCGCCGGGGAGATCGGGCACATGGTCGTCGACCCCGACGGCCCGCTGTGCCGGTGCGGCGCCCACGGCTGCCTGGAGCAGTACGCCGGACAGGCCGCGCTGCTCACCGCCGCCGGCATCGACGCGGACGCGGGTGGTGCGCAGGGCGTCGCCGAGCTCGAACGCCGCGCCCGGCGGGGCGAGCCGTCCGCGCTGTCGGCGATCGAGCGGGCCGGGCGGCAACTGGGCATCGTGGTCTCGGGCGCGGTGAACCTCTTCGACCCCGAGGCGGTGATGCTCGGCGGCGTCTACCGGGAGCTGATGGACTGGCTCGCCCCGGCCGTCGACCGCGAACTGGCCCGGCGCGTGGTCTCCGGACTGTGGAGCGAGGACGGCAAACGGCTGCGGGCCGCGTCCTCGCTCGGCGACGCGGCCCGGGGCGCGGCCGGCGTGATCGTCCGCGAGGTGCTGGCCGACCCGGCGGCGTACGCGGAACGGGACGCGGGCTGACACGGAGGGCGGCCGCCCGGCAGCCCTCCGCATCGGCCCGCCGCTCTCACCCGCGGTTCGCGGCGATCAGCTCCCGGTACCAGCGGTAGCTGTCCTTGGGGGTGCGCTCCTGCGTGTCGTAGTCGACCCGCACGATGCCGAAGCGCTTGTCGTAGCCGTACGCCCACTCGAAGTTGTCCAGCAGCGACCACACGTAGTACCCGCGCACGTCCACGCCCGCGTCGATCGCCGCCCGCAGCGCGGTGAGGTGGTCGCGCAGGTAGGCGACCCGGTCGGTGTCGTGCACCGTGCCGTCGGCGGCCGCCACGTCGTCCTCCGCCGAGCCGTTCTCGGTGATGTGGACCGGCGGGAGCGCGTCGCCGTACCGCTGCTTCAGGGCGACGAGCAGGTCGGTGAAGCTGTCGGGCACGACCGGCCAGTTCATCGCCGTGTGCCGCACTCCGGGGTGCCGTACCTCCTCGTACCGGTTGTCCGTCGCCACGCGCCGCCCCGGGTCGCTCTCGCGGTGCGGGGCGTCGGCGACCACGATCGGCCGGTAGTAGTTGACGCCGAGGAAGTCCAGGGGCTGGGAGATCAGCTCCAGGTCGCCGTCGCGCCGGAAGTCCTCGCCGGTGATCAGCTCGCCCCAGGTCTCCTCCTCGGTGGCCGGGTAACGGCCCGCGAGGATCGGCTCGGTCCACACCAGGTTGTGCTGGGTGTCCGCGCGGACCACCGCCGCCAGGTCGGCCGGGGAGTCGGTGGCGGGCAGGTTGCGGTCCAGGTTGAGCGTGATGCCGACCTCGCGCACCCCGGCCGCCCGCAGTGCCTTCACCGCCAGCCCGTGGCCGACCAGCAGGTGGTGGGCGGCCGCCAGCGCGCCCCGGCCCTCCTTCGCGCCCGGTGCGTGCCGGCCGATGGAGTAGCCGAGGAAGGAGCTGCACCACGGCTCGTTGAGGGTGATCCAGCGCGGCACCCGGTCGCCCAGGTGCTCCGCGACCACCGACGTGTACTCGGCGAACCGCTCCGCCGTCTCCCGCACCCGCCAGCCGCCCCGGTCCTCCAGGGCCTGCGGCAGGTCCCAGTGGTACAGGGTGGCGGCCGGCTCGATGCCCGCCGCCAGCAGTTCGTCGACCAGGCGGGAGTAGAAGTCGAGCCCCTTGGGGTTCACCGCGCCGGAGCCGTCCGGCACGATGCGCGGCCAGGCGATCGAGAAGCGGTAGGAGTCCACACCGAGGTCGCGCAGCAGGGCCACGTCCTCGGGGTAGCGGTGGTAGTGGTCGCAGGCCACGTCACCGGTGTCGCCGTTCACCACCAGGCCGGGGGTGTGGCTGTAGGTGTCCCAGATCGACGGTCCGCGGCCGTCCTCGGTCGCCGCGCCCTCGATCTGGTACGAGGCGGTCGCGGCGCCGAAGACGAAGCCGGGCGGGAAACCGGGGTACTCACTCATGCTGTGCTGCTCATCTCCGTGCTTGCGGGGCGTGCGAGGTTCACTTGACGGAACCGCCGGTGATCCCGGCGGCGATGTACTTCTGGGCGAGGACGAGGAGGATCGCCGCGGGCACCGCGGACAGCACCGACGCGGCCATCACCGAGCCCCAGTCGCCGACGTGCGCGCCGATGTACTGGTAGATGCCCAGGGTGATGGGCTTGACCTCGTCGGTGGTGTTCAGGGTGAGGGCGAACATGAAGTCGCTCCACGAGAACAGGAACGCGAACAACCCCGACGTGATCAGCGAGTTGCGGCTCATCGGCAGCACCACCCGGACGAAGGTGCGCACCGGACCGGCGCCGTCGATCTGCGCGGCCTCGATCACCTCGCCCGGGATGGACACCATGAAGGAGCGCATCAGCACGATCGAGAACGGGATGCCGAGCGAGGCGTCCGCCAGCATCAGGCCGAAGTAGGAGTTGACCAGGCCCAGGTCGACGTAGGAGTTGTAGAGCGCGTTGGCGATGACGATGCCCGGCACCATCTGGGTGATCAGCGTGCCGAAGACGATGGTGCGCGAGCCGCGCAGCCCGAACCGCGCGAGACCGTACGCGGCGGGCGCCGAGATCGCCAGGCAGATGGCGACCGCGCCGAGCGAGACCGCCAGCGACGTCAGCAGGTGTCCGCCCTGGTCGCTGATCGCCTTGGAGAAGCCGGAGAAGTCCAGGCTGCCCGGTACCGGATCGACCTGAAGCAGCCCGGAGTCGGGCTGGAGCGCGGTGTTGAGCATCCAGTACAGCGGGAACAGCATCACGCACAGGATCAGAACGCCGGCGACGGTGGAGCCCCAGCGGCGCCGGGAGGCGGTGGGCGTGTGGGAGGCCATGGACGTCACTTCCCCTCGGTGCGGTTGGCCCGCAGGTAGAACACCGCGAAGACGGCGGAGATCAGGATGAGTACGTTGCCGACCACGGCGCCCGCACCGAAGTCCAGTTGGACGAAGGAGTTCTGGTAGGTCAGGGTGCCGAGCGTCTGGGTGGCGTCGGCCGGGCCGCCGTCGGTCAGGGCGAGGATCAGGTCGAGGATCTTCACCGTCGACATGAAGCCCAGCACGAGGACGACCGTCACGACGGGCTTGAGCATCGGCAGGGTCACCGAACGGAAGGTCCGCCAGGCCGACGCGCCGTCCAGCGCGGCCGCCTCGTGCAGCTCCTTCGGGATCTCCTGGAGACCGCCGTAGAGGATGACCATGTTGAACGGGATGCCGATCCAGATGTTGACCAGGATCACGGACAGCAGGGCCATCTCCGGGCTGGTCAGCCAGGGCGTGTGGCCGCCGATGCCGAGCGTGTCCAGGAACGAGTTGAGCACGCCCGTGTCCTGGTCGAGGATGCGCCGCCAGACGATGCCGGACACCACCATGGGGACCAGCCAGGGCAGCAGGATCAGCGAGCGCAGCACCCCGTTGAGGGGGAAGCGGCGGCTGAAGAAGACCGCGAGCGCCAGGCCGATGCAGAACTGGCCGAGCAGGGAGCCCGCCGTGAAGACGAGCGTGTGCCACAGGGCCTTGCCGAACAGGGCGTCCTGGAAGACGTTGGACCAGTTGTCGGCGCCGTTGAAGGGCGCCTCACCGGTGAAGAAGGTCTTCGGCGTGTAGTCCTGGAAGCTCATGACGACGTTGCGCACGAGCGGGTAGCCGAAGAACAGCAGCATGAAGACGACGGCGGGGGCGACGAACCCCCACTGGGCGAGCCTGCGGCGGCGGGCGATCCGGCCGGGGTCGGGAGCGGAGGCGGGCTCGGACGCCTTGGCGGGCGTCTGCGCGCCGACGGTGGAGGTGGTGGGCATGGGCGTGGTCATGGGGTCGTACCTCAGTTCCCGCTCGTGGCCCGCTGCTGGGCGCGCTTCAGGGCGGTCTCACTGGACTGGCCGGTCAGGGCCGACTGGAAGGCGCTCTGCAGCGCGAGTGACACGCTCGACCAGCCGGCGCCGAGCTTCGCCGTCCGGGACCGGGCGACGGCCACCTGGTCGGCCAGCGAGTCCAGCTCGGGCACCTTCTCGCGCCAGACGGCGGCGGCCTCGGCGTTGGCCGGGACCATCCAGCTGTTGAGCGCGTAGGTCAGCTGCTCCTTCTCGCTCGCCAGACACGCGACGATCTTGCCGGCCGTCTTCTCCCGGGCCTCGTCACCGGTGTTGGGCACGGTGAGGACGGCACCGCCGAGCGGGCCGACCGAGTCGTCCCCGGTCTCCGGCACCGGAATCGGCGCGATGCCCCAGTGCAGCGACTTGTCGCTGTTGAGGGTCTCCACCTGCCACGGGCCGTTGATCATCATCGCCGCGTTCCCGGCCATGAACTGGTCGTTGACGTCGGCCTGGGTCCAGTTGACCGTCGACTTCGACAGCGAACGGTCCTTCAGCAGGCCCTTCCAGTAGTCCAGGGCCTCGACCACCTTCGGACCGTCCAGGTCGGTCTCGTCGCCGCCGTTGGACCACATGAACGGCGTGAACTGGAAGACGCCGTCCTCCGCGCCGCCCGCGCTGAGCGCCAGGCCGTACTGCTTGCCCCGAGTGAGCTTCTTCGCCGTCTCCCGCAGCTCGGCCCAGGTGGCGGGCACCTTGAGGCCCGCCTTGTCGAGGACGTCCTTGTTGTAGAAGAGGGCGAGGGTGTTCACGGAGCGGGCCGCGCCGTAGTACGTGCCCTTGTACGAGCCGAAGTCCAGGATCCCGTCGGGGATGTCGTCGGTGCTCAGCCCGAGAGTCCTCAGGTCGACCAGGCCGCCCGCGTCGGCGAAGGTAGGCATCTCGGACGCGTCGAACTGCACGATGTCGGGCAGCGACTTGGACGAGGCCATGCGCAGCGCCTTCGTCATCACCTGCGCCGCCGGGACGCTCTGCTGCTCGATGGTGACGCCCAGCTCCTTGCCGCAGCGGGCCATCGCCTCCGCGTCCCAGCGGTGGTACGACTCGTCGGTCGAGGAGTTCATCACGGTGTACGTGCCGGCGTCCCGCTGCTGTCCGCAGCCGGCCAGTGCCGCCCCGGCGACCAGCACGGACACGGCCGTGAAGGGGGCGACGACTCGGCGTGAGCGTCCTCGTCCGCGGCGCGTGGCAGCCGGAGGGTGTGCTGTCAAGGCGAGCGAGGTGAAGCGCTTCGACATGGTGCGGCCCTTGCTGTCGTACCGTCCGGCTTCCTCGCCGGACTGTTTTGTTTGATGTGATGACTAATACGTCACGAACCCGCTTCCGCGCTAGAGCAAAGTGGCCCCCCTCTCGTCGTTCCGAGGGGTGAGGAAGTCGTTCTCTTGCGTGATAATGCCAGTTCAGCGCCCTGGAGTCGATGTGGACGCCTCGGCGTGGGGATTTGTTTTGTGTACGATCAAAACGCTGTGAGACGGCCTCCGCGCTCCCACCCCGACAGCTCCCGCCCCACCCAAGGAAGATCATGAAGTTCACCGACGGCTTCTGGCTCATCCGCGAGGGCGTGCATCTCTCGTACGCCACCGAGGTACGCGATGTACGCCCCGAATCGAAGCGCTTCACCGCCCATGCCGCCGTGAAGAAGGTGACGCGGAGGGGGGACACGCTCAACGCGCCGCTCCTCACGGTCGAGTGCTTCTCACCCGCCGAGGGCGTCATCGGCGTCCGCGTCACCCACCACGCCGGCAAGCGCCGGCCGGGCCCCGACTTCGCCCTCTCCGCAGCGGCGGACGGCGCGGGCGAGGTACGCCAGGACGGCACCGTCACCGAGCTGACCAGCGGCCCGCTCACCCTCCGCCTGGACCGCGAGGGCCCCTTCGGTCTCACCTTCCGCGACGCGGACGGACGCGAGCTGACCCGCGCCGACGCCAAGGGCACCGCCTTCGCCACCACCGGCGACGGCGCCCACCACATGCTGAGCCGCCTCGCCCTCGGTGTCGGCGAGCAGATCTACGGCCTCGGCGAGCGCTTCACCCCGTTCGTCAAGAACGGCCAGGTCGTCGACATGTGGCAGGCCGACGGCGGCACCAGCAGCGAGCAGGCCTACAAGAACATCCCGTTCTACCTCTCCTCGCGCGGCTACGGCGTCTTCGTCAACCACCCGGGCGCGGTCTCCTTCGAGGTCGGCTCCGAATCCGTGGGCCAGGTCCAGTTCAGTGTCGAGGACCAGACGCTGGAGTACTACGTCGTCGCCGGGCCCACCCCCAAGGACGTCCTCAGCCGCTACACCGCCCTCACCGGCCGCCCCGCCCTGCCGCCGGCCTGGTCCTTCGGCCTGTGGCTCACCACCTCCTTCACCACCTCCTACGACGAGCAGACGGTGACGTCCTTCGTGGACGGCATGGCCGAGCGCGGCATCCCGCTCTCCGTCTTCCACTTCGACTGCTTCTGGATGCGCGAGTACCAGTGGTGCGACTTCCAGTGGGACCCGGACGTCTTCCCGGACCCGGACGGCATGCTCGCCCGGCTCAAGGCCAAGGGGCTCAGGGTCAGCGCCTGGATCAACCCCTACATCGCCCAGAAGTCCCCGCTCTTCGACGAGGCCGCCGCCCTCGGGCACCTGGTGCGCAGGCCGGACGGCGACATCTGGCAGTGGGACCTGTGGCAGGCGGGCATGGGCCTGGTCGACTTCACCAGCCCCGCCGCACGCGACTGGTACGCGGGCAAGCTCAAGCCGCTGCTCGACCAGGGCGTGGACTGCTTCAAGACCGACTTCGGCGAGCGCATCCCCACCGACGTGGTCTGGCACGACGGCGCCGACCCGGAGCGCATGCACAACTACTACACGCACCTGTTCAACCGCACCGTCTTCGAACTCCTCGAGAAGGAGCGCGGCCAGGGCGAGGCCGTCCTCTTCGCCCGCTCGGCGACCGCGGGCGGCCAGCAGTACCCCGTCCACTGGGGCGGCGACTGCTGGTCGTCCTTCGAGGCGATGGCCGAGTCACTGCGGGGCGGCCTGTCCCTGTCCCTGAGCGGCTTCGGCTTCTGGAGCCACGACATCGGCGGCTTCGAGGGCACGCCCGACCCGGCGGTCTTCAAGCGCTGGCTCGCCTTCGGCCTGCTCTCCTCGCACAGCCGGCTGCACGGCTCCTCGTCGTACCGGGTGCCGTGGGAGTTCGGCGAGGAGGCCGTCGACGTCGCCCGCCGCTTCACCCTCCTCAAGCACCGCCTGATGCCCTACCTGTACGGCGTCGCGGCCGAGGCCCACCGCACGGGCGTGCCGATGATGCGGCCGATGGTCCTGGAGTACCCGCACGACCCGGCGTGCCGTCCGCTGGACCGCCAGTACATGCTCGGCTCCGACGTCCTGGTCGCCCCGGTCTTCACCGAGGACGGCGAGGTCGAGGTCTACCTCCCCGAGGGCACCTGGACCCACCTCCTGACCGGCGAGCGCGTCACCGGCCCGGCCTGGCGCACCGAACGGCACGGCTACGACAGCCTGCCGCTGTACGTCCGTGAGGGCGCCGTCCTGCCGCTCGGCTCCGACGACCAGCGCCCCGACGGCGACTGGCTGGACGCCCCGACCCTGCTGGTCCACCCGTCCGCCGCCGCCGACTACGCGGCCGAGGTCACCGTGCCCGACCTGCTGGGCACACCGGCCGCGACCTTCCGCGTGCGGCGCGACCGGGACGTCCTGCGGGTCACCGCGAGCGGCACCGACCGCCCCTTCACCGTCCGGGTCGCGGGCGGCGCGAGCGAGCAGGGCACCGGAGAGGTGGCCGTGCCCCTGAGCTGACCCGGATGGGGCGGGCGGCACACACGGCGAAGCGGCACGCAGAAGGGGGCGTGCCGCTTCGTTCCGGGCAGTGTTCGGCCGGGCGTTCCGCGGGGTGTGTCTCAGCGCTCCAGGGCGCCGAGCGCCGACAGCAGCCGGTCCACGTCCTCCGCGCTGCTGTACGGAGCGAGGCCCACGCGTACGCCGCCCTCGTCGCCGAGGCCCAGCCGGCGTGCCGCCTCCACGGCGTAGAAGGAGCCGGCCGGCGCGTCGACCGCCCGCTCGGCGAGCTGCCGGTAGACGTCGGCCGGGCGCAGGCCCGCCACGGTGAACAGCAGCGTCGGAGTGCGTCGCGCGGCCCGCGAGTACACGGTGACTCCGCCGAGGTCCGCGAGCCCCCGCTCGATCCGCTCGCGCAGCGCGTCCTCGTGCGCCTCCAGCGCCGCGAAGGAGGCGACCAGCCGGTCCCGGCGAGCGCCCCCGGCCTCGGGGTCGAGCCCCGCCAGGAAGTCCACCGCCGCGCTCGTCCCGGCCAGCAACTCGTAGGGCAGGGTGCCCAGCTCGAAACGCTCGGGCACGGTGTCGGCGGACGGCAGCAGCTTGTCCGGGCGCAGCGACTCCAGCAGCTCGGCCCGACCGGTCAGCACGCCCAGGTGCGGGCCGAGGAACTTGTACGGCGAGCACACCAGCGTGTCCGCGCCCGTTGCCGCCAGGTCCACCACGGCGTGCGAGGCGTAGTGCACCGCGTCGACGTGGAAGTGCGCGCCGTTCGCGTGGGCGAGGGACGCCAGCGCCGGCAGGTCCGGCATGGTCCCGATCAGGTTCGACGCGGCGGTCACCGCGACCAGCCTGGTGCGCGGGCCCAGCACCGCCGCGAGGTGCTCGGGACGCAGCTCGCCGGTGGCCGGGTCGAAGTCCGCCCACCGCACGTCTGCCCCGGCCGCCTCGGCCGCCTGCACCCACGGCCGGATGTTCGAGTCGTGGTCGAGCCGGGTGACCACCACCTCGTCGCCCGGTCCCCAGCCCTTGGCCAGGGTCCGCGACAGGTCGTAGGCGAGCTGGGTGGCGCTGCGCCCGAAGACGACCGTCCCCGGCGTGGTCCCGAGGAGATCGGCGAGCGCGGACCGGGCCCCGGTGACGATCCGGTCCGCGTTGCGCTCGCCCTCGGTGTTGCGCCCCCGGTTGGCGAGCGGGGCGGTCAGCGCCGCCGCGATCGCGTCGATCACCGGCTGCGGGGTCTGCGTACCGCCCGGCGCGTCGAAGCGCGCGGTACCGGACTTCAGGGCGGGCACGTGCGCGCGGATCGCGGCGACGTCGAGGGCCATGGGGCAACTCCAGGGTCGTGGGCCAGGCGGACGGGGAGGGGGTGGTCGTCAGGCGATGCGGCCCTTCGGCCGGGGCGGCAGGCAGGTGGTACGGCTGGGCCGCACCCCGAGCCGCACCTGCGACTCCAGCCACATGATCGCAGCCCCGGTGGGGTCGACGACAGGGACCAACGGGCCCTCGGCGGCCGGGCGCTCCTGGAGGGCAGCGGCGACACCCGGCATCCCGGTGCAGCCCAGCACGATCACATCCGCCTCCCGCGCCGCCACCGCCGCCCGGGCCTGCTCGGCGAGTGCCTCGATCAGCCGGTCGCCGGGGTCCAGGTCGAGGACGGGGATGTCGACGACCCGGATCGGGCCGGCCCGTCCCGTCTGCCCGCAGCGCCGGACCAGGCCGTGCGGCATCCCGAGCACGTTCGGCAGGACGGTGATCACCCCGTGCGCCCGCCGAGCGCGAGGGAGCTGAGCACGGCGGGCTCGAAGCCGCCGACCGGCCGGCATCGGCAGGCCCCGCCAGAGCCCCGGCGGCCTGGCCGACACCCTGACCGAGGCCCGCAACGCGGCCCGGCTCGCGGCTGCCAGGGACGTCCGGCCGTCCGTGGAACACACCGACGCACTCGGCGTGGGCAGACTGCCGGCCGCATGGCAGCGGTCCGGCATCACCCGCGCCTTCGCCGAGACCGCGCTCGCCCCGCTGAGCGTCCCGAGCACGCCCCCTGCTCACCACCTTGCGGGTCTTCCTGGAGCACGGCGGCTCCGCCGCCACCGCCCGCGCCCTCGGCCCGCACCGCAACACCGTCGCCGCCCGGCTGCGTCAGGTCCGCGAACGGCTCGGTGTCCCTCTGGGCGACCCCGGCAACCGGCTCGCCCTCCAGACGGCCTGTCGTGCCCTTGACCTCCCCCTGAGACCGGCGGACCGTCAGGACGGGGCGGCCTCCGGACCGGTGTCCGGCGGCTCCGTCTCCCGCCCGCCGGGATGCCGGTGCCGCCAGACCCAGAAGACCGTGCAGGACAGCAGCGCCCACCCGCCCAGCACCAGGTACGGGAACGCGTGCTGGTGGCCCTGGAAGTACACCGCGGTGTGCTGCGCGTTGACCGAGGCCCCGGGCGGCAGCCACCGGCCGATCACCCCCAGCGGCGACGGCAGCAGCGGCCAGGACACCGCGCCGCCCGAGGAGGGGTTGCCGATGATCACCATCAGGCCCCAGGTCGGCAGCATCGCCCAGCGGCCGAACATGGTGTTGAACATGGTGAAGACCATGCCGGACACGAACATGGTGAGCGCCAGGATCAGCCAGGACTCGGCGAACGGCAGGTCCACCGCGCCCAGCAGCCAGTCCACCGTGGCCGCGATGACGAACCCGCCGAGCAGCGCGTAGGCCACGGTGAACAGGATGCGCTCCAACGGGGTGAGCGCCCGCGCGTGCACGCTGAGCTGGATCGCCCCGACGAAGCCGATGATCACGGCGGCCAGGGAGATGTAGAAGATGGCCAGCCCGCGCGGGTCGCCCCGCTGGAGGGGGTTGACGTCCCGGACGGTGACCTGGACGCCGAGCTTCTTTCCCACCGCCGGTGCCGTCTGCGCGAGCAGCTCGGCGACCGAGGCACCGGACGCGCCGGACACGTCGAGGGCGGCGAACCGCCCGTCGTCGCGCAGCTCGAAGACCGCGAAGACCTCCTGCTGCTCGATCGCCTCGCGGGCCGCGGCGCGGGTCTCGTAGGGATGCACCCGCACCGAGGTGTCCAGCGCCTGTTCCAGTCCGCGCAGGAAGGCCCGCCCGCCCGCCTTCTCGTAGGAGCCGACCACGGCCGTGGGGATCAGCCGCGGCGTCGGGTTCGCCATCGAGTACGTGTACGAGCCCGCGAAGAAGCCCGCCGCGGCGGCGAGGATCAGCACCAGCACGGTGGCCGGCCAGAACGGCGACTGCCGGAACGCGGACCACCGCCCGCGCACCGGCGAGCCGCCGTCGGCGTCCTGCGACGTGTGCGCCATGTCCGACGGGGTCAGGCGTGGACCAGCGGGGTGTCCACGAGGTGTTCCGCGACGAACCACGCCTGGAGTTCGTTGGTCCGCAGGACCTCGGAGACCAGCAGGTCGTTGGTGCCGTCGTCCCCGTACTCCTGGGTGCGGGCCGCCGCGTCGTGACACTCGGTCAGGATCAGCTCGTGCGCCTCCAGCAGCCGCGAGAGCATCGACGGCACCTCCTCCACGCCGTCCGGCGGGCGCGGCACGGTGGTGATCTCGGCGACGTGCCGGGGGTCGCCGACCGCGACGCCGCCGAGCGTCTGGACGCGTTCGGCCACGGTGTCGATCAGCTCCAGCTGCTCACCTGCGTGCTTGTCCAGCAGCAGGTGCAGTTGGTAGAACGTCGCCCCGCGCATCAGCCAGTGGTACTTCTTGTACAGATCGTGCAGGATCCGGGTGTCCGCCAGGACCTTGTTGAGCCGCTGGCAGGAGTAGAGCCGGGTGTCCATGGTCAGGGCCACGGGGAACTGCTTGACGGTGCCGAACTCCTGAATCGTCCGGCCCTTCTGGTGCAGCCAGGGCTGGCTGCCGTCCGACCGGTGCTCCACGGACGACGAGGGTTTCGGCTTCGGGGAACTCACGCCTGGACTCCTTCCGGAGAGGACTGAAGAGCGGGCCGGCGCGATACCGCCGGCCCCGGTCCCCCCGCGCCAGTCGACCAGCCGTACGCCCGGCCCGCAAACGGTGGGGGTTGTCCGGGCCATCTCTCCCCGCTTAGGGTCGGCTCTGCTTGAAAGCGCTTTCTAACCCATGGGCGCGTGCGCCCGCGCCGCCGTCCGAGGAGGACCGCATGTCCCCACGTCCCGCCCGGCGCCGGGTCGCGGTGGTCGGCACCGGTGCCATCGTCACCGGCAGTCACCTGCCCGCCCTCGCCGCCCACGCCGACCGCACCGAACTGGTCGCCGCCGTCGACGTGGACCCCGCGCGGCTCGACGCCTTCCGCGCGCAGGCGCCCGGCGACGTCGCCGGGTACGCGTCGACGGGCGCCATGCTGGACGCCGTACGCCCCGACCTCGTCCTGGTCGGCACACCGCCGTCGCTGCACCGGGAGCAGACGGTGGCCGCGCTGAAGGCCGGTGCCTGGGTGCTGTGCGAGAAGCCGCTGTGCCTCTCCCTCGCCGAGTACGACGACATCGCGGCGGCCGAGGAGGCGTCCGGGGCGTACGCGTCCGTGATCTTCCAGCACCGGTACGGCTCCGGCGCGGCGCACGCCCGCGACCTGATCGCCGGCGGCGAGCTGGGCGCCCCGCTGGTCGCCCACTGCCAGACGACCTGGCACCGCGACGCCGCCTACTACGCGGTGCCCTGGCGCGGCCGCTGGTCCACCGAGGGCGGCGGCCCGACGATGGGCCACGGCATCCACCAGTACGACCTGCTGCTCCATCTGCTCGGCCCCTGGGCGGAGATACGGGCCATGGCCTCGCGCCTGGTGCACGACACCGAGAGCGAGGACGTCTCCACCGCCCTGGTCCGCTTCGAGAGCGGTGCCCTCGCCACCGTCGTCAACAGCGTGCTCTCCCCGGACGAGACGAGCCGGATACGCGTCGACTGCGCCGACGCGACGGTCGAGTTGACGCACCTGTACGGACACCGCAACGACGACTGGACCTACACCCCGGCCCGGCACGTCACCCCCGAACGCGCCGCCGCGTGGGGCACCCCTGCCGTCGACGTGCCCAGCTCCCACACGGCGCAGCTCGGCGCCGTACTGGACGCCTGGGACGCCGGGGCCCGGCCGCCCGGCAGCGGCCAGGAGGCCCGCGCCACGCTGGAGTTCGCCGCGGCCCTGTACAAGGCGGCGTTCACCGGGCGGCCGGTGCGCGCGGGCGAGATCGCCACCGGTGACCCCTTCTACTCGGCGATGCACGGCGACCACCCCGACTGGGCCCCCGGAGAGCACGCGTAACGCCCCAAAGCCGTAGTATTCACAGCGAGTTGGGCCGCCGGAGGTGTGAACGGGTGGTGGAGATGCGCATCATCTTGGCATGAACCTGCGGTCCGAGGGGCGGGCCGCGTCCTCATGGAGGTGTGGGCATGCACCGCAGACTCGCCACCGGACTCACCGCCGCGGCCCTGGCCGTGACCACCGTCGTCACCACCGCCGCGGCCGCCGACGCCGCTCCCGCCGACAAAGCGCAGGTTCTCGCGAGCTGGACACAGACCAGCGCGTCCAGCTACCAGGCCTGGACCGCCGCACGGGCGAACAAGTCAGCCTGGTCCGCCTACGGTTTCGACTGGACCACCGACTACTGCTCCTCCTCGCCGGACAACCCGTTCGGCTTCCCCTTCAGCACCTCCTGCGCACGGCACGACTTCGGCTACCGCAACTACAAGGACGCGGGCACCTTCAGCGCCAACAAGTCCCGTCTCGACAGCGCCTTCTACGAGGACCTCAAGCGCGTCTGCGCCGGTTACGGCGGCGCCACCAAGACCGCCTGCAACAGCACGGCCTGGACGTACTACCAGGCCGTGAAGGTGTTCGGCTGACGAACCCGGGCAGGCGCCGCCGCCGCCAACACGGCCGCCGCGCTGGCGATGCCCAGGACGGCGCCCGCGGCGACGTCACCCGGATAGTGCACGCCGGTGTGGACCCGGGAGTAGCCGACGGAGCTCGCCAGCGCGCCCAGCGGTACGGCGGCCTCGGGCAGGACGACGCCCACGGCCGTGGCGAACGCGACCGCCGCGGCCGTGTGTCCCGAGGGGAACGACGCCGACGCGGGCATGGGGACGTACCGGTCCACCGTCACCCGCGCCGCCTCCCGGTCCGGGCGCGCCCGGCGCACCAGACGCTTGCCCAGCAGGTTCGTCGAGGCCGACGCCACGGCGACCGCCCCGACACCGACCAGGGCCGCCCGCCGCGCCCGCGCACCGCTCAGTGCGAGCGCGGCGGCGATCCCCAGCGAGATCTTCGAATGGTCCGCGGCGCGGGACAGGCGCCGCAGCGCCCGGTCGAGCGTGGGCGTGGACGTGGCGGCCACCGCCGCGTACAGCGCGCCGTCCACGGCCCGCAGCTCCCCGAGTACGGCGGTGAGGGCCCGCTTGCGCGCGGACCCCGGGCCGGGGGGCGGCCCGAGAGGGGCGCGGGTGCCGCCGTCGGCGTCGGTCGGTTCGGTCATGGGCTCCTGCTCCGCGGGGAGACGGGACCCCAGCCATCCTGGTCGTCCGCGGACCCGGCGGCGCGCGGGCGGGGCCCGTCCGGGGGACGCCGGGAGGGGAGGCTGGTTCGGGCGGTGCGGCTCGGCCCGGCCGGGTCCACGCACCGGCGGGCCGCCCGCCGGCCCTAGTGGAGTCGGCCGGCGGCCCGGTGCGGCGGCGGTGGGTCAGTCCGCGGCCTGGAAACCGCGCAGGCGCAGGCTGTTGCCGACGACGAAGACGGAGGAGAAGGCCATGGCGGCTCCGGCGATCATCGGATTGAGGAGTCCGGCGGCGGCGAGCGGCAGGGCGGCGACGTTGTAGGCGAAGGCCCAGAACAGGTTGGACTTGATGGTGCCGAGTGTCCTGCGGGCCAGTCGGATGGCGTCCGCGGCGGCGCGCAGGTCGCCGCGGACGAGGGTGAGGTCGCCCGCCTCGATGGCGGCGTCGGTACCGGTGCCCATCGCGAGACCCAGGTCGGCCTGGGCGAGCGCGGCGGCGTCGTTGACCCCGTCGCCGACCATCGCCACCGAACGCCCGTCGCCCTGGAGGCGCTTGACCACGGCGACCTTGTCCTCGGGCATGACCTCGGCGATCACGTGCTCGGGAGCGATGCCGACCTCGGCGGCCACCGCCTCGGCGACGGCCCGGTTGTCGCCGGTGAGGAGGACCGGCGTCAGGCCCAGCGCCCGCAGCCGGGTCACGGCCTCGGCGCTGGTGTCCTTGACGGCGTCGGCGACCTCCAGGACGGCCCGGGCCGCGCCGTCCCAGGCGACGGCGATCGCGGTGCGGCCGGCGGCCTCCGCACGGGCCTTGGCGCGTGCCAGGCCGACGGGCAGTTCCATGGCCCATTCGGCGAGCAGCTTCTCCCGGCCGACCAGGACGGCGTGGCCCTCGACGACGCCCTGCACGCCGAGACCGGGCACGTTGGCGAAGTCCTCGGGGGTGGGCAGGGTGCCGACCCGTTCGGTGGCGCCCGCGGCCACCGCCTGCGCGATCGGGTGCTCCGAGGCGTGCTCCAGCGCCCCGGCCAGCCGCAGCACCTCCGCCTCGTCGGTGCCGTCGGCGGTGTGCACGGCGAGCAGGGTCATGCGGCCGGTGGTGACGGTCCCGGTCTTGTCCAGGACGATGGTGTCGACCTTGCGGGTGGACTCCAGGACCTCGGGGCCCTTGATGAGGATGCCGAGCTGGGCGCCGCGACCGGTGCCGACCATCAGCGCGGTCGGGGTGGCGAGGCCCAGCGCGCAGGGGCAGGCGATGATCAGGACGGCGACGGCGGCGGTGAACGCGGCGGCCGGTCCGGAGCCGTTGCCGAGCCAGAAGCCCAGGGTGGCCAGCGCGAGGCCGATCACGACGGGGACGAAGACACCGGAGATGCGGTCGGCGAGCCGCTGGGCCGCGGCCTTGCCGTTCTGCGCGTCCTCCACCAGCCTGGCCATCCGCGCCAGCTGGGTGTCCGCGCCGACCCGCGTCGCCTCGACCACCAGCCGGCCGCCCGCGTTCACGGTGGCCCCGGTGACCCCGTCGCCCGCGCCGACCTCGACCGGCACGGACTCGCCGGTGAGCATCGACGCGTCGACGGCCGACGTGCCCTCGACGACCGTGCCGTCGGTGGCGATCTTCTCGCCGGGGCGGACCAGGAACCGGTCGCCGACCTTCAGGTCCCCCACCTGGATCTGCTCCTCACGACCGCCCCGCACGACCGTGACGTCCTTGGCGCCCAGCTCCAGCAGCGCCTTGAGCGCGGCACCGGCCTTGCGCTTGGACCGCGCCTCGAAGTAGCGCCCGGCGAGGATGAAGGCGGTCACCCCCGCCGCCGCCTCGAGGTAGATGTTCCCGGAGCCGTCGCCGCGGGCGATGGTCAGCTCGAAGGGGTGGGTCATGCCGGGAGTGCCCGCGCTGCCGAGGAACAGGGCCCACAGCGACCACAGGAACGCCGCCGAGGTGCCGACCGAGATCAGGGTGTCCATGGTGGCCGCGCCGTGCCGGGCGTTGGTGAACGCCGCCTGGTGGAAGGGCCAGGCCGCGTACGTCACCACGGGCGCCGCCAGCGTCAGCGACAGCCACTGCCAGTACTCGAACTGCAGCGCGGGCACCATCGCCATCGCGATCACCGGGACCGCCAGCACCACCGACGTCACCAGGCGCTCCCGCAGCTCGTCGACGGTCTCGGCGCCCCCCGGCCCGGACCCGGACCCGGCACCGGTACGGGCCGGTTCGGGCTCGCGGGCCGTGTACCCGGTCGCCTCGACGGTGGCGATCAGCTCCGGGACGGACACGTCACCGGCATGGCTGACCTTCGCCTTCTCCGTCGCGTAGTTGACGGTCGCGGTGACCCCCTCCATCCGGTTCAGCTTCTTCTCGATCCGGGCGGCGCACGAGGCACAGGTCATGCCGCCGATGGCGAGTTCCACCTCGGCTGGTGCGCTGGTCGTACTGGTGGTCATGGCTGCTCCTGATGCGGGGTCGTCGGCCGGGACCCGGCGTCGCGGGTCCCGGCGGTGCGTCGGGGGAGTGCGGGTCGGTCAGACGCGGCCGGTCAGCTCGTACCCGGCCTCGTCGACCACCTCGGCGATCGCGGCGTCGTCCGGCTCGGCGTCGGCGGTGACGGTGACCCGGCCGGTGTCGAGCCGGACGTCGACACCGATGACACCGTCCAGCTCGCCGATCACCCGGGTGAGTGTCGCGACGCAGTGACCGCAGCTCATGCCGGCGACGGCGTAGGCGGTGGTGACGGGGGCGGTGACGTTCGAGGGCATTGCTTCCTCCAAGGATGTGGTCACAGATACGGGGCGGGGGTACCCGCCCGGACCAGTCCATGTATACCCCTAGGGGGTACCTAAGGCAAGTGGCTCCACGGCTTGATTATGTACCCCCCAGGGGTATGGTGAAGTGCAAGAAGAGGGCTTCCGGGCGAGCCGGAGCCCCGGATCCGAGGAGACGCCGTCATGCACACCGGACTGAGGATCACCGCGTTCGCCGCCGCGCTGGCCGCCACCTTCGGCACCGCCTACGGTGTCGGCACGGGGATCGACCCGATCGTCGCGGACGGCGCCGCGCCCGCGCCCCATGACGAGCACCGCGAACCGGACGGGCCGCGTGAACCGACGCCGCGACCGAAGGAGGGCGGCGGCCACGAGGGTCACGAGAGCATCCCGGCCGGCGGCCTGCAGATCTCCGAGTCCGGCTACAGCCTCGACCTCGCCACTCCGCACGTCACCGCCGGCCGGCGCACCGAGCTGCGCTTCACGGTCCGGGACGCGAGCGGCGCGGCCGTGACCGCTTACCGGCGCGAGCACGACAAGGAACTCCACCTCGTCCTGGCCTCACGCGACCTGGTCACCTACCGCCACCTGCACCCCACCCGTGCCGCCGACGGCACCTGGAGCACCCCCGTCGACCTGCCCGCCGCGGGCGGCTACCGCGTCTTCGCCGACTTCACCCCGGCCGGCGAGGACGCGGAGAACCTCACCCTCGGCGCCGACCTGGCCGCCTCCGGCCGATACGAGCCCGCACGGCTCCCGGCCCCGAACCACGCCGCCCGGACCGACGGCTACGAGGTCGAACTCGAGGGTTCCCTGCGCCCCGGCAGGGCGAGCGAGCTGAAGCTGAAGGTGTCCCGGGGCGGCGAACCCGTGGGCGACCTCCAGCCCTACCTGGGCGCCTACGGCCACCTCGTCGCCCTGCGCTCCGGCGACCTCGCCTACCTCCACGTCCACCCGAACGGCGAACCCGGCGACGGCACCACCAGGCCGGGCCCGGAGATCTCCTTCAGCGCCACCGCGCCCAGCCCCGGCACCTACCGCCTCTTCCTGGACTTCCGGCACCAGGGCGAGGTCCACACCGCGGCGTTCACCGTGCGTGCCGGATCGGCGACGGGTGCGACGGCCGGTGCGACGAAGGAGGCCGACCCGAGCGCCACGCCGGAACACACCGACGGCCACGGGCACTGACCGGCGCCACCACCTGCGCCACCACCGGGGCCGGGCGTACTCCGAGGCCGGGCGCACCCCGTGGTGCCGGGCATACCCCCCCCGGGGCTCCTCAGGCCGTGACGACCCGGACTCCCGCCTCCTCGAAGCGCCCGACCAGCTCCGGGTCGGCCGCACCGTCCGTCACCAGCGTGTCCACCGACTCGGTCGCGCAGATCCGGGCGAACGCCCGCCGGCCCAGCTTGCTGGAGTCGGCGGCCACGACGACCCGCTCGGCGCGCTCGCACAGCAGCCGGTTGATCGCGGCCTCGGCCTCGTCGTGGGCCGCGGCACCGTGCGCGACGTCGAAGGCGACGACGCCGAGGACCGCCACGTCGAGGGTCACCTGCCCCAGCACGCCGTCCGCGAGCGGCCCGATCAGCTCGTACGACTGCGCCCGGGCCACCCCGCCGGTGACCACGATCTTGAACTGGGGGCGAACGGCGAGTTCGTTGGCGATGTTGAGCGCGTTGGTCACCACGGTCAGCGCGGGGGTGCCGGAGGCCAGGTCGGCGCGCACGGCCAGGGCGCGCGCCACCTCCGTGGTGGTCGTGCCGCCGGTCAGCCCCACCGCCTCGCCCGGCGCCACCAGGGCGGCGACCGCCTGCGCGACGCGCTGCTTCTCCGAGGCGCGGCGGGCGGTCTTGTAACGCAGCGGCAGTTCGTACGACACCCCGTGCACCACCGCGCCACCGCGCGTGCGCACCAGCATCTGCTGCTCGGCGAGCCGGTCGAAGTCGCGGCGGATCGTCGCGGCCGAGACCTCCAGCTCGGTCGCCGCCTCCTCGACGTCCAGCCGGCCGCGCTCGACGAGCAGTTCCAGCAGTGCCTTCCAGCGGGCGTCGCGCGACATCCGCGCCTCCGTTCCTCGACCCCCGCCGACCCTAGCGCACGCACTCTTCCCCGGATTGCTTGATCGTGCTCTAAAGCTCGCTATATCTTGCAGGAACAGTCAATCCGTGTTCGGGGAGTGTGCGGCATGACGTATGTCGAGGACGAGCTCAACAGCCAGCCCGAGTGCTGGACGCGCGCCGCGGCCGAGGCGGCACGGCACACGGCGGCGCTGCCGGTGGCGGGGGAGCGGGTGGCGATCGTCGGGTGCGGCACCTCGTACTTCATGGCGCAGTCGGCGGCGGCGCTGCGCGAGGACGCGGGCCAGGGCGAGACGGACGCGTTCGCCGCCTCCGAGTTCCCGCGCGGGCGGATGTACGACCGGGTCGTGGCCCTCACCCGCTCCGGCACCACCACCGAGGTACTGGAGCTGCTCACGGAGCTGAAGGGCCGCACCCGCACCGTCGCGCTCACCGCCGACCCGGCCACGCCGGTCATGACCGCCGCCGACGACGTCGTCGTCCTCGACTTCGCCGACGAACGGTCCGTCGTGCAGACGCGGTTCGCGACCACCGCGCTCACCCTGCTCCGCGCCCACCTGGGCCTGCACACCGAGGCCGTCGTCGCCGACGCCCGCGACGCGCTCGCCGCCGAGCTGCCCGAAGGGCTCGTCGAGCGCACCCAGTTCACCTTCCTCGGCCGGGGCTGGACCGTCGGACTGGCCAACGAGGCCGGCCTGAAGATGCGCGAGGCCTCCCTGTCCTGGACCGAGGCCTACCCGGCCATGGAGTACCGGCACGGCCCCATCAGCATCAGCACCGCGGGCACGGCGGCCTGGATGTTCGGCGAGGCACCCGTCGGGCTGGCCGAACAGGTCCGCGAGACCGGCGCGCTGTGGGTGCCCGGCGAGCTGGACCCGCTGGCCGAACTGGTGCGTGCCCAGCGGCTCGCCGTCGCCGTCGCCGCCGCGCGCGGCCTCGATCCGGACCGCCCGCGCCACCTGACCCGCTCCGTCGTCCTCGCCCCTTGACATCCGCTCCCCGACGCCCGCCGAGGAACAGACCGTGCCCCTCGCCACCACCGGCGACCTGATCGGCCGTGCCGCGACCCGTCCCGAGGCGGTCGACTCGCGCGGCTACCTCACCGCGGGGAGGGAGGCCATGGTCCGGACGGTGGCGACGCTGATCCAGGTGGTGACCAGGACCGACCCCGTTCCCCCTGCTCCGGCTACTCCTTGACCGCCTTCAGCACCACGAACTTCCGGTCGCCCGCCACCAGCCGGCTGTTGCCGAACAGGCGCCGCAGCTTGACGTGGTAGCCCAGATGCCGGTTGCCGACCACCCACAGTTCGCCGCCGGGGCGCAGCGCCCGCCGCGCCCCGGTGAACATCCGCCACGCCGTGGCATCGGTCGTCGCCTGGTGGGAGTGGAACGGCGGGTTGTTCAGCACCAGGTCGACACTGCCGTCCGGCACCCCGTCCAGCCCGTCGCCGACCCGGAACTCCGCCTGGCCCGCCACCTCGTTCGCCCGGTACGTCGCCCGGGCCGAGGCCACGGCCTGGAACGACTCGTCGGTGAACAGCAGCTCCGCGTCCGGATCGGCCAGCGCCACCGCCGTACCGACCACACCGTTGCCGCAGCCCAGGTCCACCACCCGCCGGAAGCTCCCGGGGGCCGGCAGGTGCCGGAGGAAGAAGCGGGTGCCGATGTCGAGCCGGTCGGCGCAGAAGACACCGGCGTGGTTGACGACGGGGCGACCGGAGAGCGGCCCGACGTCGTCGGGCAGCCGGTAGCCGAGCGGCCAGGGGTTGGCGGGCCGCTTCAGCGCGGGATCGGGCTCCGCGAAGATCAGCCGGGCCTTCTTCACGGCCAGTGACGTCCGGGTCGGGCCGACGATCCGCTCGAACAGCCGGAGCGTGGAGGTGTGGATCTCCTTCACCATCCCGGTGCCCACCACGACCGTGCCCTCGTGCAGCCCCGGCGCCAGCCGCAGCAGCTGGTCCTCCAGCAGGGCGAGGCTCTTCGGCACCCGCACCAGCAGCACGTCGACACGGTCCGGCGGCGGGTCCTGCGTGGTGAGCAGGCGCACCGAGTCCGGCTCGACACCGCTCCGCTCCAGATTGACCCGCGTCGCCTCGCGCGCGAGGTGGGAGTCGGTGATCTGCACCGGACGGTGCGCCGCCAGCGCCGTCACCAGCGCTCCCCACCGGTCGCCGACCACCACGACCGTGCCGGACAGCGGGACCTCCCGCTCCGCGAGGTGCCCCAGCAGGTACTCGTCGGCGGCGTCCCAGGCGCGGAGCCGGTCGCGCGGGTCCTCGGGGAAGCGGGACAGCACGCGCTCGCCCCACACAGTCGTCATGCGGTCGTCGCGGTCGCCGCTGTGGTTCGTGCTGCTCGGGTTCGTGCTGTGGTCGTTAGCGCTGCGGTCGTTCATCGTGTGTCCAGGCTAGCCGAGCCGCAGCTCAGCGCCGGTCGCGCCCGGGGAGCGGAGCACGGAGGCAGGATGGGGACATGGACGCCGAGCTGTTCCCCAGGACCCGCGCCGAGACCGCACCCGGCGCCGTCCACGTGCCGGACTGGCTGGCCCCGGGACGGCAGCGCGAGCTGCTGGACGCCTGCCGCGCGTGGGCCCGCCCACCGGCCGGACTGCGCACGGTACGCACCCCCGGCGGCGGCACCATGACCGCCCGGCAGGTCTGCCTCGGCCGGCACTGGTACCCGTACGGCTACGCCGCCACCGCCGTCGACGGCGACGGCGCCCCGGTCAAGCCCTTCCCGGCCCGGCTCGGCGACCTCGCCCGCCGCGCGGTGACCGACGCGCTCGGTGCCGAGGCGGTGGCGGCGGCGCCGTACGACATCGCGCTGATCAACTTCTACGACGCCGACGCCCGCATGGGCATGCACCGCGACGCGGACGAGCGCTCCGACGCCCCCGTGGTCTCCCTGAGCCTCGGCGACACCTGCGTCTTCCGCTTCGGCAACCCCGAGACCCGCACCCGCCCCTACACGGACACCGAGCTGCGCAGCGGCGACCTGTTCGTCTTCGGCGGTCCCTCGCGGCTCGCGTACCACGGGGTGCCGAGGGTGCACCCGGGCACCGCGCCGCCCGAGTTGGGGCTCGCCGGGCGGCTGAACATCACGCTCCGCGTCAGTGGCCTCTAGGCACCCCGCACGGACGGATCATGGGAGACTCCCCCTCATGAGCGGCAAGGCGGACCCCCGGACGGCGGGGGAAGGGACCACCTCGAGGACGCGGCTGGACCGGGGGCGCGGTGCGCTCGGACCCGCGTTGGAGCTCGTGCACACCGGACGCGCCCCCACCCGGGCCGTCCTCACCGCCGAACTGGGCGTGACCCGGGCCACGGCGGGCGCGGTCGCCGCCGAACTGGAGGCGCTCGGCCTGATCCGGGTGGACGCCAGGCCCGGCGCGGCGGCCGGGTCCCAGGGCCGCCCCTCGCACCGTCTCTCGGTCGCCGAGGACGGGCCCGTCGCCCTCGCCGCCCAGATCCACGCCGACGGCTTCCGGGCGGCCCTGGTCGGCCTCGGGGGCCGGATCGTCGCGACGGCGCCCGGCTGCGAGGTCGTCGACGCCGACCCGGCGAAGGTGCTCGGCTCCGTCGTCGAGGCGGGCGCGGAACTCCTCAGGGAGACCGGGCGGCGCTGCGTCGGCGCCGGGCTCGCCGTGCCGTCCGCCGTCGCGGAACCGGAGGGCCTGGCCCTGAACCCGCTGCACCTGGCCTGGCCGGCCGGCGCACCCGTGCGGGAGATCTTCGCGCAGCAGGTGCGCGCTGCCGGGATCGAGGGGCCCGCCTTCGCCGCCAACGACGTCAACCTCGCCGCCCTCGCGGAGCACCGTCACGGTGCCGGACGGGGCGCCCGCGACCTGCTGTGCGTGGCCACCGGCCACCGCGGGGTCGGCGGCGCCCTGGTCCTGGACGGCCGTCTGCACACCGGCAGTTCCGGGCTCGCCCTGGAGGTCGGCCACCTCGCCGTCAACCCGGAGGGCCGCCCCTGCCACTGCGGCAGTCGCGGCTGCCTGGACGTGGAGACCGACCCGCTGGCCTTCCTCACGGCGGCCGGGCGTGAACCGGGACCCGAGGTGTCCCTGCTCCAGCAGTCCTACGACCTGATCCGCGAGCACTACGCCGACCCGGCCGTCCGCACCGCCACCGAGACCCTCATCGACCGCCTCGGCCTGGGACTGGCGGGCCTGGTGAACATCCTCAACCCGGATCGCATCATCCTCGGCGGACTCCACCGCGCGCTCCTCGACGCCGACCCCGAGCGGCTGCGCGCGGTCGTCGCCGGGCGCAGCCTGTGGGGCCAGAGCGGCGGGGTGCCGATCCTGCCCTGCGGTCTCGACCACAACAGCCTGGTCGGCGCGGCCGAGTTGGCCTGGCAGCCGGTCCTGGACGACCCGCTCGGCGTGCCGGCGTAGGCAGCCGGACGTGCCCGCGACTCAGGGCGCGGGCCGGTCCCCGCCGCTCGGGGCGTGGCTGAGGTCGACGACGCAGAAGATGTTGCCGTCCGGGTCGGCCAGGACGACGAAGTCGGGGTCGGGCGGGTACAGGTCCCACTCGACTGCCCGCGCGCCGAGGCCGATCAGCCGCCGCACCTCCGCCCGCTGCTCCTCGGCCGAGTCCGTGAACAGGTCGAGGTGGAGCCGGGGCCGGGGCTCTGGCGGCGAGTCGCTGCGCAGGAGACCGAGGGCCCGCCCGGAGCCGTCCGCGTACTCCAGCGTGCGCCAGGTCTCGCTCTGCCACTCCTCCGCGGCCACCAGCGGCAGCGCGGCCGTCCAGAACGCCACCGCGCGGGGGAGATCCGTGACACCGACGACGGGGATTCCGAGTCTCAGCATGATCCCGACCCTACGTACTGCGCCAGCCCGTTGCCCAGCGACCAGTCCGCGGAGGTGTTCTCGGTCAGGGTGACGAAGACGTTGCGGGGGTCCGTCCCCGCGTACTCCTCGGCGAGCCGGGCGATCCGGCCGTACAGTGCCTCCTTCTGCCGGGTGGTCCGGCCCGCCCGCAGCGTGATCGCCACGAACACGATGCCCGCGTCGCGGCGCACGCCCAGGTAGTCGTCGTAGCGCAGGGTGCCGCGGGTGGCGTCGTGCGCGGTCAGAACCTGGAAGCGGTCGTCGGGCGGAATGCCGAGGGTTTCCACCAGGGCGTCGTGGACGGCCCGCCCGAGCGCGTCGAGCCGGTCGTCGTCGGTGCCGCCGCCGTGGGCGTCGATGCGGACGAAGGGCATCAGGGGTCTCCTGTCGGACGGGGCCGGGACGGGGGCCGCGGAAGGGGGGCGCGGAAGGGGGGTGTCAGTGCCAGTCGACGGCGAACGCCCGCGCCGGGTTCTCGGTGAGGACGCGCCGCACCAGCTCGTCCCCCACGGAGAGGGCGAGCCGGGGAGCCACGCGGCGCAGCAGGTACGGCATCCCCGGGCCCCCGTCGACCGACCGGGCGGACGCCGTGGTCGTATCGCCGCCTAGCAGCAGCCGGTCGCCGAAACCCGCCTCGGCGAGATCGCGCACGGCGTCCGGCATCCGCCAGTCGGTGGCGTGGTGGGCCCGTGACGGTCCGTCGAAGGCCAGCCAGCATCCCGACCCGGCGGCCTGCCGGTGGGTCACGGGGTCGGGGGAGCGGTTGAGGTGACCCAGGATCACCCGGTGCGGCGGGACGCCCGACTCGCCGCACAGCAGCTCCAGTACGTCCAGGGCGCCGGTGCCCAGCTCCAGGTGCACGGCGATCGGCGCCCCCGTCGCGTGGTGTGCCTCGGCCGCCGCCGACATGGTCCACCGCGCGTGCGCGTCGAGCGCGTGGAAGCCGCCCGCCACCTTGATCAGCCCGGCGCGGACGCCCGACGTCCCGATGCCCCGGGTCAGTTCGGCCACGAAGACGTCGGCGGCCCGGCCCCGCAGCGCGGCGAGCGTGTCCCGGTCGTAGTGGACGTCCTGGTGCAGTCCCGTGGCGGCCACCACGTGGACGCCGGTCTCCCGGGACAGGGCCGGCAGATCGGCGGCCCGCCGGCCCAGTCCGTACGGTGTCCACTGCACCACCGTGCCGCCGCCCCGTTCCCGGAAGGCGGCCAGCTCCGCCCGTGCCGCCGAGGCGTCGCGCAGTTCCTCGCCGGGCAGCCGGGGACTGGCGAAGAACAGGTGGTCGTGGGCGTCGCACACCCCCAACTCCCCGCCGGGCACGTCCCCGAGGACCGTGCGGACGGCGCTCACCACTGGCGCCCCCTCGGCAGCAGGGCCCGCCCCGGCGCGGACAGGTGCAGCACCTGGAAGACCTCGCCCTCCAGCCCCTCGGGCGCGTCGCCCGCGTGCAGCGAGAAGCGCACCAGCTCCCACTGCCCGGTGTCCACGACCGCCGCCGCGAGCAGTACCCCGCCCATGGCCGCCAGCCGCCCGGTCTCCCGCACCGCGTCCGCCGCCACCTCCGACAGCGGCACCCCCTCCGGCACCCGGTGGCGCCACAGGACCGCGTGCCGCGCGGGGCTGCCGGCGGCACCGCCCTCCTCGTGGGCCAGGCCCGTCCACTGCCGGACCGCGGGCCGGCCGAAGTCGTCGGTGGGCCGCTGGAAGGCGCCCTCCCAGAGGAAGGAGTTCATGCCCTCCACGGTGTTCCACAGGTAGAACGGCGCGTACTGGTTGACCGGCGAACCGTCCTTGCCCCGCTCACGGATCAGATACGCCTTGAGCCCGAGACCGGGCCAGTCGTCCAGCAGGTGCCCGGTGCGGGCCACGCGCTCCCTGATGACGTCCATCGGATAGTCGGCGGGCAGGGTGAAGGCGTACTGCATGGCATGCATCGGATGCCCCCTCAGTTCTTGTGGGTCGCGAGCAGCGAGAGCAGGCCCCGGACGCCCGCGTCGAAGGCGGCGGGGGAGCCGGACGCACGGGCCAGGACGTAGCCTCCCTGCACGGTCGCGACGACCGCCGCCGCGATCTCCTCGCCGTCCAGCCAGGGCGCGAACTCGCCCTGTTCCCGCCCCTCCTCCACCAACTGGGCGATCTGCTCGCGCAGCCAGTCGAGGGTCTCGTCCACCGGGGCGCGCAGCGAGTCGTCGGCGATCACGTCCGGGTCCATCGTCAGACGCCCGACCGGGCAACCGCGCAGCACGTCGCGCTCGCGCCGCAGATACGCCTCGATGCGCTCGTACGGCGTCCCGGGACCGGCGAGCACGGCCCCGGCGGCGGCCCGCATCTCCTGGGCGGTGCGCCGGATCGCGGCGAGCGCGAGGTCGGGCTTGCCCTTGAAGTGGTGGTACATACTGCCCTGCCCGGCCTCGGCCCGCTCCAGGATCGCCTTGGGGCTGGTGCCCACGTACCCGCGCTCCCACAACAGCTCGCGGGTGGACTCGATGAGTCGTTCCGAGGTGCTCATGTCCGCACTGTACATACTAGTAGTTACAGACGTCGAGTGAGCGTCCGGAGACCGGGGAAGCAGCCGCGGACCGCCGGAGTACTCCCCGCGTCGTACCCGCACTGCCGCTGGCCGTACGACGACCCGGGCCCCCTCCCGGGGCGAGGCTCGGAAGCGACACAAGGGACATCGCGACCGAGGAGTTGGACGACATGGAGACCCTGGCACAGTTCGGCGACGGCGGGCCCGGCCCGTGGATCCTGCTCTTCCCGTTGATCTGGGCACTGGTCATCGGCGGCGGCATCACCCTGCTGCGCCGCACGGTGTGGCGCGGGCGCCGCGGACCCAGGCGGCCGAGGACCGTCGAGGACAACTCGCCCATCACCGTGCTCGGCCACCGCTTCGCCTCCGGCGAGATCGACGAGGACGAGTACTGGCGTCGGCTGTCCGTGCTGGACGAGCAGTTCGGCCGGACCGGCAAGGGCGGTGCGGCATGACCACGACGACCGTCACCCGGGCCGCCGCCCGGGTCGTGGACGCCGTGAAGGTGTACGGCGGTGGTGACACCGCCGTACGCGCCCTCGACGGCGTCAGCGTCGACTTCCCGGCCGGCCGCTTCACCGCCATCATGGGGCCCTCGGGTTCCGGCAAGTCCACCCTCATGCACTGCGCCGCGGGCCTCGACACGCTCACCTCGGGCACCGCCCGCATCGGCGACACCGACCTGAGCACCCTCGACGACCGCCGGCTCACCCTGCTGCGCCGCGACCGCGTCGGCTTCGTCTTCCAGGCCTTCAACCTGGTGCCGACGCTGACCGTCGCCGAGAACATCACGCTCCCCCTCGACCTGGCCGGCCGCCGGGGCGACACCGAATGGGTCGACGCGCTGATCGACGTCGTCGGACTGCGCGACCGACTCCACCACCGGCCCGCCGAACTCTCCGGCGGGCAGCAGCAGCGCGTCGCCGTGGCCCGCGCCTTCGCCGGGCAGCCTGACGTGGTCTTCGCCGACGAGCCCACCGGCAACCTCGACTCCCGCTCCGGCGGCGAGGTGCTGGGCCTCCTCGGCCGCACCGTCCGCCAGACCGGCCGCACCGTCGTCATGGTCACCCACGACCCCGTCGCCGCCGCCCACGCGGACGAGGTCGTCTTCCTCGCCGACGGACGCCTCGTCGACCGCATGGACGCGCCGACCGCCGACAAGGTCCTGGACCGGATGAAAGCCTTCGAGGTGCCGTCATGAACGCCCCCGTCCCCGTCCGGCTGAGCGTCTCCTCGCTCCGGGCCCACAAACGCCGCTTCGCCGGGACGTTCCTCGCCGTGGTCCTCGGGGTCGCCTTCCTGACCGGCACCCTGGTCATGGGCGACACGCTCCGCGCGAGCTTCGACACCATGTTCGGCAACGCCGCCGGCGGCACCGACGCCGTGGTACGCAGCTCCGACGCCATCACCACACCGGGCGAGAGCCAGGGCGTACGGCAGCCGGTCGGCACCGACCTGGTGCGGACCGTCGAGCGGGTGCCCGGCGTCGCGGCCGCCGCCCCCAGCATCCAGGGCGCGGGCCAGCTCGTCGGCGCGAACGGCGACCCGATCGGCGGCCAGGGCCCGCCCACCCTGGCCGGCATCTGGATCACCGACCCCGAGCTGAACCCGTACCGCCTCGCCGAGGGCCGCGCCCCCCAGCAGTCCGGCGAGGTCGTCGTCAACCGCGGCGCCGCCGAGAAGGGCGGACTGGCGATCGGCGACACCACCACCCTGCGCACGCCCGACCCCGTCGAGGTCACCGTCGTGGGTCTCGCCACCTTCGGCGGCGAGGACGGCATGGCCCAGGTGACCTTCACCGGCATGACCCGGGCCGACGCCGAGAAGTACCTCACGGCCCGGCCCGGCGAGGCGGCGAGCATCCAGGTGCGGGCCGGGCCCGGCGTCGGCCAGCAGGAACTCGTCGACCGGCTCACCCCCGTACTGCCCGACGGTGTCGAGGCCATCACGGGGCAGGAGTCGGCCGCGGAGAACACCGACATGATCTCCAGCCAGTTCCTGACCCTGTTCACGACCTTCCTGCTCGTCTTCTCCGGCATCGCCCTGCTGGTCGCGACCTTCTCGATCCACAACACCTTCGCCATCGTGGTCGCCCAGCGCACCCGCGAGAACGCCCTGCTGCGCGCCCTCGGCGCCTCCCGCCGTCAGGTCACCGCCGCCACCCTCGTCGAGGCGGCCCTCGTGGCCCTCACGGCGTCCGCCGCCGGGCTCGCGGGCGGCATCGGCATCGCGGCCGGACTCCAGGCCCTCTTCCCCGCGATCGGCTTCCCGTTCCCCGAGGGCGCCCTGGTGATCAGCGCGCTGTCGCTGCTGCTCCCGCTCGCCGTCGGCGTCGTGGTCTGCCTCGGCTCCGCCCTGCTGCCCGCGGCCCGGGCCGGCCGCACCGCACCCCTGGCCGCGCTGCGCGAGACGGCCGTCGACACCTCCGGCGCCTCCCGCGCGCGGGCGTTCACCGGCACGGCGCTGCTCGCGCTCGCTCTCGCGGTGACACTCGTCGGGGTCCTGCTCTCCCCGTCGGTGTGGCTGGCGGGACTGGGCGCCGTCCTCGCCCTGGCCTCCTTCGTGGTGCTCGGCCCGGTCGCCTCCGCCACCGCCGTACGCGTCCTCGGAGCCCCGCTGGACCGGCTGCGCGGCGTCACCGGCGTCCTCGCCCGGCGCAACGCCCTGCGCAGCCCCAAGCGCACGGCGGCCACCGCCGGGGCACTGATGATCGGCGTGGCGGTCGTGTCGCTGTTCACCGTGTTCGGCGCCTCGCTCAAGGCGACCATGGACCAGACGGTCTCCCGGTCCTTCGCGGGCGACGTCGCCGTCAGCGCGCCGTCCTTCGGCGCCGGCGGCAGCGGCCTCAGCCCGCGGCTGGCCGGAGCCGTCCAGAAGCTGCCCGAGGTGGACACCGCCGTCGGCCTCGGCCGGGGCGTCGCGGAAGTGGACGGCGAGGGACGGGCGTTGACGGTCACGGACCCGGTCGCCCTGAACCGCACCTTCGACCTGGGCACCGTCCGCGGCTCACTGGACGACCTCGGCACCGACGGCATCGCGGTCACCGGGAGCGAGGCGGACAAGCAGGGGCTGACCACCGGCGACACCACGCGACTCACCTTCACCGACGGACGCAGCGGGACCTTCACCGTCCGCGCGGTCTACGGACAGTCCGAACTCGCCGGCGACTACGTCATCACCCGCGCGGCCTGGGCCCCGCACCGTACCCAGGACTCCGACACCCTGGTCGCCGTCGCCTTCAAGGACGGCGTGAGCGCGGAGGCGGGCAAGGCGGCGGTCGAGAAGGTCGCCGGGCAGTACGGCAACCCGGAGGTGCAGACCCGGGACGAGTACGCCGAATCCTCGGCGGGCGGCATCGACATGATGCTGACCCTCGTCTACGCGCTGCTCGCTCTCGCGGTGCTCATCGCCCTGCTCGGCATCGCCAACACCCTCACCCTGGCGGTCCACGAGCGCACCCGCGAACTCGGCCTGCTGCGCGCCGTCGGGCAGACCCGGGCCCAGTTGCGGGCCATGGTCCGCTGGGAGTCCGTCCTGGTCGCCGCCTTCGGCACGGTCGGCGGGCTCGGTCTCGGCGCCTTCCTCGGCTGGGTCCTCGTGGCGGCCTCCGACGGTGCCTCGGACAGCGCCTTCGCCTTCGCCGTGCCGCCCGCGCAGCTCGCGGTGGTGGCCCTGGTCGGCCTCGCGGCCGGTGCCCTGGCGGGACTGCGTCCGGCTCGGCGGGCATCCCGCCTGGACGTACTGCGCGCCGTCGCCGCGGAGTAGCCCGCGCCGGCCCGGCGAACCGGCCGCCGTTGCGGCACCCGCCCTCCCTCCACGGCGAGTGCCGCACCCGGCTTGGGGCCGTACCGCGAGCAAGGCGGGCTCGGCAAGAGGCGGCGCGCGCCCACCTCTCGACCGGGTCCGCTGCCGCTTGCCGCCGCGTGCCACCGCCCGCCTCCGCACCGCGTCCTTCCGGACGGCCGACGCTCCGTCAGGGCCGCTGACGGCCCCGCCGGTCGACGACCGCCGGAGACGCGAACCCGCGTCCCGGGCGTCGCCGGAACCGTGACGCACGGTCCCCGGCAGCGGACGGTCACCGCCCGGTCAGCCGGCAACGGCCGACCGGGCGGGAGCGGGTTGGGGGCTGCCGAGGTCGACCGCGTGCTCGACCTCGGCGAACGCGGCGACCGGCACCTCCTCGACCAGACGGCGCGGCGGGCGGGCCGACACGGGTGGCACGGTGACCGGCGCGGCGGTCACGGCCGTCGGGAGCGTGAACCAGACGACCTTGCCGGACTCGCCGTCCGGCCGGGCGCCCCAGCTCTCGCTCATCGCGGCCACCATGGCGAGCCCGCGCCCACACGTGGCGAGGGGCTCGGCGTCGTCCACGACGGGCAGTCGCGCATCGTGGTCGCGCACCGAGACCGTGAGCCGGTCCAGGAGCAGTTCTATCTCCACGGTGCACGTCTTGTCGGGCCGCGCATGCAGATGGACGTTGGTCAGCAACTCCGTCACGCCGAGCACCGCACGGTCGATCAGGAGATCCATATGCCAGTAGCGCAATTGCGCAGATACGATTCTGCGGACCTGGCCGATCCGCGACGGCAGGGCTTGGAGCTCCACCGTGCAGTGTCTGCTTGGGTGAGTGATCACGGCTGCGACTCCCCGACATAGAGGTCCGGAAGAACACGGAGTTCGGATCCAGCGAGCCGCACGTGGCGCACGTCGCCCGCTGTCATGGCCGGCGGGCTGGTTCGCAGCGTTATCGCCGGTAAACCCAGAGTGACGTGAGACCAGCGTGACGCAAGGGGTGAGGCACCGCAAGTTACGGACATCTCTCAGGCGCGGCGTCCGGCAGCCCTGCGCACCGCCTCGATGAAGCGGCGGGCCGCGGGAGGCCCCGGCTCCCCGGGGGCCGGGTCACGCTCTCCGAGGGTCAGCAGGTACCGCTTGCCGTCGAGGTCGGCCAGCGCCCGGTCCTGCGGGGCGAACCACGGGCGGGAGGCGCGCACCGCCTGCACCGGCGCGCTGTCTATCTCGCTGCCGTAGCTGGTCAGCAACTCCACCCGGCCACCGCTGATCCGGACCGTCCCGGCCCGGGTGAGTGAACGCAGCCGCTTGCCGATCCGCACCCCCGTGGCCCTGAACTCCGGCTCCGTCATGGCCGTCGCCCCCTCGTGCGCGTCGGTTCCGCCGCTGGCAGTCTGCCCGCACCACGCTCCGAGCACCAGTACGCGCCGGTCCTTTCCGGAGGCGACCGGAGCACTCGCGTGAATGCGCCCCCCACCGGGCGCCCGCTGCGTCGACCCCCGCACCCCAGGGGTGCCTTTGAGGCCCCCAAAGGTGCGTTTATGCAGGTGAGAAGCGTGTGCAAGGTGTTTATGATCCAGGTGTCGGCCGCGCTGTCCGCCGTCGGCGCGCAGCGTAAGGAGCCCCGAAGTGAGCACTGACCGACAGACCGGCACCGGCGCCACCCTCGACGTCGACCACAGCGACGCCGCCTACCGTGCCTGGCTGAAAGAGGCCGTCCGCAAGGTCCAGGCCGACGCCAACCGCTCGGCCGACACCCACCTGCTCCTGTTCCCGCTCCCGGAGCACTGGGGCATCGACCTGTATCTGAAGGACGAGTCGACCCACCCGACCGGCAGCCTCAAGCACCGGCTCGCCCGCTCCCTGTTCCTCTACGGCCTGTGCAACGGCTGGATCCGGCCGGACCGCCCGGTGATCGAGGCGTCCAGCGGCTCGACGGCCGTCTCCGAGGCCTACTTCGCGAGCCTGATCGGCGTGCCCTTCATCGCCGTCATGCCCCGGACGACGAGCACCGAGAAGATCCGGCTGATCGAGTTCCACGGCGGACGGTGCCACTTCGTGGACGACTCCCGGCGGATGTACGAGGAGTCGGCCCGCCTCGCGGCGGAGACGGGCGGCCACTACATGGACCAGTTCACCTACGCCGAACGCGCCACCGACTGGCGCGGCAACAACAACATCGCCGAGTCGATCTTCCGTCAGCTGCGGCTGGAACGGTATCCCGAGCCGTCCTGGATCGTCGCCACGGCCGGCACCGGCGGCACCTCGGCGACCCTCGCCCGCTACGTCCACTACATGCAGTACGACACCCACGTCTGCGTCGCCGACCCGGAGAACTCCTGCTTCTTCGAGGGCTGGACCACCGGCGACCCCGACGTGGCCTGCGACCGCGGCTCCCGCATCGAGGGCATCGGCCGGCCCCGGATGGAACCGAGCTTCGTACCCGGCGCGATCGACCGCATGATGAAGGTGCCGGACGCGGCGAGCGTCGCGGCCGTACGCTCCCTCGAGCGGGCGATCGGCCGCAAGGCGGGCGGCTCCACGGGCACCGGGCTGTGGAGCGCACTGAAGATCGTCGCCGAGATGGTGGCCGCGGGGCAGCGGGGCAGCGTCGTGACACTGCTGTGCGATCCGGGGGACCGGTACCTCGACAAGTACTACTCGGACGCCTGGCTCGCCGAACAGGGCCTCGACATCGAGCCGTACACGGCGGCGATCGAGTCCCTGCTGCGCACCGGCAGCCTGCTCGACTGAGCGGTCGCCGGTCGCCGGTCGCCGGTCGCCGGTCGCCGGGCTACGGCCGCCGCCGCAGCCGCCGGTCCAGCGACGTGACCGCGCTCCGGAACGCCCGCCCCAGCCCCGGACGGGCCCGGTCGAGGACGAAACGGAACGGCGCCGTACCGTCCGCCGCGAACGTCCAGCGCACCCGTGTCCCGGTCCCGGCCGGCGTCAGGCGCCACTCCTCGAGCATGGCCCGGGCGCCCGGCACGTTGGTGACGTCGACGCGGTAGGCGTACACCTCGGACCGCTCGGCCGCCAGCACCGTCTCCACGAAGCGCGCACCGCCCCTGAGCCGGATCTCGCGCCCCGCGCCCTCACCGATGGGCCGGGCGAACGTCACCGCCGAGAACCACGCGGTCCAGCCCGGCACGTCCTCGGCCAGGGCACGGAAGACGGCGTCCGGAGCGGCGGCGACCTCCCGCGCGAAGACCAGGCGCACCGGCGCCGTCTCGACGAAGTCGAGACCCACCGGACGCAGACGGCGAGCCATGGACACCACCCCCTGGTGCGAAACCGCGCGCGGCGGACGATCGGCTGGGTGGCGCCACGATAGACCCGGGCACGCCGGGTGTCAGCGGGGCGGGCGCCCCACGGCGGGCCCGCGCGGCGCCTCGCACGGGCAGGGGCTCCCGCGACAGGGGGCTCCCGCGACAGGGAGCTCCCGCGCACGGCCGACGCCGACGCGAGGGGTCAGTCGGTCTCGGGCTCCGGCTCGCCCGCAACGACCAGCCCGAGGTGCTCGGCGACCTCCGCGCGGGCATCCGCCGACAGGCCGGAGTCGGTGACGAGCGTGTCCACCTGCTCCAGCGCTGCGAACGAACTCAGGCCCACGACACCCCACTTGGTGTGGTCCGCGACCACCACGACACGCCGTGCCGACTGCACGAGCCGCCGGTTCGTCTCGGCCTCCGCCAGATTCGGCGTGGACAGACCGGCCTCGGCCGATATCCCGTGCACGCCCAGGAACAGCACGTCGAAGTGGAGCGTCGCGATCGCCTGGTCGGCGACCGGGCCCACCAGCGAGTCGGAGGGCGTGCGCACACCGCCGGTCAGCACCACCGTCGCCCCGCCCTGCCGCGGCCCCGAAGTACGCTGCGCCACGTGGAACACGTCGGCCACCCGCACCGAGTTGGTGACCACCGTCAGATCCGGCACGTCCACCAGCCGGTGCGCCAGCGCGTACGTCGTCGTACCGCCCGACAGGGCGATCGCGGCGCCCGGCGCGACCAGCTCCGCCGCGGCCCGCGCGATGTCCTCCTTGGCCGTCGGCTCCAGACCCGACTTGGCCTCGAACCCCGGCTCGTGCGTGCTCGCCTCGGCCACCGGCACCGCGCCGCCGTGCACCTTCTCCAGCACGCCCTGCCGGGACAGCGCGTCCAGGTCGCGGCGGACCGTCATGTCCGACACGCCGAGCTTGCGGGTCAGCTCGTTGACCCGGACCCCGCCCCGGCGGCGCACCTCGTCGAGGATCAGGGCGCGCCGCTGCTCCGCGAGGAGGTTCGGATTCTCACTCACGTACGCCCCGGTCCTTTCGCCGCAAAACCGTCCGACACGCCGCCGCACTCGCTCCGATGAGGACTTCTCCCCGCACCCGTGCGCGGATGTCCCATCCTCGCACGCCCCGCCACGGCGCGCGCCACCGCCCGCCGCGCGCACCACCGGTCACACGGATCGGGGAGATTCCGTGCCGAGGGGTGTACGACGTCCGCGGACGGGAGATCCTTGTGCCCGCACGGACAGAGCCGACGGCACGTCACGGGGGAGTGCGGACAGTGAAGAAGGCGCAGGAACGGGCCGGGACGGGCGGGCGCGACGCGAGAAGCGGCACCGCCCTGGAACTCCTGGTCCACGGAGTGGGCGGCACGACACCCGCCGAGATGCTGGACGACCCGCGGACCGTGCGGATCACCGGCGACCACGTCGCCGCCGTCTTCCGGCGCACCGAGGACGCCGACGCCGAGTCCCGGCCCGAGGACTACCGGGGCCGGCCGGTCCCCGAGGCCTACGTCTGGTGCAACCTGACCTCCGGCAACGGCAGCCGCGCCCTGTGGCTGCTGCTCCTGCCCTTCATGGTGGTCAACATCGCCCACTGGATGCGGCCCGCCGCCCACGGCCGGATCCGCACGGTCCGCCTCTACGGACTGCTGCTGCGGCTCGCGGCCCTGACCCTGACGGTGCTGCTGGTCGCCGCCGCCTGCGAGGTCGCCCTCGACCTCGTGGCCTGGCAGTGCGCGGGCACGCGCGCGTGCGCCGAGCGGCACTCCTGGCTTGGCTTCCTGTCACCGGCCCTGTCGGACGGCGGCTGGTGGAGCACGCCCGGCCGCAGGCTCGCCCTCGCGGCCGCGGTACCCGCCGCCCTGACCGGGCTGCTGTGGTACCTCTCGCTGCGCACCTGGCGGGCGTACGAGTCCCAGCAGCCGATGGACCGCGAGGCCGACCCCGAGGAGGACCCCCGCCGCGCCGCGCTGGGCCGCCCCGGGTTCTGGTACGGGCGCCGCCTGGTGGCCCGGCTGCGTGCCGCGCACACCGCCGCCGGTCTGCTGACCGTCGCCGTGGGGGTGGCCGCCCCGGCGGCCCGCTTCGACCGCCGGCCGGGCGGGCCCGCGCCGCTCGACACGCTCGGATGGGCGCTGCTCGGGGCCATGGCCGCGGCGGCGGTCGCCGTGGTCGCGGTGGTGTGCCGCCGCGGCCGCAGTGAGCGGCTCATCGACCGGACACTCGACGAGCACCTCGTCCGCCGCCTGCCGCTCGCCGCCCTCCTCCTGTTCGTCCTCGCCCTGCTCTACGGCGGCTGGGCCCGCCCGGAGTGGACCTCGGGCGGCCGGCTGTCCGGGAACACCGCCTTCGGCGGCATCGCCCTGTTCCAGGGCCTGCTGGTGGTCGCCCTGGCCGTGGTCGCCCACCTGCTCCACCGCAGCCGCCCCGACGCCCGCGCCGCGATCCGCGGCCTCGGCGGCCCCGCCGTCGCCATGCTGGCCTGCGCGCTGGGCGGCGTGATGTCCGGCGGCGTCGCCCAGCGCGTCTCCGACTGGATGGACGGCACCGGCACCTCCCTCGACGGCCCGCCCGTCCTGCTGACCTGGCAGGCGTCCGTCATCCCGCCGCTGCTCGTCGTCGTCCTGCTGATGTGCGCCGCGCTCGCCCTGCACACCCTGCGCCTCGCCCGCGCGGAACGGGACACCGTGGAAGGCGACCACCCGGGGGAGGCCGGAGACCCGGGGCGCACCCGGCGCATCGCCCTCGCCCGCGCCATGGCCACCCTCACCGACCGGGCGCCCCTCCTCGTCGCCATCACCTCCGCCGCCACCCTGCTCCTGGGCGCCGGAGCGCTGGTGGGCGCCCTGACGACCGACCAGGTGCCCGGCGAGGCCGCGCGCGGCACGTACGCCGTCGTCCAGGGGGCCGCGCAGACCGCGCAGGACCTGGGATCCTGGCTGATCGGCCTCGGCTTCATACTGTTCGTCACCTGGGGCAGGCGCGCCTACAAGGACGCTTCCGCGCGGCGCACCATCGGCATCCTGTGGGACGTCGGCACCTTCTGGCCACGCGCCGCGCACCCCTTCGCACCGCCCTGCTACGCCGAGCGCGCGGTGCCCGACCTGACCTGGCGGATGGCGACCTGGACCCGCGCCACCGGCGGGCGGCTGGTCATCTCCGGGCACTCCCAGGGCAGCGTCCTCGCCGCCGCCGCGTCCTGGCAACTCGAACCGTCCGCCCGGGGGCGCGTCGCCCTGCTCACCTACGGCTCCCCGCTGGAGCGGCTGTACGGCCGCTGGTTCCCGGCCCACTTCGGTCCCGACGCGCTCGCCTCGCTGCACGAGGAGGTCGACTGCTGGCGCAACCTCTACCGGCGCACCGACCCCATCGGCGGCCCGATGCGGCTGCCGGGCGACGCGGGCCCCGCGGTGGACCGCGCACCCCTGAAGGACCCGCTGACGTACGGCCGGACCGAACTCCATCCGCTGCCGGCGCCGATCCTCGGCCACTCCGACTACCAGGCCGACCCGGTCTTCGCCGAGGAACGCGGACGGCTGCTGGCCCGGCTTCGCCCCGACGTACCGGCGCCACGCCACACCGGCGGTGCCGCGGCGCCCGTCCCGGCGGCGGACGACGCGACCGGGGACTGCTGAGGCCGAGGCCCGCCCGGCACCGGCCTCAGCGCCGTCACGGCAGCGCGGGCAGGTCCTCCGGGTACAGCAGCGTCAGGTCGTCCGTGCTGGGGTCGGGCAGCTGGGCGACCCGGCTCGCGTGCCGCTCCACCATCGCCTCGAAGGTCTGGCGGGCGGTGCGCCCGTTGCCGAAGGCCGGGCCCTTGGGGATCTCCGTGAAGTACTTCGTCAGCGCCTCGGACGTGCCCGGCGCCAGCCGGTACTCGTGCTCGTCGGCCTGCTGCTCCACGATCCGCAGCAGCTCCCCGGGGCCGTAGTCGCCGAACGTGATGGTGCGTGAGAAACGGGACGCCACGCCGGGGTTGACCGACAGGAAGCGCTCCATCTCCGCCGTGTACCCCGCGACGATCACGACGACCGACTCCCGCTGGTCCTCCATCAGCTTGACCAGCGTGTCGATGGCCTCCTTGCCGAAGTCCCGGCCCGCGTCCTCGGGGGAGAGCGCGTACGCCTCGTCGATGAACAGCACGCCGCCGTGGGCCCGCTGAAACGCCTCCTGGGTCCGGATCGCCGTGGAGCCGATGTGCTCGCCCACCAGGTCCACCCGGGACACCTCGACCAGATGGCCCTTGTCCAGCACCCCGAGCGAGGCGAGGATCTCGCCGTACAGCCGGGCGACCGTCGTCTTGCCCGTGCCGGGGGAGCCGGTGAAGACCAGGTGCCGCTTGACCGACGCCGCCTTCAGGCCCGCCCGCTGCCTGCGCCGGCCCACCTCGATCATGTCGGTCAGCGCCCGCACCTCGCGCTTGACGCTGTCCAGGCCCACCAGCGCGTCCAGTTCGCCCAGGACGGCCTTCGAGGTCCGGGCAGGCTCCGGCGGGGCGGCGGCCGCGATCAGCGGCTCCTGCTCGGTGGTGCGCTGCCCGGGGATCGACCCCAGCAGGCCGGGGGACTGGGCCGCGGTCTGCACCACCGGCTCGGGCGCCGCGGCGGGCGCCGTCAGACCGGTGCTCTCGTCACTGGTGCAGTCCTCGACGAGTGGACCGGAGTCGTACGCCGTGTCGGGACCGCCGTCCGCGAACTCGTATCCGCCGCGCGCGCACCGCTCCGTGCGGCATTTCCGCAGCGTCGTACGGCAGCCGTCGATCACGTGGAAGCCGTAGCCGGCGCTGCCGGTCACCCGGCAGTGCAGGAAGCTGCCGCGGCCGCCGGCCGACACGTAGACGCCCGCCTCGGAGGGGGAGTCGACGGTGCAGCGCTCGATGGTGGGGTCGGCGCCCTTGGTGACGATCACACCGGTGCGATTGCCGTCCAGGGTGCAGTTGTTCAGGGTGCCGCCGCTGCCGTGGTCGCGGAACCAGGCGCCGGTGGCGGCGTCCCGGATGCGGCAGTCGTCGAGCTGCGCGGTGGCGCCGTCGCTCACCGACACGGCGGTGTTGCGCACCTGGGAGAGATCGCTGTCGACGACGTCCACGCGCGAGCCGCGGTCCAGGACGAACAGCGCGTCCGGCACGTCGTGCACCCGGCAGGAGTCGAGCACCGCCGTGGCACCGTCACTGACCCAGACCGCCGGGTAGTCGCCGGTGCTGTCGAAGATCTCGCACTGGTTGGCGTCCACCCGCGTGCCCGGGTCCCACACCGACAGGCCGTTGCGCCCGAACTGCCGCACGCTGGTGCGGGTCAGGGTGAGGACCGAGCGGGACCTGAGGTCGACCGCGTTCTCCGGGATGTCGTGGATGCGGCAGTCGGCGAGGGTGAGCACCGCGTCCGTGTCCAGCGTGACACCGTCGCCGGTGGTGCGGTGCACGTCGCAGTCGGTCAGGTGGGCCGTCGCCCGGGCGGTCACCTGGACGCCGCTGCCGCGGACCTCGTAGACCTCGCAGCCCACGGCCTCCAGGGTGGAGCCCTCGCCCGTCGCCGTCAGTCCGGAACCCGCGGCGTGGTGCACCCGGCAGCGCTCCAGCCGGGGATGGGCGCCGGAGCGCACCGCGACGCCCGCCTGCCCGGCCGCGACGACCTCGCACTCCTCAAACACGCCGCCCCCGCCGTCCAGGACGGCGATGCCGACACCGGCCGGATTGTCGACGGTGCAGCGCCGCACCGTGGGACGCGCACCGCCGCGCACCTCTATCCCGGAGGCGGAACGCGCGACGACCCTGAGGCCCAGCAGTTCCGGCGTGCCGTCCTCCACCAGGACCGCGGGCGCCGCCGCGTCCTGGCCCTCGACGTGCAGGTCCTGGATCACCGCCGAGGCACGCACGGTCAGCGGGACACCGTCGGACGGCGCGATGCGCACCGAACCCTGGGCGCCCTCGGGCCCGCGCAGGGTCACCGCCCGCTGGACGACGAGGTTCTCCCGGTAGGTCCCCGGGGCGACGGTGAGGACGTCGCCCTCGGCCGCGGCCTCCAGGGCGGCGGCGAGCGATGCGTACTCACCCGTGCGGCGCCGCCACCGCGAGGTGCCGGTGTGCGTCACCTGGACCGTGCCCTGTGCCATGGCGTTGCTGTGCCCCCACCTCGTCGTACGCGGGTCGTCGCCGATTCGGTTCGGCCGGTCCACCGTAGCGTGCGCGCAGGTGGTGAGTTGACCGGAGACGGAAGCCCGTCAACTCCCCGCGCCGGTCCTGCCCCAGTCCGGCCCCGCCCGCTCCCACTCCTGCTCCAGGCGCGCGTACCGGCGGCGGACCATGCGCCAGACCACTGTGCGCCGGGCGGCCTCCACGAGGGCGGCCACCGCGACCGCGGTGCCCGTCCCGGCGAGCACCGCGTGGGTGGTCGCGGTCCCGGCATCCAGCGGGCGCGCCACCTCACGGCCCCGCGCGTCCGTCCACATCGCGAACCGGTCGCCGCCGTCCGGGCGGTCGATGCCCACCAGGACGGGGCCCTCGTGCAGCGAGCCGTCCGGCCCGGTCCAGGCGGCGAGGACACGGCTGCGCAATTCCTCGCCGGAGGAGGCACCCTCCGGGTCGACGGCCAGGGGCGAACGCTCCAGGGCACGCAGGACGGTGGCCGTCACCCGGTGCCGGGACTCGTGCTGCTCGCGCACCGACCGCTGCAGGGCGTTCTGCGCCGCACCGCCGACGAGCACGCCGATCAGGGGCGCCAGGGACAGGATCAACAGCAGCGCCGTCAGGGCCACCCAGGCCTCGGCCAGGTCGCTCCCGCGGCGCAGCGGATTGCCTCGCCAACGCCACAGACCTCTGATCGCCCGCACACACGGACCCCCTTCCCGCTCCGCTCCACCCCCGTCGAGCCGTTCACGCGGATCCCGGGCGGACCGGACCGCGGGGCGCGCCGTCCCCGCTCGGTGGCCCGTCACGGCCGGGTTCTCATGAACCTCTCACAAAGCCCAACGCGCGGACCCCGTACCGGGTTCCCGTTACCGGGCCGTTTGTCCGGAACCCGGGCACGGTCCGGGCAGGCGCGGACTCCTCACCCGACGATCCGCACCGGGTCACCGACCCGGACCGTGCCCCGGCCGAGAGGGACCAGGTTCTGCCCGAAGACCAGTTTGCCGTCGACCCGACGGTGCCGTCCGAGGCTGTGCAGGGGTTCGGCGCCGCGGTCCGCGGTGCCCTGGTCGGTGGTCGTCACGACGCACCGCCCGCACGGCTTGGCGACCCGCAGGACGACTTCGCCGACGGCGACGCGGGACCAGCGGTCCTCGGCCCAGGGCTCGGTGCCGGAGACGACCAGGTTCGGCCGGAAGCGGTCCATGGGCAGAGGGCCCTCGTGCGCGTGCTCGCCCCGCGCGATCAGGGAGTTGAGGGCGTCGAGCGAGGCGGTGGTGGTCAGCAGCAGCGGAAAGCCGTCCGCGAAGGAGACGGTCTCGCCCGGCAGCGCGTACGCCGGGTCCACGGGCCTGCGGGTGGCGGGATCGTCCAGGTGCACCAGCCGGACGTCGGTGCCGAGCAGGGCGCTGCACCAGGCGTGCGCGGCCGCGTCCTCGGCGGGGACCGCCTCCACCTTGTCCCGGAAGATCCGCACCGCGACGGTGCCCACCGCTTGCGGGACCGGCACCGCGAGCGGTGCCATGCCGGGCGCGGACAGCCGTACGCCGCCGCCGGGCAGAAGCTCGGCGGCGGCCAGGGCGAGGCGCGGCTGCCGGCGTTGCGTGACGATCTTTCCCCCGTCGTCGATCAGCATCCAGCGTCGGTCTCCGGCCGGCCCCCAGGGCTCCACGACGGCCTCCTGGAGCGACAGGCTCCGGAACGCCTTGACCGGATGGACGTGGATCGACTGCAGTCGCGCGTACCCCATGAGGTCATCGTGCCAGGTGGCACCGACCCCGGAGGACGGCTCAGTAGCCGCGGTACTGCTGCTGGTTGTACGGGTCCTGGTACGGCGCGGGCGCCGGCCGGGGAGCCGCGGGCCGCATCGCCTCGTACCCCGCGGGGCCGGGCGCGCCCGGGCGGGGCTGCTGCGGCTGCTGGGGGCCGGGGTAGCCGCGGGGCGCGGTCGCCTGGTGCGGGATGTACGCGGCGGGCGCCTGCTGCAGCGGGGCGGGCTGCGGGGCCTGCTGCGGGTACCCGTAGGAGGGCTGCGAGGGGCCCGCCGGGAGGGCGGGCAGGGCGGACGGCAGCGCGGGCAGATGGCTGCTGCTCGGCATGTCGTACGCGGCGGGAACCCGGATCGGGGCGATCTGCGGTGTGCCCCGTTCGGCCACGAGCGAGTCGTAGATCGGGGTGTCCGGGAAGGAGGCGGAGTAGTAGCCGCCGCCATAAGTGGAGCGGGGGGAGGTCATGGCCATAAGTTAAGCCCACGATGTGCTGGTTGGGGAGACCGATAAGAGGGTTGTTTTCCGTGTCCGCAGTGACCGGGCATCCCCAATGCGAGCGAACTTGGCAAAATAGGGCGTCACGCCACGCGATTTTGCGGTAAAGGCCGAGTTCCGGGCGGGTTACCGGCGGTTGGCCGAACCTTCTGCCGGACTCTTCTTCAGCGGCGGGCGGCCCGGAGAATAGGTTGTGCGTCAGGAACTCGACGATTCGCCGGGACACGACTCGGCTCGGTGACACGTGATGGGGGCGGACATGTCAATGTCGAAAGGATCGAACACCCCGGTGCCGACGACGGCGCTGCGGGTCGAACTGGGCTGGCGATCCGGCCCCGGCGTGCCCGACGCGGACGCCTCCGCCCTCCTGCTGGTGGGCGGCAAGGTCCGTTCCGACGCGGACTTCGTCTTCTACAACCAGCCGGCCCACGCCTCCGGCTCGGTCCGTCACGAGGGCAAGCGGGACGCCGGCGGCCGGGTGACCGACAGCCTGCTCGTCGACCTCACGCGCGTGGAGCCCGCGATCGAGACGGTGATCCTCGCCGCCTCCTCGGACGGCGGAGCGTTCGGGCAGGTCCCCGATCTGTACATCGAGGTGCGCGACACCGCGCGGAACGCCGTCGTGGCCCGCTTCGACAACCCGGGCGCCAGTGTCGAGACGGCCTTCGTGCTCGGCGAGTTCTACCGCCGCCAGGGCGCCTGGAAGTTCCGTGCCGTGGGACAGGGTTACGACAGCGGACTCGAGGGCCTGGCCACGGACTACGGCATTTCGGTGGACGAGCCGCAGCACGCCCCGCCCCCGCCCCCGCCCGGCCGGCCGGCGACGCCGGTCCCGCCGGTCCCGCCCGCCCCCGCGGCCACGATGCCCGCGCCGGCGCCTCCCGCACCTCCCGCGGCACGGCCGGCCGCAGCGCCCCCGCCGCCCCCGGCCGCGCCCGCCGCCGAGCCGGTCCGGCTGACCAAGGTCACGCTCACCAAGGCCGCGCCCTCCGTCTCGCTCACCAAGCAGGGCGGCACCTCCGGCGCCATGCGCGTCAACCTCAACTGGCAGGTGCGCAAGCAGTTCTCGGGCTGGGCCCGCAAGCTCGGCCGCCCGGTCGCCATGCACGACGACCTCGACCTCGACCTGTGCTGCCTGTACGAACTGAGCGACGGCAGCAAGGGCGTCGTCCAGGCGCTCGGCAACGCCTTCGGGGCACTGCACCGGCCGCCGTTCATCCACCTCGACGGCGACGACCGCACCGGCGCCGTGTCGACCGGCGAGAACCTCACCATCAGCCTCGACCACAAGCAGTACTTCCGGCGCATCCTCGTCTTCGTGACCATCTACGAGGGCGCCCGCTCCTTCGCCGACCTGCACGCCACGGTCACCCTCCAGCCGCAGTACGGTGCCGCGGTCGACTTCTCGCTCGACGAGTGCACCGTGCCCTCGACGGTGTGCGCCCTCGCGCTGATCACCAACACCGGAAACGACCTCGTCGTCCAGCGCGAGGCCCGTTACCTGGTGCCCGACCGCGGGGTGAGCCCGCAGCGAACGGTCGATTACGCCTACGGCTGGGGCATGAACTGGACCCCCGGCCGCAAATGACCCGCCCCCAGGGAGGCGCTCAGCCCGCCCGGCCCTCCTCGGGCACCGCGTCCGGACGGGCGTAGGTGCGGCCCTTCCAGGCCGCGCCGCGCCCCCGGTAGTGCTGCACCGCCGAGTCGACCGTCATCAGCAGATAGAGGAACGCGGTGAACGGCAGCAGCGGCGCGAGCCACAGGGGCTGCCGGTAGTAGCGCAGCATCGGCAGATACGTCCCCGCCATCACCAGCCAGGCGGCGGCGCCCGGGGCGGCCGTCGCGCTCTGCCCCGTCGCCGCCCCGACCAGCACCGCCGCGGGCGGCACCAGATACACCAGGGCCAGGCCGAGCACCGTTCCGGCCAGCACCAGGGGGTTGTGGCGCAGTTGCGCGTAGGCGCTGCGCGAGACCATCCGCCACAGGTCGTGCAGCCGCGGATACGGGCGCACGCTGTCCACCCGGTCGGCCAGGCCCAGCCAGACCCGGCCGCCGGAGCCCTTCACCGCGCGGGCGAGGGCCACGTCGTCGATGACGGCGTGCCGGATGGCGTCCGGGATCCGCGCCCGCTCGGCGGCGTCGGCCCGCAGCAGCACGCACCCGCCCGCCGCGGCCGCCGTCCGCGTCGCCTTCTTCCGTCCGCTCCCGGTGCGGCCACCACCGATCCACCGGAACGGGTACAGCTGGGCGAAGAAGTAGACGAAGGCCGGGACCACGAGCCGCTCCCAGACGCTCTCCACCCGCAGCCGGGCCATCTGGGAGACGACGTCGAAACCGCCGGTGCCGGCCGCGGACACCAACGCGCGCAGACTGTCCGGAGCGTGCGCGATGTCGGCGTCCGTCAGCAGCAGGTAATCGGGCTCACGCGCGCGTGCCAGGCCGATGCCGTGCCGCACCGCCCACAGCTTGCCCGTCCAGCCGGCCGGCGGCTCCCCGGGGGAGGCCACGGTGAGCGGCAGCCCCTCGTGCCGCCGGGCCAGCTCGCACGCCAGCTCACCCGTGCCGTCCGTGCTGCCGTCGTCGATCAGGAAGACCTCGGCCCGCCCCGGATAGTCCTGGGCCAGCAGCGACGGCAGGCTCGCGGGAAGTACCGCCGCCTCGTCGCGGGCGGGGACGACCACGCACACCGAGGGCCAGGCGTCGGGCTCCTCCCGGGCCGGAAGTCTGACGTCCGTGCGCCAGAAGAAGCCCCGGGCGAACAGCAGCCACAGCCAGGCGGCGAGGGAGAGGGCTGACACCAAGGGCACGACGGTCACGGCGGAAGTCCACGCATCGGCGCTCACGTGCGCAGTCTGCCCCACGGCACCGGCCGGTGGCGGCGCATCGTCTATGGTGGCCGGGTGAAGATCGCGCTCATGGACTCCGGAATCGGTCTGCTGGCGGCCACCGCCGCGGTACGGCGGCTGCGACCGGACGCCGATCTCATCCTCTCCCTGGACCCCGACGGGATGCCCTGGGGCCCGCGGACCCCGGAGGACCTGACCGGACGCGCCCTCGCCGTGGCCGAGGCCGCCGCGGCGCACCGTCCGGACGCCCTCATCGTCGGCTGCAACACGGCCACGGTGCACGCGCTGCCCGCGCTGCGCGCCCGGCTCGAGCCCGAGGTGCCCGTCATCGGCACCGTGCCGGCGATCAAGCCCGCCGCGGCCGGTGGCGGCCCGGTCGCGATCTGGGCGACGCCGGCCACCACGGGCAGCCCCTACCAGCGGGGCCTGATCGAGGACTTCGCGGGGGACGCGACGGTCACCGAGGTGCCGTGCCCGGGACTCGCCGACGCCGTCGAGCACGCGGAGGAGACCGCGATCACCGAGGCCGTCGCCGCCGCGGCCGCCCGCACGCCCGACGACGTGACGACCGTCGTCCTGGGCTGCACCCACTACGAACTGGTCGCCGAACGCATCCGCGCCGCCGTGCAGCGTCCCGGCGCCCCGCGGCTCGTCCTGCACGGTTCCGCCGGAGCCGTGGCCGCCCAGGCCCTGCGCCGGATCGGCGCCCGCCCCGACCCCGGCGCCCCGGCGACGGGCACCCTGACCGTGCTGCTGAGCGGACGCGAGGGCACCCTGCCCGCGCCCGCGCTGGCCTACGACGAGGGGCGCCTCCTGCGCGCGGTCACCCCGGCCGGCTGACGGGTCCGCCCCGCCCGGTCGGCCCAGTCACCCTGCGCGACGAGGTACCCGCGCAGGGAAACATGAGTAATCTCATAGCCATGAGGCATCGCCACGGCGAGACCGTCCCCCAGCCCAACGTCTGGACCGGCCGTGCCACCAGCCGGGTCCAGTGGTTCCTGGCGCTCATCGGCGCCGCCTGCATGGCGCTCGGCATCGCCCTGGCCGTCGAATCGGCCTGGGAGTCCGGCGTCGCCCCGCTCGCCATGGCCGTCGTCGGCTGCATCGCGGCCGGGCTGCTGGTCCTGTTCGGCACGCTCGCGTTCGTGCACGTCGCGCTGAGAGTCGACGAGGACTGCCTCGAAGTGCGCTGCGGCCACATCGGCGTGCCCCGCCGCCGCATCCCCCTCTCCCTCGTCGCGGGCGCCGAGTTCGCGCCGCACGTCACCCCGCGCCACTGGGGCGGCTGGGGCTACCGGTGGCGGCCGGAGATGGGCACGGCCGTCGTCGTACGGCGCGGGGAGGGCCTGATCCTGCGGCTGCTGGACGGCCACACCTTCACGATCACCGTGGACGACGCGGAGGCGGCCGTCCAGGTCATCAAGGACCGTCTGCGCCCGAAGACACCGGGCCCGGCACACTGAGGCCGGGCGGGCCGAGCCCGCCGAGCCCGTGGCACGAGACGCCGAGCCGCGCTGCCTCAGGGGGGCAGCCGGCCGTTCGGCGGCCTTGCGTCCATGCTCCTGGCCAGTGGTTCCTCCGCGAAGGGGCGGGCCGTGGCCAGCCCCGCGAGGAGCCCCGCTCCCAGCGGAACCGCGGTGAAGCTCAGCGCGTTGCCGACGGCGGCGATGGCCGCCACGCCGGTGAGTGCCGCGCCCGCGGTGAGGGCGACCGGAGTGGGCCGCGGGGAGCGCCACAGCGCGTACAGCACCCAGCAGAAGGCCGCGGCCAGCAGTGCCACCCCCACCAGCCCCTGTTCGGCCGCCTGCTGCCACACCGCGGAGTGCGGGCGGCCGTCCGGCACCGGCGCCCCCGCGGCCGTCGGGCTCGACGCCCCGAACCGTCCCGGACCGACGCCGAGGGCCGGGTCCTCGCGCAGCGACTCCAGCGCGTCGGCCCACAGCCGGACGCGATGGGAGGTCAGCTGCCCCTCCAGGGACGGGGCGAGCCCGTCCGGTACGTAGCCGCCCGGCACCGCCCAGCTCAGGCCGGCCACCAGACCCGCGCCGAGACCCAGCCCGGCGATTCCCGCCCCGCGGCGGCGTACTCGGCCGGCGGCGAGCGAGCACAGCAGCACCACCCCACTGGCGACACAGCCGGCGACCGAGCCCAGTACGGCCGCGGTCACGGCGATCCCGGCAGCCAGCAGCCGTAACGCCGCCCGCACGGCCGGCACCCCGCACGCCCACGCCCCGCAGCACGCGGCGCCCCCCGACAGCGCGAGCAGGGCGGCGGTGGCACCGGCGTGCCCGAGCGGTGCGGTGAGCCGCGGCCCCGGCGCGAGGTGCGGGACGGCGACCGCCAGGACGACCCCGGCCAGCGCGACGGCACAGGGCGCGGCAACGGGCAGCAGCGACCCGCCGATCCGCCCCGCCGCGTAACCGGCGGTCACGGCCAGCACCGCGAGCAGTACACCCTCGGGGCGCCCGTCGCGCGCGGCCGCCGTGATCAGCGACCAGGAGGCGCAGGCGGCGAGGATCACCATCCCCGCCGTGTCCACGCCCGCGCGTCTCTCGCCGTCCGCGACCGCACCGGCCGCAGACGCCGTCCCCCTCGAACCCACCGTGTCCCCCGCCCGCGTCGCCCCCGACCTGACGGGCCCCCGCCGTCCGGCGGAATCGGACCGGCGGCCGGGGCTCGGCCACACCGTAACGGCTGGTCGGCAGATTGTGGACCGGTCGGCGCCCGGTTGTGGCGAAACGATGCGGCACAGGTCGCCCACGACCCGTCGAGGCCCTCGGACCGTCCTGTCCACGGCCAGGTCACCCGCCGTACACTCCGGGGGGTGACAGCCACCGCAACCACCGTCGGCGAGCCGGACCGGACGCAACCGCGGACCACGCCCGCCTCCCGGGCCGTCTCGCGGCTCGCGCGACTCCTCCCGGCCGCCGCCGCGGCGCTCTCCGGAGTGCTCCTCTACATCAGCTTCCCGCCGCGCACCCTGTGGTGGCTGGCACTGCCCGCCTTCGCCGTCTTCGGCTGGGTGCTGCGCGGCCGGGGCTGGAAGGCGGGCCTCGGCCTCGGATACCTCTTCGGCCTCGGCTTCCTGCTGCCCCTGCTGGTGTGGACCGGCGTGGAGGTCGGCCCCGGCCCCTGGCTCGCCCTGGCCGCCATCGAGGCGCTCTTCGTGGCGGCCGTCGGCGCCGGCGTCGCCGCCGTGTCGAAGCTGCCGGGGTGGCCGGTGTGGGCGGCGGCGCTGTGGATCGCCGGAGAGGCGGCACGCGCGCGTGTGCCCTTCGAGGGCTTCCCCTGGGGCAAGATCGCGTTCGGGCAGGCGGACGGCGTGTTCCTGCCGCTCGCCGCGGTCGGCGGCACACCGGTTCTCGGCTTCGCGGTCGTCCTGTGTGGCTTCGCCCTCCACGAGGCCGTGCGCCTGGCCGTCCGGGCCCGCCGCGGCGACGAGGTGCGACGCGGTGCCGCGGCCGTGGCACTCCTCGGCGTGGCCGTACCCGTGGTGGGCGCCGTGGCCGCCAGACCGCTGGTCAGCGACACGGCGGAGGACGGCACCGCGACCGTCGCCGTGATCCAGGGCAACGTGCCGCGCGCCGGACTCGGCTTCAACGCCCAGCGCCGGGCCGTACTGGACTACCACGCGCGCGAGACACTGCGCCTGGCCGACGAGGTGAAGGCGGGCAAGGCGGCACGCCCCGACTTCGTGCTGTGGCCGGAGAACTCCTCGGACATCGACCCCTTCGCCAACGCCGACGCCCGCCTCGTCATCGACCGGGCCGCCAAGGCCATCGGCGCGCCCATCTCGGTCGGCGGTGTCGTGGAACGCGACGGCAAGCTGCTCAACGAGCAGATTTTGTGGGACCCGGACAAGGGCCCCGTCGACACCTACGACAAGCGGCAGATCCAGCCCTTCGGCGAGTACCTGCCGCTGCGCTCGCTCATCGGGGCGATCAACGACACCTGGACCACCATGGTCAGCCGGGACTTCAGCCGCGGCACCGAGCCCGGCGTGTTCACCATGGCGGGCACCAAGGTGGGCCTGGTGACCTGCTACGAGGCGGCCTTCGACTGGGCCGTGCGCTCCGAGGTCACCGACGGCGCCCAGATGATCTCCGTGCCCAGCAACAACGCGACCTTCGACCGCAGTGAGATGACCTACCAGCAGCTCGCCATGTCCCGGATTCGCGCGGTCGAGCACAGCCGGACCGTCACCGTCCCGGTGACCAGCGGCGTCAGCGCGATCATCATGCCGGACGGCCGGATCACCCAGAAGACCGGAATGTTCGTGGCCGACTCCCTGGTGCAGGAGGTGCCCCTGCGCTCCTCCGAGACGCCCGCCACCCGGCTCGGCATCGCACCCGAGATCGCCCTGGTACTGGTCGCCGCCGGTGGGCTCGGCTGGGCCGTCGGCGCCGGTGTGCGCGGTCGACGCGCCCGCGACGTGTAGCCGTACGCCCGGTGCACGCCCCGTGACGACGGCGGGAGCGGTCCGGCCGCCCCGTTAGGGTCGGACGCATGACTACTCCCGACTTCATCCGCGACCTGCGCGCCTCGGCCGGACACCAGCTCCTGTGGCTCCCCGGAGTCACCGCCGTCGTCTTCGACGACGAGGGCAGAGTGCTGCTCGGCCGACGGTCCGACAACGGGCGCTGGTCGTTGATCGGAGGCATCCCCGAGCCGGGGGAGCAGCCCGCCGCCTGCGCCGTGCGCGAGGTCGAGGAGGAGACCGCCGTCCAGTGCGTCGTCGAGCGGCTGGTCCTCGTACAGGCGCTGAAGCCGGTCACCTACGACAACGGTGACGTCTGCCAGTTCATGGACATCACCTTCCGCTGCCGGGCCGTGGGCGGCGAGGCCCGGGTCAACGACGACGAGTCGCTCGAGGTGGGCTGGTTCGCGGTGGACGCGCTGCCGGACATCAAGGAGTTCGGGCAGACCAGGGTCAAGCAGGCCCTGACCGACGCCCCCACATGGTTCGAACCCACTGGTTCCCTCTGAAGTATGGGGCGTGCCCACATGGGGGACGGGGTGGACGCTGCCTAGGGTCGGGGCATGACCTCGCCCAGCGTCCTCCAGGCCCCCCACGCCGCCCCGCTCGACCTGCACGGCCGCACCGCCCTCGTCACCGGCGCCGCCGGCGGCATCGGCCGTGCCTGCGCACTGCGGCTGGCCGCAGCCGGGGCCGAGGTCAGGGCGGTCGACCGGGACGCCGCCGGTCTCGAGGCGCTCGCCGGGAGCTGCGGAGACCTCGCGGGCAGCGTCCAGCCGCAGGTCCTGGACCTGACCGACCTGGACGCCGCCGAACGCGCCGCGGCCGGCACCGACGTCCTCGTCAACAACGCCGGGCTGCAACTGGTGCGACCCCTGGAGGACTTCCCGCCGGACGTCTTCCACACCGTGCTCACCGTGATGCTGGAGGCCCCCTTCCGGCTGATCCGCGGCGCCCTGCCCCACATGTACGGGCAGGGCTGGGGCCGCATCGTCAACATTTCCTCCGTCCACGGCCTGCGCGCCTCCGCCTACAAGGCCGCCTACGTGTCCGCCAAGCACGGGCTGGAGGGCCTGTCCAAGACCGCAGCCCTCGAAGGCGCCGCCCACGGCGTCACCTCCAACTGCGTGAACCCCGCCTACGTCCGCACCCCGCTGGTGGAGCGGCAGATCGCCGACCAGGCCCGGGCCCACGGGGTGCCCGAGGAGCAGGTGCTCTCTGACGTACTGCTGCGCGACAGCGCCCTGCGGCGGCTGATCGAACCCGACGAGGTCGCCGAAGCGGTGGCGTACCTGTGCGGGCCGTACGCCTCCAGCCTCACGGGCACCTCACTCGTCCTGGACGGCGGCTGGACCGCGCACTGAGCCGGGGTTTTCCACAGGGCTGCCGGGACGGGCGGGCGATGGGGAATCCTGTGAGCATGTCCCGTGATCACGCGCAGTCCGCCGAGACGCCGTACCTGGAGCTGCTGGCCCGCGGCGCCTCCGCCGACGCCTACGAGCAGCCGGTGCTGCTCGCCCGTGCCGAGGGCGGACCGGCCGAGCGGATCGACGTGCTCGAGCGGGCCAAGCACCTCGCGCTGCGGGTGCGCTCGGAGCTGGAGGGCCGGCGCAGGCGCGAGGCCGAGTTGTCCGCACTGTTCGAGACCGCCCACGACCTCGCCGGACTGCGCGACCTGGACGCGGTCCTGCGCGCGATCGTGCAGCGGGCCCGCTCCCTGCTCGGCACCGACGTCACCTACCTCAGCCTCAACGACCCGGAGCGCGGCGACACCTACATGCGGGTCACCGAGGGCTCGGTCGCCGCCCGCTTCCAGCAACTGCGGCTCGGCATGGGGGAGGGGCTCGGCGGCCTCGTCGCCCAGACCGCCCGGCCCTACGTCACCGACGACTACTTCGAGGACGCCCGCTTCCAGCACACCGGCACCATCGACGCGGGCGTGCGCGACGAGGGCCTGGTCGCCATCCTCGGCGTGCCCCTCATGCTCGGCCACCACGTCATCGGCGTGCTCTTCGCCGCGGACCGGCGGGCCAGGGTCTTCGAACGCGAGCAGATCGCCCTGCTCGGCTCCTTCGCCGCCCTCGCGGCCGCCGCCATCGACACCGCCAACCTGCTCGCCGAGACCCGCTCGGCCCTCGCGGGCCTGGAGCGGGCCAACGAGATCATCCAGGACCGCAGCGGCGTCATCGAGCGCGCCTCCGACGTCCACGACCGGCTCGCCGAGCTCGTCCTGCGCGGCGGCGGGGTGCACGACGTGGCGGCCGCCGTCTCGCAGGTGCTGGACGGCACCGTTGAGTTCACCGAGGCCGCCGCGGCACCGGAGTACGCGCTGGAGGCGTCCCGCGCCGACGGACACGTGGTGCGGCACAAGGACGACTGGATCGCCGCCGTCGCCGCCGGTGACGAGCTGTTCGGCGCCCTCGTCCTGCGCGGCCACCCCGGGCTCGACCCCGTCGACCAGCTCACCCTCGAACGCGCCGCGATGGTCACCTCCCTGCTGCTGCTCGCCCGCCGCTCCGCCGCCGAGGCCGAACAGCGGGTCCGCGGCGAGCTCCTGGACGACCTGCTCGACGCCCGCGACCGCGATCCGCGCCTGCTGGACGACCGGGCCCGACGGCTGCACGCCGACCTGTCCGCCGCCCACGTCGTCCTGGCCGCCCGCCTCGACGCCACCGAGGCCGACGCCGACCAGGAGGCGGACGCGCGCCGACGCCTGTGGGCCGCGGCCTCCCACCTCGCCGCGACCCGGCACGGCCTGGCCGCAGCCCGGGACGGCGGCACCGTACTGCTGCTGCCGCTGACGGACGGCGACACTGCCACCGATCTGGCCCGCCGCACCGCCCGGCACCTGGGCCGCGCGGTCCACGAGGCCGTCACCGTCGGCGCCTCCGCGCCCGTACGGGATCTCGCCGCCCGTCCCGAGGCCGTGGCCGCCGCCTACACCGAGGCCGGACGCTGCCTGGACGCCCTGCGCCTGCTGGGCCGGGGCGGAGACGGCGCGGCGGCCGAGGACTTCGGGTTCCTGGGCCTGCTCCTTGCCGGGGACCAGAACGTGCCCGGGTTCGTCGAGCGCACCATCGGCCAGGTCGTCGCCTACGACGCGCGGCGCGGCACGGAACTCGTGCGCACCCTCGACGCGTACTTCGCCTGCGGGATGAGCCCGGCCCGCACCAAGGAGGCCCTGCACGTCCACGTGAACACCGTCGCCCAGCGCCTCGAGCGCGTCGGCCGGCTCCTGGGCGAGGACTGGCAGAGCCCCGACCGCGCGCTGGAGATACAACTGGCCCTCAGACTCCACCGGTTGTCGGCCCCGGCACGCCACTGACCCCCGCGCGCACGGGCGCACGGGCGCACGGGGGCCGGTGACGGGGGCGGCTCAGACGGTGCGCGCCCGCTGCGCACGGGAGTCGGACACCGGCCCGTCCTCGTCCTCGTCCGCGTCGCCGGCGACGGAGTCCACCTCCGCCAGATCCCGGTGCCGGGTCTCCCGGGCCACCCCCACGGCGAACAGCGTCAGCACGGACGCCGCGATGACATAGAGGGAGATCGGCGTCGAGCTGTCGTACTCGGACAGCAGCGCGGTGGCGATCAGCGGCGCCGGAGCACCCGCCGCCACGGAGGCGAACTGGGCGCCGATCGAAGCCCCCGAATAACGCATCCGGGTCGCGAACATCTCGGAGAAGAAGGCCGCCTGGGGCGCGTACATGGCACCGTGCAGCACCAGCCCCACGGTCACCGCGAGCAGCAGACTCCCGAAGTGACCGGAGTCGATCAGCATGAAGAACGGGAACATCCACAGCCCGACACCGGCCGCGCCCAGCAGGTACACGGGACGCCGGCCGATCCGGTCCGACAGCGCGCCCCAGGCCGGGATGACCGCGAAGTGCACGGCCGAGGCGATCAGCACCGCGTTGAGCGCGGTCTGCTTGGAGACGTCGGCCGCGGACGTCGCGTAGACGAGGATGAAGGCCGTGATGACGTAGTAGCTGATGTTCTCCGCCATCCGCGCGCCCATGGCGATCAGCACGTCGCGCCAGTGGTGCCGCATCACGGCGACCAGCGGAAGCGGCTCGGTCTTCGCCTTCCGCGACTCGGCCTGCGCCAGGGCCTGCTTGAAGACCGGAGATTCGTCGACAGAGAGACGAATCCACAGACCGACCATGACCAGGACCCCGGAGAGCAGGAACGGAATCCGCCAGCCCCAGCTATTGAACGCGGCGTCCGACAGCACGGCCGTCAGCAGCGACAGCACACCGGTCGCGAGCAGTTGCCCCGCCGGCGCCCCGGTCTGCGGCCACGACGCCCAGAACCCGCGCCGCCGCGCGTCCCCGTGCTCCGACACCAGCAGCACGGCCCCGCCCCACTCACCGCCGAGGGCGAACCCCTGGACGAGCCGCAGCACGGTCAGCAGCACGGGAGCGGCCGTGCCGACGGTCGCGTGGGTGGGGAGCAGCCCGATCGCGAACGTCGCCCCGCCCATCATCAACAGGCTCAGCACCAGCAACTTCTTACGCCCCAGCCGGTCACCGTAGTGCCCGAACACCAGGGCCCCGACCGGCCGCGCGGCGAACCCGACGGCATAGGTCAGGAACGACAGCAGCGTCCCGACCAGCGGGTCGGAGTCCGGGAAGAACAACTCGTTGAACACGAGCGCGGCGGCGGAACCGTAGAGGAAGAAGTCGTACCACTCGATGGTGGTGCCGATGAGGGACGCGGCGACGATGCGCTTGAGGTTGTTCGGGGCTGGTGGAGCGGTTGCGGGCGACGACATCGGCACCACTTCCTGGGGAGCGACGGGGACGTTTGCGTGTCGGCACACCGTAGGAATCCGCAGGTCAGGCGCACATGTGGCGGGGCACCATAGTTCGAGGGCCAGCTATGCGCGCGGCCACCATGCCGGCTCATGCAAAGGCGTCTCAGGGGACCGGTGGTGGTCAAAATGAGGGCCGTCCGGGACACGTAGTTCAGCACGATTTGACGGTGCCGGGTCTGATGCAGGTTCGGGTGACAGGTTCGGTCACGCGGCCTGGAGAGCCGGAGTGGTCATGACGGTCTCGAATTCGATGGGGGTCAGCCGGCC